>JBNMIS010000112.1:0-1563 GCA_050873385.1 Bacteroidales bacterium | reverse complement strand
CGAAATAGAGAGTGTTGCCGATGCATGCTACAAGGTCGCTTGCATTGTGCAGCGTTATCGTGAAAAAGAAGTTGTATGGAGCGAAGAACACTGGCACCGTATTCAGGAAATGATCACCTTGGTCGGTAAAGCAATCGATGAAATGGTCGAAGATTTGCATTCCGAAGATGTCATTCCTGGTATGATGGACAAAGCACGTGAAGTCGAATTGTCCATCAATACGCTCCGCGATCAACTGCTCAACGACATCCTTGTGGAAGTCAACGAGGGTGAATGTTCCTATGAAGAGGGCGCCTATTTCCAGGATGTTGTCCGGGTTCTTGAACGTGCAGGCGATTATGTCGTGAACATCATCGAAGCCCAAAGTAATCAGAAGATGTTCAAAACCGTATAACCGGAAGATCCATTCCAAAGCCTGGCACCTCTCGGAAATTTACTTTTCCGGGAGGTGTCTTGTTTCTGCCGTCTTTCCGGTCTGCCATCGGCAAGTATCTTCCGTCTTTCCCGAAAGACGCTCCGAAATAGATAATTGGATACTGTTTGTTGGCACTCGTTCATTATTTTTCCGCACGGAATCACGAAATGCTGCAACTGCGGACCACGACCCCTCATCGGGACCTCAAGCACCCCTCAACGGGAAATAAAAGGAGGAAAAATGGTACATCGTAAATTGTCAAATCGTAAACAACTTGACCTCTCAATGAGTGACCGGCATAGCATAATCACACACAGACATCGGGCAATTCGGAGTAATTAAAACAACTTGCGTTATCCGTTGGCGGAATTGGATGATGAATAAAATTAATTTCGCCAACAGATTTGTGCTATCTGAAAAACTTGTCGTATCTTTGCAGTGTATCAATCAAAAAATTACAATAATGATTATCGACAAACTTGAAAATGCAGATGCCTACTATGCCTGCGTACCCATGTTCCAGCAGTTCATGGAATTCTATGCCCACAACGATTTGCTGACGCTTCCTGCGTGCAAAATCAAATTGGCGGGAGAAGACCTCGTAGTGAATATCAATGATGTCATCGGGAAAAAAGAGGAAGATTGCCGCATGGAGGCGCACAAAGAGTATATTGACATTCAGATACCTCTCAATGGCAATGAGTATATCGGATGGAAGGCGCAATGCGACTGTGAATCTGTCACATCGGCTTACAACGAGCAGAAAGATATAGAATTCTATGGAGACAAGGCCACCACAAAGGTATATGTTCCTGCAGGGCATTTCGCGGTGTTCTTCCCGGAAGATGCCCACCAGCCGTGTATTGCCGAGGGACAATCTTATCGCAAAATCATCGTTAAAATCAGAGATATCAGATCCAATTTCTAAGTGGTGACAAGCCATGAAAACGCTCAAAATAATCAAGTCTGACCCCTATCTCAAACCGTTTGAGAATGCCATTCTGGGACGTTACGACTATGCCCTCCAAACCGAACAACGTTTGACGCAAGGTATTTCGTTGTCCGATTTCGCAGACGGCTATCTCTATTTTGGTTTGCACAAAACTGCCGATGGGTGGGTCTTCCGGGAATGGGCGCCTAATGCTTTG
>JBNMIS010000111.1:0-1745 GCA_050873385.1 Bacteroidales bacterium | reverse complement strand
TATCGAAACCGACAAGATACATATCTCATCGCAGGACATCGATTTCTCCACGTCAGCGGAAGAAACAATCACTTGCGACTACAAAGGCACACCCATGAACATCGGTTTCAAGTCGCCGTTCTTGATTGAGATTCTCGGAGCAATCACCTCCAATGAGGTTGTTCTGGAACTTGCCGACCCGAGCAAAGCAGGACTTATTCTCCCCTTCGAAAACGAAGAAAACGAAGATCTCCTGATGTTGCTTATGCCAATGCTGCTCAACGATTGAAATGAGACTCAAACTGGCACGCCCTCTTGTCTTCTTCGATCTGGAGACGACGGGGCTTGATTTGGTAAACGACAGGGTGGTAGAGTTGTCCTATTACAAACTCTATCCCAATGGCAGTAGCGAGAGCAAAACGTATCGTATCAATCCCGAACGCCATATATCGGAAGAAAGCACCGGAATACATGGTATTACCGATGAAGATGTACGCGATTGCCCTACGTTCAAGCAGATTGCTCAGGAGGTGGTGAATGTATTGCGGGATAGCGATCTGGCTGGCTACAACAGCAACCACTTCGATGTTCCTATGCTGGCGGAAGAGTTGTTGCGGGCAGGTATGACCGACTTCGATTTGCGGAAACACCATCGTATTGACGCTTTTGTCATATTCCAGAAAAACGAACCGCGCAACCTGACGGCGGCTTATCGTTTCTATTGTGGGAAAGACTTGGAAAATGCACATTCTGCCAACGCCGACACCATGGCAACCGCAGAAGTCCTGATGGCACAGTTGGAACGATATCCCGACCTGCCGGATACAATAGAAGGATTGGCGGAATATACCACGCAGCATAAAGCGGCTGACTATGCTGGACGCATTCTCTTCAACGAAAAAGGGGAAGAAGTCTTTGGCTTCGGTAAATACAAAGGGCAACCTGTACGGGAGGTCCTGAAGAAAGACACCGGCTATTATGGTTGGATCATGCAGGGAGCCTTTCCGCAAGACACCAAAAACGTTATCACACGCTTGTACATACGGCAGCGGACCAAATGAGCGATAGAAGACTGACCATATTAGGTTGTGGTTCTGCGCTGCCCACTCGGTTACATACACCAAGTGGGCAACTGCTTGAATTGTGCCAGAAACAATTTCTCATCGATTGTGGCGAGGGGGTACAACTCACGCTTCGCAAGGACGCTATACGGATAGCACGCTTGGATAACATCTTTATTTCCCACCTCCATGGCGACCACTGTTTCGGACTGATCGGACTGATATCCTCTCTCGGTATGATGCAGCGGACACGCGATTTGCATATCTATGCGCAGCCCGACCTGGAACGTCTGCTGACGCCATGGCTCAACTACTTCTGTGCCGACCTGCCCTTCACGGTTTTGATACACACGTTCAATCCCCGCAAGAACGAAGTCATATACGATGACAGGTCTCTTTCCGTCAGCACGATTCCTCTGAAACACAGAGTACCGTGCTGTGGTTTTCTGTTCGAAGAGAAACCGCACGAAAGACATATTCGCCGTGAAGTGATAGAGCAATACCGGATACCGCTATGCGCTCTCCCTGCCATCAAACAGGGAGAGGGGTACCATGTTGCCGACGGCACATGGCTCTCCAATGAACAACTCACCACCCCGCCCTCTCCGTCCTATCGTTATGCCTATTGTTCCGACACGGCATACAGCGAAAAAATAATCCCCATGGTCGAGGGAGTGGATTGTCTTTTTCACGAGGCTACCTACT
>JBNMIS010000110.1:0-2488 GCA_050873385.1 Bacteroidales bacterium | reverse complement strand
CGGCATGGTATCGTTGCATCAAAGAATAACGGATTCGCTGATTTTGCTCATTGGTCCGGTTAGCCGCATCTGTCCTGTCATCTTTCCTGCAATTGTCCGGTTGTCAATCGCCGGATTGTACATTCCCGCGACCCCTCAAGCACCCCTCGTCGACCCCTCATCGGGAGATGAAGATGAGGTGAGTAAAGCAAAATCGTACATCGTAAATTGTCCAATCGTAAATAACATGGCTCCTCAACGGGAGATTAAGAAAATGTTGGCATTGTTAGCCCCTCCTGTTGCGGGGCCCCCACAAACCCGAATAGGGTGTAGTAGGGGACCCTTGGAGGGGGTGGAGAGGTCTCTCTGTAGCATCCTGTCGGTTGATTAAATAGAATTAACTGCTCATTGGCGGCTATTAGCGGAGAACACTCGTGTCCGATAAAGCCTTTAGTGTCGTTTTTTTCGCCGAATATTTGCAAGTGTCAGAAATAAAGTGTACTTTTGCACCGCTTTTTCCCGATATGGGAAGCAGGGTACCTTGCCCGAGCGGTTAGGGATCGGTCTGCAAAACCGGGGACGGCGGTTCGAATCCGCCAGGTACCTCCAACTGAGAAAAAAAGAGTTCTTACGGCAAATGTGAGGACTCTTTTCTTTTTCCATATAAAGGAAAACTTGTTTCTTTCTCCCGTTCGTCCGATTTTTCTAATTACTCCTACTCGTCCAATCCGGTTACATTTAATACTCTTAGTAACACGCATAGTCCCATTTATTATAGAACATCTCGAACGTCTATAAAACGGATACAGATTAAATTCTCCGAATAGGTTGCCCGGAGGCTAAAGCCCTCTTTTTGTGCAAGTGAAAAAATAGATGTATCTTTGCAGACTAATAGAATGGAGAAACTGATGATGAAACCGTCAATACCCAAAGGAACTCGCGACTTTGCTCCTCAGGAAATGGAGCGGCGCCAATATATCTTCTCGACTGTGCGGGACGTTTTCCGCCTCTATGGTTTTCAGCAGATCGAAACGCCGGCGATGGAAAACCTGTCCACCTTGATGGGAAAGTATGGCGAAGAAGGAGACAAATTGCTTTTCAAGATACTCAATTCAGGCAATTGGTTGCAGGGTATGGATGGCGAAGATGTGTCAGCAGAGAATCTTCCTCATCTGACGCGTTGCATCTCCGAGAAAGGGCTTCGCTATGATCTTACGGTTCCTTTCGCTCGCTTTGTCGTGCAGAATCGCGATAAGATACAGTTCCCTTTCAAACGCTATCAGATTCAGCCTGTTTGGCGTGCCGACCGTCCGCAGAAAGGGCGTTACAGAGAGTTCTATCAGTGTGATGTGGATGTGATAGGTACCGACTCGCTCGTTTGTGAGTTGGAACTGCTGCAAATTGTGCAGGAAGTGTATCGGCGCTTGGGGATTCGGGTTGCTGTTCATGTCAACGACCGTAAGATCTTGGCGGGTATTGCCGAGGTGATAGGCGCACCGGACAAGATGATGGACATCACGGTGGCTATCGACAAGTTGGATAAGATCGGCTTGGAGAATGTCAATCGGGAATTGGCGGAAAAGGGGCTGATGGAGGATGCCATTGCTGCTTTGCAGCCGATTCTGAATCTCTGTGGCACAACGGCGGAAAAGTTGGATAAACTGGCGGTCATCCTATCCGGTAGCGAAGTGGGATTGCAAGGTGTGGAGGAGATGCGTACGTTGTTCGGCTTGGCTGACGATAACAACGTTGCAACGGAGGATTGCACGCTGGAATTGGATCTCTGTCTGGCGCGCGGACTCAACTATTACACGGGGGCCATCTTCGAAGTGAAAGCACGCGATGTGGAGATGGGTAGCATCACGGGTGGCGGTCGCTACGATAATCTGACGGGTATCTTCGGAATGCCTGACGTGTCGGGGGTAGGTGTCTCTTTCGGTGCCGATCGTATCTACGACGTCTTGAACCAACTGGATCTGTATCCCGAAACGCTGTCGCAAACCACACGGATACTCTTTGCCTGCTTCGGAACAGAGGAACAGAAGTATGCGCTGCGTTGGGCTGCGGAGTTGCGAAGGCAGGGACTTGCGGTGGAAATTTATCCCGAGACGGTGAAGATGAAACGTCAGATGAACTATGCCGACCAGAAACATATACCTTATGTGGCTGTGGTCGGGGGCGATGAGATGCAGAGCAATACCGTTATGCTGAAAAACATGTTTACCGGCGAACAGAAACCCTGCTCGCAGGAGGAACTGTTGGCTGTTATGTTGGAAACCGAAAAAAGATAAAGAATAATCATGAAAAAACACATTGTTACCTTAGTGGGCTTTTTGTTTGCGGCTTTCCCGTTGCTCGCACAACCTTCGGCAACGCATTATGCCGCACTCGACGGAAAATCCGGCGCGGCATTGTTCGATGCTGCGCATAGTGCCGCAGGAAAAGGATACCATTCGTTGGGATACGATGGCTTGTATAATGCTTACAAGCAAACCGACTCCAGGGACGG
>JBNMIS010000109.1:0-2589 GCA_050873385.1 Bacteroidales bacterium | reverse complement strand
GCTTGAGGGGTCGCGGGAATGTACAATCCGGCGATTGACAACCGGACAATTGCAGGAAAGATGACAGGACAGATGCGGCTAACCGGACCAATGAGCAAAATCAGCGAATCCGTTATTCTTTGATGCAACGATACCATGCCGGAAGCAACAATGCTACCAACCCATAAGTTTTAATCCAATTCAGCCTACGGGTAAAACAGAACGTGTACCGCAAAACAAAAAAGGAGCGTCCTCACGGACACTCCCACACAAACACACAACATATAAAATATCGAGAACGATATTTATCTTTCTTTCATTGTCACCTGCAAACAATTGCAAGAACCATTATCCGTATCGGAACCGTCCTGTTCCGGCATGTACAACCGTTCGTATTCCACTGCCGCCAACACGAATGCGCCCAGGATCTTTCCCTCCGTATAGGTTGTTATTTTCTTTGTATCGCTACCTTCCAAATAGTACTTGGCACTTCCGTCTCTATCCGCACTCAACCCAGCCGATGCACAGGAATTAATGAGCAAGGAATCAGTTGTCAGGAAGTTTTCCACCAACCCTTTGTAGGCTTTCTTTGCCACCGCACTATAATCCGTATCGAACAAGCCCAAGCGCATACCTTTGAGATATGCCGCCGTGAATATGGCCGATGCCGACGCCTCCAAATAGTTAGCCTTGGTGCAACCTTCGGGAACTGTTCCAACCGGATAAGCCAACAACTGGCACCATGCCCCTTGCGGTTGCAGCCGTTGCGCCAGTCCTTCTGCAACATTATTTGCATACTCTCTCAATACCGGATAGTATTGGCACTCCTGCGGCATCAGTTCCAAGACATCCACCAACGCGAGAAAATACCATCCCGCGGCACGTCCCCAATACTCGCTTGACACCCCGTAATGTGCGGAAGAATCATCCTGATCCGCCCAACCGACAGTCTGCGTCCGAGAAGGCGTGGCAGTGAAGGCATGCCAAAGCAATTGCCTATCGGAATCCCAAAGTTTACTCCATGCCATCCTGAACTGCCTCCCCAGAAAATCCCATGCATCGGCAGCAGACATATCTGCAAACGTATATCCGTCAGCCAACAACAAGGCAAGCAGAGCCGGCCCCA
The DNA here is from genome assembly GCA_050873385.1 of Bacteroidales bacterium. Classification (GTDB taxonomy): domain Bacteria; phylum Bacteroidota; class Bacteroidia; order Bacteroidales; family Paludibacteraceae; genus Colicola. The sequence continues at coordinate 1,484 of JBNMIS010000109.1, read as the reverse complement.
TGTACTGCCCGTCGCACCACATCTCGTTTGGATATTTAGACTTATGCCACCATCCACCCGCATAATCATCCGTACCGGAGAAGGCTTCGGACGTGGCTTGTGCAATGGAGTATCTGTCGTTATGGTCTTCCAATCCTGTCAAAGCATTCTGTTTGGCTACTTGATAAGCCGCATTACGACCGGCATCCTCGAATACCGCTCCCGATCCGGTCAGACCGGAAAGAGAGAAATACATCTTGCAAGCGTTCAGATCGTCCAAACTACCTCCACTGCGTGAATCTGCCGCAAACTTGTCGCCATAGGCCCGGATGCTATAAAACCACGGTTTAGCCCATACGGAATCCCGATATAAATCCACGGCCGCCAATACCGCTTTCGCCACCAGACCGGGTACATAATCGAATCTCGGTGTTGACTCACTCTCAGCCAGCAAGTTCCCGTCCGTATCGTACTTTGCGAACCCTGCATTTTTGGTATTAGCCTTGAAATGACAGAGATTGGCATCAATGACCAGACGAGAGTAGCGTACAGCAGGATTGAACTGCATATAACCGGATTGCGCACTAACAAGACTTCCGCACAGAAGGAAAGAGACAATAAGTATGGAGTAAAATTTCGTCATATCAATTTTCAGGGTTCTCAGACATACGTGAATGCCGTTTTCTGCAACAAGCGAACAAGCAAGCCATCAACAGCAACGGGAACAATGCGTCTCCAATGGGACCATTCTCACAGTCTCCGTTGTTCAAATCTTCATCGGTTTTATCGGGGTTGGGCGGTACGCCTGCCCGACGGATTGCCGTCCAGTTGTCATTTGCCTGCGGCATAACGGCTATTCCCGACTCATTCAACGACTTGACCGAAGAACGGAATGAGGTTGATACACAAATTCCTATTCCATGACCCACACTTGCTTTAGGGACATCACGAAGCATTGACGGAGTGACGACACCTTTTGCCGCCGATACAGGTCTGTTGTTTTTAGATACAGCGACCGTACGTACACGACAAGTTACAGATTGCTTCGGGTTAAGTGCATTGTTTGTTTCTCCTGTATAGGGAAGACAGAGATTTTGCTCTATTGCAGCCACCCCCGCTGCGGGCAACACAACAGCAGGAGCCGTTACAACAGTTGATGCACACGTTACTTGTGCCGACAAGGGCAGCGCACTGCAAGAGAGCAGCACTACAAGCTCCATCTTAGCCCCCACCATCCGGATATTGATAAAATACTTCATACTTTCTTTCCTCCCCTAACGTACGATTTTTACCACTTTGCCGGTATTTGTTCCACGCAGATGCACCATATATACGCCTTGTGAAGACGGTATATCGAGTTGCAAGAAAGCATCCACAGTTTGCTGCCACCCGCACAGACGCCCTGCCGCATCGTAAACACAAGCCGTTATTGATTCTCCTGCAGGGTTGCTCACAATCCAGACTCCACCATCGTTCACGACATCTGCCACTCCCGTTCCGACAGT
>JBNMIS010000108.1:0-2927 GCA_050873385.1 Bacteroidales bacterium | reverse complement strand
TGTCGGAGTCGATGTTGATCTTGCAAACGGCGCTCTTGGCAGCCTTGCGGAGTTGCTCCTCGGGAATACCTACAGCAGCCTCGAGTTTGCCTCCGTATTTGTTGATCATGTCCACATACTCCTGCGGAATGCTGGACGAGCCGTGGAGCACGATGGGGAAGCCGGGAAGTTTCTCCATAACGGCGTCGAGTACGTCGAAAGCCAACGGGGGAGGAACAAGACGACCGGTCTGCGGATCAACGGTGCACTGCTCGGGTTTGAACTTGTAAGCACCGTGGCTGGTACCGATGGAGATAGCGAGCGAGTCGCAGCCCGTGCGGGTCGAGAAGTCGATTACCTCTTCGGGTTTGGTGTAGTGGCTCTCCTCTGCGGCAACCTCGTCCTCTACGCCGGCGAGTACGCCGAGTTCAGCCTCAACGGTCACATCATATTGGTGAGCATAGTCCACAACCTTGCGGGTGAGGGCGATGTTCTCCTCGTAGGGAAGCGCGGAACCGTCGATCATGACGCTCGAGAAACCGAAGTCAACGCAACTCTTGCAGAGTTCGAAACTGTCTCCGTGGTCGAGGTGAAGAACGATCTGCGGGTGCTCCCAGCCGAGTTCCTTGGCATATTCCACTGCACCTTGTGCCATGTAGCGGAGCAGCGTTTGGTTAGCGTAGTTGCGTGCGCCTTTGGATACCTGGAGGATAACCGGGCTCTTGGTCTCGGCCGAAGCCTTGATGATAGCCTGGAGTTGCTCCATGTTGTTGAAGTTGAAGGCAGGGATAGCATATCCGCCTTTGATTGCCTTGGCGAACATCTCACGAGTGTTCACAAGACCCAATTCTTTGTAACTTACCATAATTATTCAGTTGTTATGTTTGTTATTATTCAATTCCCAATAGAGTGCCGCAAAGTTACAAAATATTCTTGACGTCCGCAAAAAAGCATGATTTTGTTCAGAGCAAACCGCACCCAAACCACAATACAGCCACAATAGAGGCTAGGTGATAGAGCGTAGAGATTAGAAGAGTAAAGATTAAAAGAGCATTATAGACATTGTCTATAAGACCTACTAATACTAATTCATTACACAGGATGGGTGATTATAGAAATTCCAGTTGTTCGAGAAGTTCCAGGGCATTAAATAACCCTTTCTTTTCTTTTGCCTAACCCAAAGAAAAGAAACCAAAGAGACTCATCCAACACTCTCAAAGAGGGGGCTATATCAGGCTTCATTCACAGGCAAACTTCATTCGGGCGTTGCCAAAAATATCAGTCACTTGGATTTCGGCGAAGACACAACCCGCTACGCTCAGACAGTATCTCCGTTTCCCGAAATCCTCGCTCCATTTTGGCACACCGACACAAGACCGGAAGAAACAGATACGCTGACACCCGCCGTTCAAATTACTTCCGTCAACGGGGTACATTATATATCATATATCCATACACAAGATATATCCCTACACAAGCATAGTATTGCCCAATTGTGCAGAACCGACCACAAAGTGGGAAATTCATGTCCCAAGATTTACAGCAAGAAATCCATATAATTGTCGGTTGTAATCGTCTGTATCTCTATGTCCGGGTAGGCTCTGCGGAAAGTAGGACAAGGCTTGGCAGTTTTCTTCGGGTTCCACTTGAACTCAAATGCATACATTTGGCCATCGTATTCCTCTATATAGTCAATCTCCTGCATCTGCGTTGTACGCCAAAAATAGGCATTGAAACAAATGCCTTTATATTGATTGCGTTTAAGTCGCTCACTAATAAGATAATTTTCCCATAATGCACCTGTATCTGGCCGCATCTCTATATCTGCAAAATTGTTAATCAACGCATTGCGAATACCATTATCATAGAAATATATTTTACGGGCAAACTTCAATTCATTACGCAAATTTCTGCTAAACGAACCCAAGCGAAAAATAACTTGCGCCTGTTCCAAAAGTACAATATAGTTGCCAACAGTTTCTTTGTCCAAACCAACCAACTGCGCCAATTCGTTGTAACTGACCTCGCTTCCCATTTGATAAGCAATGGCTTGCAGTAATCTAAGCAGTTTATCCTGTTTCTTGATACGTTCCCATTCCAAGACATCTTTATAGAGGTAACTATCAGCCAATTGCATAAGAATAGTTTTCTCCTCACCCTGACGACACACCACATCGGGGTATGAGCCATACACCAACCGTATCGGCAGTTTTGTACGTTCTTCTACCAATCCAGAATGGGTTTGCAATTCGTCGAAAGACAACGGATAAAGTTTATATTCATATTTTCTTCCAGTCAATGGTTCATTGACACGATTGGCAACCTCCAAAGCAGAACTTCCCGTTACAAGCAATTGTATATCGGGCATATTGTCGGTGATGAGTTTTAATTGTATGCCTATATTTTCGATACGCTGGGCCTCATCAATGACAATATATTCGTAGCGTCCGAACAGACTTTGCAGGCGCGAAAGGGTAAGGTTCTGCACCATATTGCGGATTTCCAAGTCATCGGCATTGAGCCACAGGCTATGCTCTTTATCGGCAATGAGTTCTTTGAGCAAAGTCGTTTTACCCGTTTGGCGGGCACCAATCAATATAACGGCCTTTCCCTTGTGCATTTGCCGTTGCAATACCGATAATAGTTTTCGCTGTATCATACGATCATTGGTTTTGCTGCAAAGATATGAAATACTTGACGGATACACAAGCAAAAGTGCATATTTAGCGATTACAACCGCTGAATATTATAATATTTAGCGATTACAACCGCTGAATATTATAATATTTGGCGGTTTATAGTTTTTCAGCAAGTGATTGAAACGCCTGTTTGTTATTTTTCGGCGGCGGAAAACATAGTTTTGGAATAATAGTTGTAACTTTGCCGCGTTGCTGTTGCATCCGTTGTGCAACAGGACCCCCAAAAAAGACGAACATAAAAGACAATAT
>JBNMIS010000107.1:0-3110 GCA_050873385.1 Bacteroidales bacterium | reverse complement strand
GCACAACATCACATCCGACAAGCTACGCAAAGTACTCAAAGCAGGCGGATTAGCCAATCCGTCCGCAGCAGTCATAGACATTGCCAAACAAGACCACCACGGCTATGGTGAAATCTCGTTGGTAATGCCCTCCTCGCTTGTGGATAGCCGTGAGGGCAACAATGCAGGCACTTATACGGGAGATGCCTATACTCCAATGTACCCGCCAACACAACTCCATTCTGGAAAAGATACAGTCAAACATCTGCAAAACCTTGTGAAAGACCTGCCACAATCTATGTCGCAGGCTATCTACGAAGATGTAATATCTTATATTGACGGCAATTCAAAACTCAGTGGTTTGCAGTACCTATTCCTTAAAGAGAGGGGACAAGAACTACCTATTGACCATACGCCACGACACTACCCGTATATAAGTATAGAAGATGTGTATGACCGTTTGGGCATCAAAGAAACGCCCGGTGTTTTTGATAATAGTCTTTATGAAGCCTATGAGAAATTGCCGCAAGACCAAGTCTTGGATTTCAATATATGGCTAACCTACTACGGTAACCCAGAGAAAATATCCGCATCTAAGGAAAAATTAAAAAATGTACAAAATGACAACAAACTTTCTGCTGATATGAAAAGGAGGTTTTTAGAAAGAATGTCCGTACATTTACCATTCAGTTCGTTTGATAATATCACCTATTCGATTTATCGTGATGGAATAAATGCAGGAAAGGAAAATACTGGATTAACCATTGAAAATGCCGACCGATTGATTGATAAATTAGGTTTGCGCCGGGAGTTTGCAGAATGGGAAAACAAGACTATTGACAATCTTGGTTATGAAGAGGTCTTGTTTGCAGGCTATGACCGTAATGGTTATAAAAAATATATCCCAAACACACCTGCCAATGCTTCTCGTTTAATGAACAAACAGAGCGACACGAATACAAATCAAAACAGCAATTTGGGTGAAACCAAATCAATGCTTTTGGATAAGTTACGCACACTCGCTCAAATACGTAAACATCGCGATATACTTGATGGTGACAGTGAGAAAGTCCGTGCGGCTTATGATGCTGCTAATAACGACTGGTTGCAGTTAGGGGCAGATTTTCTTGAATACACAAAGACGGATAAAACGGCTTACCAACTGGAAGATAATCCTTTTATTGCTATTGAAAATGCACTCGCGCGTATTCAAGAAGCGATGATGGAACGCAACCCTATAGCCTATCTCAATACAGAATACCACTATTCATTACCCGCTGATAGCGAATGGGCAAATCGCATTGCTGATATAAAAAAGCGTATCAAAGATTTGCCTGCAAAGTATTTCGAAACCAAGTTCAAACGCCCTGTCTCTCTCAATGAGTTCCGCAATGCCGTCGTCCCTAACGACCTGTCGCAAGACTTGCGAGATGGATTGGAACAGGCAGGACTTGGCTTGTACGAATACGACCCTGAAACGAAAGGCTCCCGCCGTGAGGCAACTTTGCAAGCCACCGAAGACGATGGTATACGCTTCTCCGTCGGCGCAACTCTCGCAACCGACAAGACACTCACGGAGGAAGCCCGCAAAGAAATGCAGTCTATTGCCGAGCAGGCAAAAGCCGACGGCATGTATATGCAAGCCCCCAACGGAAAGCCCTCCAACCTTACAGAGCGGCAGTGGCTGCAAGTACGTACCCGCGCTTTCAAAAACTGGTTCGGAAACTGGGAAAAATCCGCACGCATAGAAAAACTGCGCAATAGCGAACCTGCCATTATCACAGGCTCGGAGTTTGAAATAACAGACAATCCTAAAAAAGCCGCTATTGAATACGGCAAAAAACTCCAAGGTTATTACACCAACAAGGATACAGGGATTGTTATCCAACTACAACGCGGCAGACGCAATGGAGGTATAAATGAGGTCTTGCAACACAACTACAAGGATATACCACACATACAGAGTGTGGCGGCTATCCCTCAGATTATTGAAAAGTCTATCTTCATAGACAGCGAACCAAACAACGATGTAGAGAAAAATCCGTCCGTAGTCTCCTATGACCACTATGTGTGCGGTCTCAAAATTGGCGATGCAGACTATACTGTTCACGCGCTGATTGCTATGGATAGTAAGGGCAATCGCTACTATGACCACAACCTTGTGCAGATAGAAAAGAAGAAGTTGCTTGATGAAATCCAACAAGCAACTTCAAATGGAGATTTTGGCACAACGCCCGATACGAAATCTACTATCTCTAATTCTGACCGCAAAATTACGAAATTATTTTCAATCCTCCAAACTAATTCCTCAAAATGTGTAGATGTCAACGGAGAACCCCTTGTCGTTTATCACGGAACGCCACATCCTGGCTTCAGTATATTCAATACATTAGGACGATTCAGAGGAAAGAATTCAACGGGTCGAAATACCGGAGTATATACAACGCCCGATAGAAATCTTGCCTATATATACACATCCAAAGAGGATTATAACAACAAAAATGACTACACATTCTCGGATTGGGATGGCGTAGGGCAGGTATATCCTTTGTATCTGAATATAAAGAACCCGCTTGTCATAGAATGTGATGGAGCAGACTTTGACGAAATACACGTTGGAGGAAGAAAGACCTCTACAGATGCGGTTATTCGGAAATTGCGCAGAGGCGGGTTTGGTGTAGGCTATGATGGTGTAATTTTCAAAGACGTCTATGACGGAGATTATACAACAGATTATGTTGCTCTATCTCCCAACCAAATCAAGTCCGCCACTTCTAACAACGGCTCTTTCAGCGAGAATAGTGACGACATACGCTTCTCTATTATAGGCGAACGCAATACCCCCGAAACCCAATACGATGAGTTGGACTACGATACCGACAACCTTACTGACGCACAGCAGTTGGCTACCGATGCAGTATTAGGCGCATTGGACGATGCAGGCATTTCCGTAGAACGTGTATCCGGGGAACAGGCAGAACGAGAGGTGGCGGCACAAAAAAAGTCATTGGATGATACCGCTACATGGAGTGAACTAATGGTTCGCGCCAACAAAGCCGCCGACATAACATCTAATGACAATGCAAAGGTACTACAAAAAATTGAGACCGCAAAAAGAAAACTCGAAACCG
>JBNMIS010000106.1:0-3321 GCA_050873385.1 Bacteroidales bacterium | reverse complement strand
GGGAGAATAGCCGGCATTGCCTCAATAACCGTAACAGAAACCCCGAGTTCGTGGTACAAAGTGGCAAATTCCATCCCAATAACCCCGCCACCGACTATGATAACAGAAGACGGGAGCGTCTGCAAAGACAATGCAGCAGACGAATCCAAGACGAAAGGATTATCTTTCAATCCCGGAATGGGAGGCATGAAATTGACAGAACCCGTACAAACAAGCAAATTTTCCGCCTCATAATCGGTATCCGAAGCGCGAACAACCACTTTATCATCGGTCCGCGAAACCACTGTGGCAGCCGCAGACACAAGGGTGCAATGCGGGTTATTGAGTTTGGCACGAATACCTGCCGCCAATTTGCGTATCACTTTCTGTTTACGCTGCTGCAACTTGGCATAATCGAAAGATACGCCTTCCGCAAAGACACCGTATTTAGAGGCATTCTTTGCATTATGATAGAGTTTGGCACTATAGAGCAAAGTTTTCGTAGGGATACACCCTACATTCAAGCATGTCCCTCCGATGGCCGTTTGTTCAAAGAGTACAACGTCCTTCCCCGCTTTAGCAAGTTCTGCAGCCGCCGTATAGCCTGCAGGTCCTCCACCAATGATAGCCAAATAATACATAGCAAGTGCAATTATAACAGTTGTTCACAATAAATTCCGACAGCCGACCGAACCATCTCCACACACGGTCTCTTCTTATAATAGGAACCGGTACGCTGTTCGGGCACGGGAGAGTTTTCGGGTTTAGCCAATCCCAACAACTCAGCACAAACGAGTGAGCCATGTTCCTGCCTGAATGCAACGGCAAGCGTTTGTACAGTCCTGTAATTATTCATTTTTCCTTCAGTGTCGTGAGGCACAATACTGCCATTGTGCAATCCAGCCAAAAGGAACATGCCGCAAGCGGCTCCACATGTTTGCCTCATTCTGCCAATACCTCCTCCAAACGATGCCCCGAGACGAAGAGCAAGAGAGGGGTCTATGCCATAGATATCAGCACACGCCGCCACCACCGATTGCGAACAATTAAACCCCTGACGGAACAATTCTTCCGCCCTATTCTGACGTTCAAGTATTTCCTGCTCTTTCATAAGAAACAATAATATGACAGGTTTGTTGCCACAAAGGTACAGTTTTTCGCCTAATATTGCAATATGACAGAAAAATAGTCGTGCAGACGGTAGAAATACGAAGTATTGACACCGATATGCCCAAAAAGTATGTTGTAAAACATATTTTTTGCTATTGTGAGGGTTGAAAAAAGCTGTTACCTTTGCAACGCAATCAGAAAGAACAACACAATCTTTTTTGTACCTTAATAAATTTAATAGACTAATACCTTATAGTAGAAGGGACGCCGTGAGGTGTCCCTTTGCATTTTTCATGTACAAGAATGCTTGCAGGTATATCGAAAAAGCCGTACCTTTGCAAAGAAATTGAGACGGACTAATGACCAAACGAACACAAAGTTTGGTCATTTTTTTGTGTAACCGAGTCCAGTATTCAGGTATTAGTATATAAAAATCCCAAACAGTCAAGGTATTAAATCATCAAGGTATTCGTCTATGTTGAAAAGCAAAGCACTAACAAAAGGTTTGAGAGGCGTTTTCCAGCCTAAGTTTTTCAGTTTGTTCAAGCCAGGAAAATACGACAAGCAGACGTTCGTATCGGACCTGATAGCAGGAATCATCGTGGGCATTATAGCCCTTCCCCTGGCGATCGCCTTCGGTATAGCCAGTGGCGTGACTCCCCAACAAGGTTTGATAACCGCCATTGTGGCAGGTTTTTTAGTGTCGCTATTCGGAGGAAGCCGTTTTCTGATAGGCGGTCCGACAGGAGCCTTTATCGTGATAGTGGCAGGCATTGTGGCAGAATACGGCATGGAGGGATTGCTGATAGCGACCATCATGGCCGGTGTGTTCCTCGTAATAATGGGTGTATGCCGAATGGGAATCGTGTTCAAGTTTATCCCCTATCCTATTGTTGTGGGTTTTACGAGCGGTATAGCCGTAACGATATTCTCCACCCAGATGAAAGATTTCTTCGGTTTCACCATGGACGTTCCTGCAGGATTTATTCCTGAATGGCTGTGCTACATCCAACATACAGGACAAATCAACTGGGCGGAAACAGCAATGAGTACGGTATGCCTGTTGATTATTGTGGTATGGGGGAAATACATCAAGAAGATACCCGGTTCGTTGATTGTACTGATCATCGGGACCGCACTGTCCGTACTGCTCAACAAGTTTGCCGGAATAGAATTTGCCACCATCGGCACCAAGTTTCCAGAATTGGCCAACGGTCTTCCCATGCCCAAACCGACAGCCCCTTCGTTTGACTATGCCACAGTGAAAAACCTTGTATCCCCCGCCTTCACCATAGCCCTGCTTTGTGCCATAGAGTCGCTTCTGGCAGCCATGGTGGCCGACGGCGTGACTGGCAAACACCACAACTCCAATACCGAACTTATAGGACAGGGAATCGCCAACATTATCACCCCTCTGTTTGGCGGCATCCCTGCCACGGGTGCAATAGCACGTACGATGGCCAACATCAACAACGGCGGCAAATCGCCTGTAGCAGGAATCATCCACGCCATAGTACTGCTGCTGATTTATCTGTTCCTGATGCCTTATGCCGTATATATTCCGTTATCGTGCCTTGCGGCTATTTTGGTTATGGTAGCCTACAACATGAGTGAATGGCGTACATTCAAATACCTCCTCAGGGGCGAAAAACCTGACATTGCCGTATTGCTGATTACATTTCTGCTTACCGTTCTGGTGGACTTAACCGTCGCCATTGAAGTGGGTGTCGTGCTTGCCATCGCCCTATTTGTGCACCGTGTGATGCAGACATCTTCGATTCAAGTGATAGAAGAAGACGAGGTTCTGGGGACAGAAAATGACGAAGTAACCAACCCCGACGATACGGAACATCTGGATATTCCGGAGGGAGTGGAAGTATATGAGGTTAACGGACCGTTCTTCTTCGGTCTCGCCAACAAGTTCGAGGAACTGGAGCAAAACAGAAAAAACGGCGTGAAAGTCCGTATTATCCGTATGCGCAAGGTTCCATTCATGGACTCGACCGGTGTGAACAACCTGCGTAACCTATGCGAAAGAACCCACAAACGCGGGATACAGGTAATTTTATCGGGTGTAAACGAGAATGTCCGACATACGCTGCTGAAGTTCGGACTCGACAAAGAAATCGGAGAACAAAACATTCAACCTCACATATCTCTTGCCTTGAAACGAGCAAAAGACGTTTTACAAAAGTCATAAATGCAGAACAAGACCCCAGCAGAAAGCCCCTT
>JBNMIS010000105.1:0-3780 GCA_050873385.1 Bacteroidales bacterium | reverse complement strand
GGCAAGCGTATTCTTCTTGACTGCGGAATGTTTCAAGGCAAGGGTATGGAGACCGACCAGATGAACCGGAACTTAGGATTTGACGCCAAGAAAATAGACCATATCATCCTGACCCATGCCCACATAGACCATTCAGGGCTTATCCCCTATATGTACAGGCTGGGTTTCAGGGGCTCGGTGATATGCACTCCTGCAACCCGTGACTTGTGTGCCATTATGCTTGCCGACACAGCCTACATACAGGAACTTGATGTCCGTTGGTTCAACAAGAAACAGAAAAGGCACAGACGGCGACCCGTCCAGCCGCTCTACAGAATACAGGATGCGGAAGATTGCATGCGGCTGTTTATCACCGTGGATTACGAAAGGAAATTCCGCATTGATGAGAATACCAGTATCCGCTTCAGCAATTCGGGACACATGTTGGGCAGTGCGGTGGTGTCGATAGAAATACAGGAAAACGGCATCAAGAAACGTATTGCCTATACGGGCGATATAGGGCGGCTTCACAGTAACATACTTTGTCCTCCCCAGCCATTCCCTCCGTGTGATTACCTGATCTGCGAAAGTACATACGGCAACAGCCTGCATGAAGATTCGAACTTGTCGGAAAAGGAACTGTTGGAAGTTGTGGAAGATACATGCGTGCGGAAACAAGGAAAACTGATTATACCAAGTTTTTCCGTAGGACGTACACAAGACCTGCTGTTTGTGCTGAACAAACTATACAACGCAGGCATACTGCCGAACATACCCGTTTATGTGGACAGCCCGTTGTCCGTGAATGCGACCCAGATATACCGCCTTCATACCTACGGGTTGAATGAAGACGTGAGGCGGGTGATGCAGACCGATCCGGATCCTTTCGGATTCAATACGTTGCATTACATTACCGACACAGAGGAATCGAAGAAACTGAACACACTGAAGGGACCGTGCATTATCATCTCCGCTTCGGGCATGGCAGAGGCGGGACGCGTAAAGCACCATATAGCCAACCACATAGAAGACCCTACAACCACGATACTGATAGTGGGTTATTGTACTCCGACATCGCTTGGTGCCAGGCTGCAAGAAGCAGGGATAAAGACAATTTCCATCTTCGGTGAGATACACCGTGTGGCGGCTCATGTGAAGAAAATAGACAGTTTTTCGGGTCATGGCGATTATGAAGAAATGCGGAGATACTTATGTTGCCAGCAGCCTGACAAATTGAAACGGGTGTTTATCGTGCATGGTGAACCGAATGCGGCGGAGGCATACAGAGAGCATCTGAGAGAGGTCGGGTTTGAGCGAATAGAGATACCTGCCAAGGGTGACATATTTTTCCTATAGCGGCTATTTGGCACAAGATTTGAGAGATTGCCAGCAGATAAACCTAATATTCACTCATTTATAAAAGACGAACTATGAAAATAGGCATTGCATTGGAAGGCGGAGGAATGCGCGGCATGTATACCGCCGGTGTGCTGGACATACTTTTGGACAAGGGTGTGCATCCCGCTGTGATGACAGGAACCTCCGCCGGTGCTATCTTCGGTATCAATTTTGCATCTGGTCAGCGAGGACGCACAATCCGATACAACAAGAAGTATATGCCGGACAGGCGTTATGTCAGTCTGGAATCGCTGATTAAGACCGGCAATCTGGTAAACCAGAAGTTCGGTTGCAAGGAACTGCCTCTGAAATTGGATCCGTTTGACGAAGTGGCATTTGAAGAGTCGGGGATCCGTTTCTTTGCCACAATCACCAATATGCGTACAGGCAAGGCGGAGTATATAGAAATAAAAAACTGTCTTGAGCAGGTGGATGTGCTGTGGGCCTCGTCGGCATTGCCAATCATAACCCGTCCGGTGGAGTGGCATGGGGAGAAATATCTTGACGGCGGACTGGCAGACAACATACCCATGCAGAAATGCGTGGACGAAGGTTGCGACAAAATCATAGTGGTTCTGACACGCCCTTACGGTTACGTGAAACGCGAGCCTCTGAAGCCTATCTGCAAGTTGGTATATCAGGATTATCCCAATTTGCTGGAGACAATCAATCACCGGAACCGTACTTACAACAGGTATCTGGCACACATCAACCAACTGGAGGCAGAGGAAAAGATATTCGTTTTGCGACCGAGCCGGAACATGCTAATCAGGCGTTTGGAACGCAATTCCAACAGACTGCAAGAACTCTATGACCTTGGCGTCAAGGACTGCAAAAAGCAATGGAAAGCGCTGGAGAGTTATCTGGCCCATTAAGCGGAAAGAGACATAAAAAAGAGAGGAGACTGCCACTCGGGCGTCTCCTCTCTTGCTGTCGGTATGCAGTGTGTATCAGAGTTCTTTCTGGACTTCGACCTGCTCGAAGGATTCGATGATATCTCCCACTTGAATGTCGTTGTAGGAACGGATGTTCAGACCACATTCCGTATTGACACCCACTTCCTTTACATCGTCTTTCTCGCGCTTGAGTGAAGCCAAGTCGCCAGTGTAGATGACAATACCATCTCGAATGACACGCACTTTGTTGCCACGCTTGATCTTGCCTTCTTTGACGATACAGCCAGCGACAGTTCCGACCTTGGTGATACGGAAGGTCTGGCGTACTTCCAAGGTAGCCGTAATCTCCTCTTTCAGTTCGGGAGCCAACATACCCGCCATAGCGGCTTTGATCTCTTCAATAGCATCGTAGATGATACTATAGAGGCGGATGTCAATCTCTTCCTTCTCAGCCAGTTTGCGCGCCGTAGCCGTAGGACGGACCTGAAAACCGACCACGATAGCATCGGAAGCCTCCGCCAGCAGGATATCGGAATCCGAGATGGCACCCACTGCCTTGTGAATGACATTGACCTGTATGTTTTCCGTGGAGAGTTTGATAAGCGAATCGGACAAAGCCTCTACGGAACCATCGACATCACCCTTGACAATGATATTCAACTCCTTGAAGTCTCCAATAGCCAACCGACGCCCAATCTCCTCCAAGCCGACGTGTTTTTTCGTTCGGATGGATTGTTCGCGCTGCAACTGCTCGCGCTTGTTGGCAATCTCTCTTGCTTCTTGTTCCGTGGACATAACCACGAAATCGTCTCCAGCCTGAGGCGCACCGTTGAGACCAAGGATGAGGACAGGTTCGCCGGGGTGCACTTCCTTGACGCGTTGGTTACGCTCGTTGAACATGGCTTTGATGCGTCCGTGTGCCGTTCCTGCAAGGACAATGTCGCCCATGTGAAGCGTTCCGTCTTGCACGAGGATCGTGGCAATATATCCGCGTCCTTTGTCCAGCGAGGACTCAATGATAGAACCTTTGGCACGCCGTTTCGGATTAGCCTTCAAGTCCAATAATTCGGCTTCAAGAAGGACTTTCTCCAAGAGTTCAAACACGCCCATACCACTCTTGGCAGAGATGTCTTGGGACTGGTATTTGCCTCCCCATTCCTCAACCAAGATGTTCATATTAGCCAACTGCTCCTTGATTTTATCGGGGTTGGCACCTGGCTTGTCGCATTTGTTGATGGCAAAAATCATCGGCACGCCTGCCGCTTGGGCATGGTTGATAGCCTCGACGGTTTGAGGCATCACTGCATCGTCTGCCGCTACGATAATGATAGCGATATCGGTCACTTTTGCACCGCGGGCACGCATTGCCGTGAAAGCCTCATGACCAGGCGTGTCGAGGAAAGTGATGTGCTGCCCGTTCTTCAAGCAGACATTATAGGCACCGATATGTTGCGTAATTCCACCTGCTTCGCCGGCAATGACATTGGTGTTGCGAATATGGTCAAGC
>JBNMIS010000104.1:0-3841 GCA_050873385.1 Bacteroidales bacterium | reverse complement strand
CTCCGCCGTTTCTGGAACTGGGTGGGAGAACATCTGTTCCATATCAAGTACTTTGGCAGTCGCGAAGAAGCCGCCGACCGCGTACTCTATGACCTCCTCAACGGCACAGACCTCGGACAAACGTACACCGAACAGGACAGCAAAGCCGAGTTCTCTGTTCAACCCACAGGAGAAAGTGCCGAACCGCAGCCGCGTCTTACTCGTAGTGAGGTAATAACAAAAATATTGGTACAGAACGCAAAGGATAATTACAATGCGATGCAGGCAACTTTAGAAAAAGTAAGCAAAGATATCAAAGGAATTCGTGCGATGATGCGTATGCAGTCAGAGTACAATCGAAATGTGGTTAGTTCATTGCTGAACCTGTATAATTCACTGCTTCAAGAGAATAGTATTTTTGGGAAATATATGCCAGATACTACTCGCCATATTGCAGGACAAATAGTGTCTTCTATCGGAAAGAAAGACATAACCGATGAGGTAAATACTATTATGGATTATATTGTTAATGCTCAAAAACGAACGGCACAAGACCAATGGAATAAACTTCGTCAAACTCCTATTGACAAGATGAATATAAGTGGTGTCGTTGCGCAAGGTAAGGTGGCATTGCAAGGACAATACGCACTCAAGGCTCTTAACGACGCATTGGGGAATAACTTAACAGCAGATAATCTGGAGACTATGATTAGTCAAGCGATGTTTAACGCAGAGAAAGCCACAGACGAAAGCCTGCGTATACAATATAAAGGTAAATTGATAGGTTACTCTATTGCACAACAATATGTAGAAAATGTCATTAATCTTGAACATGAACGGTTTCATCTGCAAGAAGAGTTAACGGCAGTACGTGCTGACAAATCACTCAAACCTGTAGCCCGTCAACAACTTGTGGAAAATATTAAAGAACAGATGCGCGCAAATAATATAGAGCAAGCCGATGCATATATTCGAATAAATAAAGATTTACAAGAATATGTCACATCTCAAAAAGAGCAAGCCAAAGGGTTTATCGAGAAACAAAACGCAAACCGCGAGAAGATACACGGCTATGCAGCCAAAGACCTCGCTGGAGTGGCAACCAATCCCAACCGTTTGCGTACCAAACGTTCCGTGGCACGCTCTATATGGGACGCTTTCGCTTCGCCTATCCGTGATTTGCAGTCTATGCTTCGGCTTTGCGGTATGCACGCACCCGATGGCGATGGGTATCTGTACAACCATTTTATGCGCAACTGGATAGACGGTGCCGACCGTGAGCGCCTGGGAATTGTAGAAGCCTCCAAAACATTGGACAACAAGATAGCCGACCTTACTCATGGCAAGTACAAGACTTGGGAGGAAGCAGCACGCAAGATTAACAATGCAAGCCGCAACAAGTTCACTGTTACTATGCTCAACGGCGTGGACAAAGACGGCAACCCTGTCAATGAAGACATACCACTGAATGCAGGCAATGCCCTCTACATCTATGCTGTCAATAAAATGGCGGACGGTAAGATGAAACTCGCTGCCATGAATATCACAGATGCCGATGTAGAGAAACTCACCAACGCTGTCCGTGAGAAATTTGGGCAGGAGATTATCAATGTGGTTGATTGGATACAATCGGAGTATTTCTCGCAGTTGCGCAATCGGTACAACCCGATACATGAGGATTTGTTCGGCGCACCGATGGACGCAATAGAGAACTATTTCCCGTTGCGCATCAATGCCAATGCCCGTCAGAAGAACGAGGACTTGGGCGAGCCTGATACCGAAGCAGCCCGTCTGCTGACAGGTACGAGTACCGGGGCTATCAAACGCCGCACCCGCAACACGTTGCCGCTCGATGTGCGCAATGCAGATTTCTTCTCGGAAGTGATACGCCACATTGCACAAATGGAGCGTTGGTCTGCCTTTGCACAATGGACACGCGATGCCAATATTCTGTTCTCGGATATTGATTTCCGCAATCGTATCAAGGGTATGAACGGAACTATCTATGGCAGCGGCGACCAACTCTACAACCACATGAAAGACGCTTTCCGCGTGGCTGTAGGCACGTACAAACCCAACACGGATGCATTCTCCGAGTTTACTCTCAATGCAGCAAAGGGTGTAACATCGGCAAAGATAAATTTCCGCTTGTTTACGGCTATCAAGCAGTTAGCCTCATTCCCTGCGTTCCTTACCTATATGACCGACGGCGTGTTTGTACGTTCCTATATGCGCAACTGGCTCAAACCGCACGAGACAATGAAATGGGCAAAGGAAACCCTGCCAAACTTTGAGAAACGTGTCAGCAAACGTGATATGGGTGATATGCGGCTTATGCAGCGTTCTACTGATTGGCAATGGAACAAGCGTATCTTGGAGATAAGCAGCAAGTACGGAATGGCAGCCAATGTGTATTTTGATACGTTGACTTGTGCCACAGGTGCACGAGCAGTCTATGACAGCCGTTATGCGGAGTATAAACAGAAAGGCTATTCCGAGGAAGAAGCAGCCAACCGTGCAAGACAAGATGCAGAGATGGCGTTCAATACCTCGCAACAGTCGTCGGAGGGGGCTTTTATGGCACCTATCCAACTTGACCGCAATCTTGCTACGGCGGCATTGACGGTATTCCGAACCTCCAATTTCCAATATACCCGCAACCTGTTCTACAATATCCGTAATCTGAAAAACAAGTTAGGGCAAAAAGAGGAGATGATAGCGTCCCGAAAACAGCAGTATATTGCCGATGGCTTGACGGAAGAGCAAGCCCAACGCGCAGCAGAGCACGACTGGAGCCGCTCCAATCGTTCTGACATCATAGGCATCGTGGTCTATGGCGCATTGCTCAATCTATTGTGGCGTTTGTTCGGAAACTTCCCGTACCTTATTTTTGGCAACGATAATGACAAGAAAGCGGAAATCGCTAAGAAATCCGTTACAGGTGGTGCTTTCGTTAGCCCCGTTACAGGATTGCTCGGCGGCGGTATTGTAGAGCAAGCCTTGGACGGATATGGTGATGTTTCCGATATGTTCGCCCCAGAGTTACCTTTCACGCAAGATGTAAAGAAAGCGATGTCGTCTTTGAAGAATGACCGATATGCCGAATTTGCCTCGCAGGCACTATCCGTACTCATGCAGTCCGGCGCAGGCTTCGACCCGCAGACGGCAGCCGATATAATTGCACGGACAGTCACAACCTTGGATAGCGAACAAGACCTTGATGCCGCAGAGCAAGCACTCCGAGTATCACAAGCCTTGTTGAGCATTCCGCAATCGCAGTACGAACAAATGCTGATAGACGAAGTGATAGACAACCGCCGTGACTATCGTGATGCACTTGCCGACTACCAACGCTATATGGCTGTCCATAAAGCACCGCTCACATGGTATATGCGTAGCGAAGAGAGTAAGGACAAGATAGACAAGTCGGCAAAAACACGCTTCGACAGGCTGATTAAAGAACGTAAAGAATTAAGAAACTGATATGGCACGCCCAACCAACTCCGAAAAGTACTCACCGCAGAAGCAACTGGAACAGCTCCAAATCCTCTGCGGTGAGGCTATCACCCAACTGCGCAAGCAAATCAAAAAAGCGGACGCCAACACGCTCGCCCGCTTTGTCGTACAGGTGCTGCCTTTAGTCCTCAACGAGGACACGCAGACTACCTCCGATGTTACGATGGAAATCCTTACCAAGAAAGCCCTCAAGGTCAAACTCTGCGTCCAAGAGGCTACCGAGGCGCAACAGGCTTCCGAAGAAATCGAAGCAGAGGAAGAAACTTTAGATGAAACAGTATCGGAAAATGCTCCGCACTAAACCGCAACCTTTTCAGAAACACACGGTTCGCATAATACTGCCGTG
>JBNMIS010000103.1:0-3909 GCA_050873385.1 Bacteroidales bacterium | reverse complement strand
CTACAATCCGGGCAAGGCTTGGACGTGGTTTTCCGACCTCTTTGCCGTGTCTATCATAGTCATTGTCTTCTCGGGGCTGTTCATGCTTCGGGGCAAACACAGCCTCTGGGGTATTGGAGGTATTGAATTCCTTGTGGGGGTTCTCGTTCCTTTGCTGTTTATATTGTTTTCCTGATAGAAAACTTCTTCATGAAAACGCTGCTTTGTCCGGGAGACGTCCGCTTCGGTCGTCTCTAGGATTGTTTTTCCCGCCTTGCCTTTCGTGTTCTTGTTTCCGGTCGGGCGTGTTTCTGTTGGCTATGGATGGAATGGGGGAATGCCTCCGGTTGCTGTATTGCCGGCTGTTTTCCGTAGTCTGTGTCCGGCTTCTTTACGACCTCTCAAGCCGGCCTCATCGACCCCTCAGGCAACTTGAAACGGAAGCGGAATACGGCGTTTGTGCGCCCGCTCCGTCCTTTATGTAGACTCGGAATACAAAAACAAACAGGCTCCGTCGCTTGAGGTGAACTTTTTCTTCTCGACTCTTGCACATATCAAAAAACAGTTGTATCTTTGCAGCCGCAATTCGGGAAACTTGGTTTGCTCGGGTTTGTGATGTCTAATGGTATAAAGGCTATTACGTCAGATTTTGGTTCTGAAGAT
The DNA here is from genome assembly GCA_050873385.1 of Bacteroidales bacterium. GTDB lineage: Bacteria > Bacteroidota > Bacteroidia > Bacteroidales > Paludibacteraceae > Colicola. Next base: position 3,267 of record JBNMIS010000103.1, on the reverse strand, counting down.
CTTGGTTCGATTCCAGGTTAGACAACTCAATAAGATAGTTTTGGTGGTTAATAACTTGGTGAGGAAAGCGGTGGGGCGGAAGCCGAACCGCTTTTCGCGGAAAAAAGAGGTTGATCTTCCGGAACAGGTGTGATGGTAAGTAGAGCAGCATCCACAATTCGAATCCTTCTGCTCGAATAAAAGTAACACAACAAAAACAATGAAGACTTTTCAACTGACCGGTACTCTCCGTTCTGAGTATGGAAAAAAAGCGGCAAAGGCGCTGCGCAAGCAGGAACTCGTTCCCTGCAATCTCTATGGTAATGGCAATAATCTGACTTTCACGGCGAAAGTGGCAGATGTCCGCAAATTGATTTATACACCCGATACAATGGTGGTGGAACTTACCTTGGATGGTACGGTTCACATGGCCGTGGTTAAAGAACTCCAGTTCCATCCTGTAACGGAAAATCTCCTGCATATCGACTTCTTGGAAGTTACTGGAGATAAACCTGTTACGGTTGCCATTCCTGTTCAACTCACAGGGCACGCCGAGGGTGTGAAAGCCGGTGGTAAGTTGTCCATGGAAATCCGCAAACTCAACGTTCGCGGGTTGTATAAGAACTTCCCCGATCGTTTGACGATTGATGTAACTTCCCTCGGCTTGGGTAAGAAGATTTTTGTCGGCGACTTGCACTTCGAAAACTTGGAAGTGATGAACGCCAAGAGCCTTGTTGTTGCACAGGTTAAGGCTACTCGTGCATCGGCTGCTGCTGCAAAAGCATAAGTCGTTCCCGACATCCTTGAAGAGTGAAAAGCCACTTCCGACTTTTCACTCTTTGTGTTTTCCGGCGGAGAGGTGATTCCGTTTTCTTGGCAAGCCGACATCCTGCCCTGCATATAATCAATCCGATATAATTCTTTGCTTATGAACTATCCTGTTAAATATTCTTCCGGGCAAGTGGCTGAGGCGGTATCCCGTCTGAAAGATGAGTTGAAACCTTTGCTTTCCGAAAATCCTGTAGTGGTCGTTGTGATGAATGGGGGAGTTTTTCTGAGCAGTCAGTTGCTCTTTGATCTGCCTCTTCCTGTCGATTTGCGCTATGTCAAAGTAACCAGTTATTCGGGAAAACGGCAAGGCGATGTCTCCGTGGCTGACGATGCCTTGGGGGAGGTCGGCGGACGTCCGGTGGTGGTGATTGATGACATTTGTGATAGCGGTACTACGGTTAATCGGGTTCATCGTCTCCTTCTTGATAGAGGGGCTGCGTCGGTGGAGTATTTCACGTTGCTCAAGCGCTCGCATGCCCGGACGGACGATGGAGTATCGCTCCACTATGGTATCTTCGACGATTCTTCCGATTTCTTTGTCGGCTGTGGACTCGATGACAATGGAGTGGGGCGCAACCTGCCTTTCATTGGCGTCCTTTGAATGTCTCCCCGTTTTGTTCATTTCGCAATTTTGACATAGTATGAAATATCTGATAGTCGGTCTTGGAAATATTGGCGATGAATATGCCGGCACGCGTCACAATATCGGTTTCCGTATCTTGGATACGTTTGCTCGGGAACACAATGCCTCCTTTGCCGATTCCCGCTATGGAGCGGTGGCACGATGCCGTGTTAAGAATGCCGAACTCGTATTGCTCAAGCCTTCCACTTTTATGAATCTCTCCGGTACGGCGGTTCGCTATTGGTTGCAGAAGGAGAATATCTCGGTGGAAAATCTTCTTGTTCTGGTGGACGATTTGGCACTTCCGTTTGGTACGCTTCGTCTGCGCTCGAAAGGATCCGACGGAGGACATAACGGACTGAAAAACATACAGGAATGTATCCTTACGCAGCAGTATGCTCGCCTTCGTTTTGGTATCGGCAATGAGTTCATGCATGGCGCACAGGTGAGTTACGTGCTGGGGACATGGAACGAAGAGGAAGAAAAACTGCTTCCCGAACGGCTTGCTGTTTGTGCCGACATCATTCAGTCCTTCTGTCTGCAGGGAGTGGAACGGACTATGAATCTGTATAATAAACACTGATGGAAGTTCGCGTCGATAAGTATCTCTTTGCTATGCGTCTTTTCAAGACGCGCTCTTTGGCTGCCGAAGCATGCAAAAAAGGGTGGGTGAAAATGAACGGGCAGGAACTGAAACCTTCGCGGACATTTCGCGTGGGCGATGTTTTCACCTTGCGCCGCGGTCCTGTTACGTGTACCTATCGGGTCTTGCAACTCTCCGGAAATCGTCTCGGGGCAAAGTTGGTTCCTGACTATATGCAGGATATCACTACACCCGACCAACTGGAACTGCTCAACTTGGCACGTCTGGCTGCCCTGTCAGGGCGCGCTCGGGGGATGGGACGCCCCACAAAGAAAGATAGGCGCGACATGGAAACTTTCCTGTCCGAGGATTATTTCCTTTCCTTCGGCGACGAAGACCTGGATGAATAAAGAATCAATCCCTTCATTGAAATGACTAAAACCGACAACTTGGCAGAATATATCCTCCGTCTTTGGCAAATGGAGGACCTCGTACGGGCGTTCCACGACGATGAAGCCTTGCAGCAAAACCCTTTTCTCTCCGACCTATGTGCCATGATGCATGCCGAGGGTGTAATGAGTGGCGGACATACCCAGATTGCCAAAAATGCGCTCCTCGAAGCGGAAGAAATGCATCTGCAACTGATGGAAGATGCTTCCTATCGGGCTGCGGTCATGCAGTTGCAACCATCGTTGGCTCTGCTTAAGAGCAAGACGCCCGATCCTGGGATAAGCGACATGGAGATGATGTTCATCTTCTTGTACGACATCATGCTCTTGCGTCTCCAAAAGCGTGAGATTTCCGATGACACGTTGCGTATGCAGCAACAGGTCAGCCGTCTCCTGTCGCACTTGTCGCAGGCTTATAAACAAATGCGTGAGGAGGAGTGCCTATGACAACGCGCGAACGTTACAAGGCGGTTTTGTCGTGGTTTGAGCGGAATATGCCCTATGCGGAGAGCGAATTGCACTACGATACCCCCTTTCAACTGCTGGTGGCGGTCATGCTTTCGGCGCAATGTACCGATAAGCGGGTCAATCAGGTAACCCCTTCTCTCTTCCGTGCTTACCCCACGCCGGAGGCTTTGGCGGCTGCCATCCCCGAAGAAGTATTGCCTTATATCCGCTCTGTCTCCTATCCCAATAGCAAAGCACTCCATCTCGTGCAGATGGCGAAAACGTTGAAAGAACGGTTCGCCTCGCAGGTCCCCGACAACCGTGAAGATTTGCAGACCCTTGCGGGAGTGGGACGG
>JBNMIS010000102.1:0-4001 GCA_050873385.1 Bacteroidales bacterium | reverse complement strand
TCCCGTTCTTTGAGGGCTTTGAAACAGGCAACACCCAGGGCGCAAAGGTTGTCGGTTGGGCAACGCAGAGCGAGTATAGAGCATCTTCTGAATATTGGAAAGCCAATACTACGGAAACAGGCTATAACCGCACACCGTATGCCGGCGATTGGAATGTAACTCTTCATTATGGCGAACCCTGCTGGCTTTTCAAACCCCTGACGCTTGAGGCGGGCAATGAGTACGTGCTCGCTTTTCGCACACGTCAAGACGGAAATAATACGGCGGTATATGTCAAAGCCTGTTTGGGTACTGATTGCGACAAAGACTCCATGAAGGTATGTATAGTGAAGACCCAGACTATAATGAATGGTGATTACCGGTTGATATTGGCTCGTTTCTCCGTGGCGACATCCGGAAACTATGTCTTGGGTATCCGTGGTAGTATCAGTTCGAGTTCCTACTACCTTTCCTTGGACAATGTCAGTGTGGTAAAGCGTACGGCACGGCAGTATGCTGTAGCATCTGCCCCTTCCGGATGTGGTGCAGTCGCGGTCAATGCCAATCGTGCCTATGTAGGTGATACAATCACTGTCAGCCGCACAATGAACACGGGCTATGCTTTCTATCGTTATACCACCACTGCTTCCGTCAAGTGGGTCACGGATAGCACTTTTGTTATGCCTGATGAGGATGTTACAGTAGGCATGGATGCCATACAAGGCAAGTCCCTGCCTTTCTTTGAGGGCTTTGAAGAGGGTAATACGAATAATCAGCCGATGGTGGATTGGATAATAGAGGGCGTAGGCGGTCAAGCGTACAACCAATGGATGGCATCGAAGAATAACCCTTATGAGGGAACATGGAGCGCGCGCCTTGTCGGTTGGAATAATAGTAGTTGGATATACAATGCCGTTAACTTGGAGGCAGGTAAGACCTACACTGTCTCTTTGCGTGCACGACAAGAGGCGGCTAACTCTTCACCTAAAGAGCAAACCATCTGTGTGTGCTTGGGAAGTTCTGTTGGTGCTTCTGCCATGACAACCACCCTTGTGCAGACGACTGTAATAGAGCCGGGCGGTGACTATCAGACCATAGTCGGGGCATTTACGGTACTTCATACCGCTACGTATGTGCTGGGTATATGCGGACATACAGGGACGTCAATGCCTGTCGAAATTGATAATATACGTCTGCAGGAGAAAGACTATACGTTATACACTGTCTCTGTGGCGGACTCTGTGTATGGTGGTCCCGTGATAGAGCGGTCCTCGGCAACAATGGGCGATACGATAGCGGTTAGCCATACTTTGGATGCAACGTATATATTTATGGAATACTTCACGGATATACCTGTGTTGTGGATAGACCGGCACCATTTCATTATGCCCGATGCGAATGTGACTGTCCGTCTGGGGGCTGCTCAGGCAAAGACGATCCCGTTCTTCGAGGGTTTTGAGGAAGGTAACACGCAAGGGAATGATGTCGTCGGTTGGCTGCAATGGAATGAAACTGGTTCGGAGTCATGGAAAGCCAATAGCACAGAGACACAATATAATCAGACTCCGTATCAAGGCAGTTGGAATGCAGTCTTGAAACTTGCTAATACAGATTGGCTCTGTCAGGCGTTCACTTTCGAGAAAGGAAAAGCCTACAAAGTGTCTCTGTATGCGCGTCAGGATGGAGGATATAAAGGAAATGCAATCATCAGAATCTGTCTTGGTTCGGAAATGAACAGGGAGTCTATGACTACCGAAGTGTTGTCCGCTACCGGCATTGTCAATGGTGATTACCAACTCTTGGAGGCTGTCTTTGCCGTACCGGCTACAGCCGTTTATGCCTTGGGAATCCGTGGATACATAAATGGTATCCCTTGTCGTCTTTCCATTGATAATATCTCAGTAGAGGAAGTGCCGGTTGAGGAGGTGACGCCTGTGGTAAGTGCGGTCTCGCTTGATATTTCAGATACCGACGAAAAAACTGTCCGAAAGGCTTTGAAGGCTCTTACGCTTGCTGCTGTGGATGCCAAGGACAGCGTGGTTTATACTTTTGCTAACAAGGTAGACTTGTGGACTGTCGATTGGACGCTCAATGAGGCTTCCTATCTGCTCCGTTCGTCTGAGTTGCCTGCAAATTATACCTTTGCCAACGAGGTGGAGACCGTCCGTGTTGCCCTCCGAAACATCGGTACGGGCGTGGACAATGCTGCGGTTAGTACATTGCAGGTATATCCCAATCCGGCAGTGGACTACATCTGTGTGGCAGGTGCTGCGGACGCAATCGCTGTCTATGACCTTGCAGGACACGTAGTGCTCTCTGTGTCGTCCGCTGGCGAAAAGACCGTTATTGATATTACCGCTCTGCCCTCCGGACTCTATATGCTCCGCTCTGCAGGTAAGATAGCGCCGGTAATTGTGAAGTAACTCGAAATGAAATAGTTCAATAGAAAGTATTTCAATCGGGCTATACATCTGTTGCTCCGCCCCGCAGTTGCTTCCTGTGAGCAGTTGCGGGGCGGATTGGTTGTCATAACCCGTTGGATTGGTTGTTCGTGCTGACTCCATTGGCGGACACTTGCATGTTTTCTGCAGGTATTTCATATCATGATATTTTCATAAAACGGATGTAGAGGTTTCTGCGACCCCTGAACGACCCCTGAACGGGACGTCGGTCGGATTGCAATTTGCTTCGGCTGATGGATGACACTTGCAAAAGTGTATTCTTTTTCGTACCTTTGTATGCCAAATGTTTATTTATAGATTGTTATGCAGGTAGAATTGGTGTTGCTGGTGCTGTCGTTGTTGTTCTTCGCCAGTATCTTTACTGACAAAATCGGATATAAATTCGGAGTGCCGGCGTTGCTCCTGTTCCTCGCCGTGGGTATGCTGTTTGGTCCAGATGGCATCGGGCATTTCTTCAACGATAACGGCATGGGCTATATGCTCGGTGTCAGTTCGGCACAAGCAATAGGTACCATTGCGCTCTGTATCATCCTTTTCTCGGGCGGTATGGACACCAAACTGTCGGATATACGCCCCGTGATGGCACCGGGGCTTACCCTCGCCACTATCGGTGTGCTGCTCACGGCTGTTATCACCGGCGTTATCATCTATTTTGTCTTCGGTTGGCTCAATGCCGTAGCGAGTGTGAGTATATGGGTGGCATTGCTGATGGCGTCCACTATGTCATCCACCGATTCGGCATCTGTATTCTCTATCCTGCGCACCAATGGCGTGGGGCTGAAGCATAACCTCCGACCGCTCCTTGAGTTGGAATCGGGAGCCAACGACCCGATGGCGTATGTGCTGACCACCACGCTTATCGGGGTAGTTACCACAGCATCTGCAGATATTTCTATATTGGCTATCGTACAGACTATCGTGGTGCAACTCGTGATGGGGGCCGTGATGGGTTTCCTCTTCGGGAAAGGTATTGTGGAACTGATGCGCAAGGTGCAACTCAGCAACGAATCGCTCTACCCTATCATGGTACTGACGGCGTGTATTTTCATTTTCTCTATTACCTACTATTTGCAAGGCAATACCTATCTGGCTGTGTATATCGGCGGTCTGGTTATCGGCAATAGTAAGTTTACACGCAAACGCCAAACCCGCAGTTTCTTCGACGGACTGACGTGGCTCAGCCAATTGGTGATGTTCCTTGTCCTCGGTCTGATGGTACACCCCACCGACCTGCTCAAAGTGGAAGTACTGGTACCCTGTTTGGTTATCAGTATCGTGATGATTTTCATCTCGCGTCCTATCTCGGTGTTCCTCTGTATGCTGCCATTCCGACAATACACTACGCCCGACAAACTGCTGCTCAGTTGGGTGGGACTGAAAGGGGCTGTGCCGATTATCTTCGCCATTCTGTGCAAGGCAGGCGGTGTGGCGCATGCCGACCTTATCTTCAATATCGTATTCCTCTGCACTCTGGTTTCGTTGATTGTACAAGGCACATCACTGTCGGCTATCGCCAAAAAACTCAATCTGGCAATGCCGCCCGTGCAACTGAAGAAACTG
>JBNMIS010000101.1:0-4156 GCA_050873385.1 Bacteroidales bacterium | reverse complement strand
GATACCCGTCAGGTACATCAGTCCCACGGCGATGGCGGTACAGACAGGCACGCCCGTGCAGGCTACTAATGCCGTGCGGAGCGGGAAAAGCACGAGCATCACGGCTATCACCACGATGATAGACATCACTATGTCGCGCATCAACGATTTCACGGAGTCGTCCACCACCTTCGGTTGGTCGGTAATGCGATGGAAATGTACGTCCGGCGGCAGTTGCATACGGGCTTTGTCCAATTCCTTCTCCACCTTGTTGCCAAACGCCACGATGTTGTTGCCTGCAACCATCTCCATATTCAGGATAAGGCACGATCGGTCGGGGGCGATAGAGGCTGCCGCATCGCCCGTATAGTACTCCACAAACTTGTCCGCTTTGGGGTAACGGCGCTCTATGGTGGCGATGTCTTTGAGGCGGACAGTCGCCCCTGTGGCGGGGTCGAACCATACTATCTGTTCGGCTATCTCGCGCTCACTCGTGTAGGGAATAGCCACTTGCAGTCCCGTGCTGCCTTGCAGGTTGCCGCTCAGGGTGCGGAACCCTTGCAGCATAAGCGACATCTGTAGTGCCTTTTGGTCGATACCATACGCGGAGAGGCGTGCCGCATCTATGGTAACGGCTATCTCTTCGTGCTGCGCCCCGAGTATCTTGAGTTTGCCCATCTCGGGAATGGTGCGCAGTCGGGTGCATAGTTGGCGGGTATAGGTCTCCAACTCGCGCGGACTGCGCTCGTTGCTCTCCACGGCAAGCAACATAGACGAGGTGCTGCCAAAATCGTCCACCACCACTATCTGCAATACGCCTGCGGGCAGGCTTGTTTTCTTGAACAGGTCAAGTCCCGCACGGATACTTGTCCAGGCGTCAGCCGCCGACTTTACGGAGTTTCGGATACTGACGTACACGTACACCACTCCGTCCTCGGTGGTGGAATAGGTGGTGGCTTTGTCCACCTCGATATAACTGTTGAGGAAATTCTCCAAAGGGATAGTAACCTGCTCCTCCACCTCTTTTGCCGTAGCCCCCGGATAGATAGCAGCCACTACGCCCTGACGGATAGTGAACTGCGGGAACTCGTCCTTGTTCATCTTCGGCAGCGACCATATACCCACCGCCGTCAGTACCAATACCACCAGCAACACAAGGTTGTGGCTCCGCATAGCACCCTCTATGTGATTGCGTTTTTTCATTTCGACATGGGAGAATTTATTTTCTTTCGATACTGAAGTTCCACGAAGAGAAGGGCTTGCCGTATGCCATAGCAATGCCTTCGACGGAGAAATCAGGATGTGCTTTTTTGCAACGTTCCACAAAGCCGTTGTTGAATTTCACTTGCATGTGTCCGATGCGCTCGCCGTCCAAATAGAATGCCACAAAAGATGTCTCGTGTTTGGCAAGGGTTACCCGATCGGCTTGCGCGGCATCAATCTTGGTAGGGTGCGTATTGACGGTCAATCCTTTGTGGGTATATTCTGCTACCCAATAGTCGATGGGAGAATCGGCGTGATATAGATTCTGCAGTAGTTGGACTTTGTCGGGGATATTATTCCAATTGGCAATTACGGCATCCCGAACAAGGTCGATAAAAGCGTCTGTGGTCTTGCTTGGCTTGCGCAAACGGAACCAGTTTTCAACTGCACCATATTGCTGCTGCATTTCTTCTATATAGAGGCGGGTATATTTTTTGAGTTGCTCTTGTAATTGCTCTTTTTGCTGTTTGGTGATGAAACGCAATCCTGTTACATTGAGCGTACAGGTATTGGCAAATTTGACAGACAAGCCAAGTTGCTGCCCGTTGGTGAGATAGAGGACAATATCGGCAGGACCGACCAGATCGTTTTGTGTCTCGAATGAACAATCATTGTAAGACAAGCCTTGTGCTGCAAGTGCCTGCTCTATGATAACTTTGTCCGTTTGCTGGATGATTCGTTCGATTTCGTCTGCATCGGTACGCATACGGATAGCGGAAAACACTTGTACCTTTTCCTCTTCTTGGAGTAACAAGACATAGAAAAGGGCTATTTCGTACTCAACACCGGTATTACTATTGTGTTGAATTTCGTAGATAGTATTTGGGTAAAGCATATTTTATATAAGTTCTTTGAGTGAAACTTTGAGGTTGTGGGCTATTTGTAACAAAGTGAGATACGATGGATTGCGCTCGCCTCGCTCCAACATACCGATATAGTTTTTGGTAAGTTTACATCTATTGGCAAACTCTTCCTGCGTGAGTTGTAATTGCTCGCGCTTAGTCTTTAGGCGGTTGCCTAATTGCTTTAATTCGTCTCTTTCTTCCATATTTTAACCAACAATAAGTGTTCTTAAAAATGAAAAAGCACCGCTTTCGCGATGCTTCTAGAACCCTGCTACGGGAAATAAGGTGGGATAATCGTATGTATTTGTTTTGGGTTTCCGTATGATTTTAACAGCGGACTTTTGCTGTGCATATTGGACACCCAGCGAATAACGATGTTGTATCTCGGGGTCGCCAAACATATAGCGCGCAAAGAGTTCTACCAGTCCGACATTGATGCTATTACCGAACTGTTTGTATGCCTGTGCATCTTTGTCGTCATATTGGAATGTATCGGGGAAACTCTGCAAACGTGCACATTCTCGCGGTGTGAGGAAACGCTTGCGCTTGCCCACGATAGATGTTTGCGTGATAGCCACCAAAGCGGGGAAATACGTACCGGGTTTGACCCGCAGTCCGGACGGACGGATTTGCATAATATGCTGCCATAAGTCGGGATTCTTTTCGTCCACACCTACCTGCCATTCCAGTTTGGCTTTTGCTCCGAAGAACAACGGGCATTGTTTGGCTTTTTGCAGCCACGTATTGATAAACTCTTTGTTCTGTTTCCAGAGTTCGTTGTTTTTGAGGATAAAATTGCGTTGCCACCCCGGCATGGTGTCCCATTGCCCAATCATCGGGTTGTCGCGGAGTTCGCAGAGACTATCCGCCCACACGGGGAACCCCGGTAGTTTGGTGCAACGGATGCCTTGTATAAACTCGTTCCAAAGGTCAATCCATTGGATTTGTTCGGGTTTGAGCAGGTATTTTTGCAGATTGGGTATTTCGCTTTCGTCTTGCAGAATATCGTCAATGCGGCAGGCGGAGATATTGCTCTCGTTGAAGCAGAAATCGGGAAGTGTGCCGATATCCTTACGCACACACATGATAAACACGCGCTCGCGGTGTTGGGGAATACCGATATAGTGCGGGCTGAATATGACCGGTTCGGGGCTGACATTGTAGCCTATCCGTACCAGCGTATCGTGTATGACATTCCACGTGTTGCCATGATCGTGCGAAGCGAGGTTCCTGACATTCTCAAGGAGTGCATATTTAGGCTGGTGGTATTGCAGAATGCGCACAATATCGAAAAAAAGCGTGCCTTTGGTTTCGTCCGTAAAGCCTAAACGTTTGCCGGCTTTGGAGAACGATTGGCAAGGAAATCCCGCACAAAGGACATCGTGTTCAGGGATGTCTCTGGCATCTATTCGGGTGATATCACCTTCGGGTTGGAGTCCATAGTTACGGGTATATGTCTTGCGGCAATCGGCATCGATATCGGAGGCAAAGACACATTCCCCGCCGAGATTAGTCATAGCTTGGTGGAAACCGCCTATGCCGCAAAAGAGGTCTATGAATTTGAAATGTCTCACGTTTGTTTTTATTTAATGCACAAAGTTAGTATTATTTATGCAAATATACAAATGGTTTTCTATATTCTAGTAAGTTACCTTCGTTCCGTTGTACAACTTTTGGAAGCCCTCGACGACTACTTGGTCGCCTTCATTCAACCCTTGGGTGATGACCACGCCTGCGGCGGCATACTGACCAATTTCCACCCGTCTGCGTGTAGCGATGTCGTTTTGTATTACCCATACCGATGGTCCGCTCGTGAGCGTCTGTACACAGGCGGCAGGTACGAAATAGCCCGATATGCTTTGTGACCGAAGCCATACTTTGCTCACCATACCCGGCAGCAGATCTTTGTGTTGTGTATTGGTCAGCACGGCTTTGACGGTATAAGTATGGGAAATGGTATTTGCCAACAGGTTCTTCTCTACTACACGAACAGGCAGCGTGTCCTGCCCGAGAGCGGGTATCTGTATCATTCCGCTATCTCCCACCTGAATGGATGCGATGTCGCCTTC
>JBNMIS010000100.1:0-4536 GCA_050873385.1 Bacteroidales bacterium | reverse complement strand
GGAAGCACAATCCTGTCTACGTCAAACCTCCCGTGCTCTCTGAATCCGTTTCCTGCCCATGCAAAAACATCGAATACTTGCAGATGAGTGCCCAGCATGTCGTTCACCATGTTGGTAAGGAAGTAGGCGTACTTGAAGTAGCAGAGTAAAGACAAGTCTACAACGATACTTGCGAATAACCACACTTTTGCCATGGTGTCTTTTCCTCTTTCCTGCGCAGTGTGGATACGCTTGGCAATGAGGAAGTCGGAGCAGGTGACTAAGAGCAGTATGAGTATGAAGATGCCGCTTGTCTTGTAGTAGAAGAACAAACTGACGAAGAAGAGGAAACTGTTGCGGAGCAGTCTCTTGTTATGGAACAAGGCAAAGAAGGCATAGACGATAGCAAAGAATGCCCAAAAGTAGAACTGCGTAAAAAGAAGAGGGGTGTTCGCGTCGAAAGCAAAGATATGGGTAAGCAAATCCTTCATGAGAATCAGTCGTCAAGGTGGTTCCTCCATAAGTAGAACTTATAGCCGTTCAGCAGGGCATCACACAACATATTGCCCACATTTTCTGCTCCTTTGCGTGTGAAGTGCACATAGTCTTTGCCTGCCAGACCCGATGCCACCCACTGCTGCATGGAATTTTCGCCTCCCATGCTGTCGTACATGCTCCAGTAGGCTGCTCCTGCATGTGTGACCTCACGCCTTAGTGTTCTTTCCAGGTAGGGAAGTAACGGATAGGTCCGTAGTTCTCCTTTGCGGCGGGTTGTCATATCGCTCGGACCTATAAAGAGTATGGCGGCGTCAGGGGCTTGGCGTTGCAGATAGCGGATCTGGTTGACCAATGCGGCAGCGTACTTGTCAACTCCGTCCTCTGTGTGGAGGTGCGGAACGTTGTTGCCGCCATATTGTAATAGGATGAGTTTTGTTCGGGTTGCACGGTAGTAGGTGCGCAGTTGGGCGGCTTGTATGCTTGTGAAGATCATTCCGGAACATCCTCGCATGGGGATGTTGTCTATTCCCACGCCGGTGGCTTGTCCCAGCAGAATCCCATACACTTCCCCTTTGCCGGATAGTTTCATGCTGACGGAAGTAGTGCTGTCGGGCAGAGAGAGGGTCGTGACTTGCAGAGGCTTGTTGGAGGGGGTGATCTCGGTTGTCTTGCCTTTTATGGTGAGGGTCAGTTCGGATTCGGCGGAACTTAGCAAGGAGAGCCTGTTGAAATAATGGGCAGAATATATCCCTGTTTTCTTACTGCGGGGAACAATGGAGCATACGACAGTCGTATCCACTATGGCAACTTGTCCCATCGGACCGTAGCGGTTGTCTCCCGTGCGGCGGTACATCGGGTTCCCGTACACCAAGTACCGTTTCGGCTCGATGTTTGTCTGTTGTCCTGTTGTGATGGTCTGGATTGACTGGTAAAGCGGAAGCAAGCCGGGACCGCCTCCGCCGAAGCGCTCTTGCAGTTGCCGTCTTACTGCTTGTGTTATGCGGTCTTCCTCTATTTGCGAATCACCGTAATGGACAATGTGTACCGCACTGTCGTGGGCTTGACGCAAGGCGGTGTAGAGATTGTCGAAATATACACTGTCCCCAATGGAGCAACTGTCCTCGTGCGGCCAGTGAATGCACGACGGGTTTGTCTGAAAGTATTGCAGGAAACCTGTCTCTTCGGCTTTGCGTGCTTCTTGCATACGCAAGGCAATGAGTTCTTCGGGTGACAAGGCAGGTTCGGAAACAGGTTGCTCTTCTTCACCGCTTAGAAACGAATGAAGTGTAGGAAAACGCAAGGTAAGGTCGCCGACCGTAAGACCGTCTTCCGGAAAAATGGCGGCAACGCCTGCCAGTGCCCCTATGATGAGGAAAATGAATAGACTGATATGCCAGGGAGTGGGTCGCATCATTTCTTCCAGAGAGTGGGGGAGAACAGTAACAATACGGTGAAGATTTCCAGACGTCCGATAAGCATAACCAAGGTCATTACCCATTTCCCTACTACTGGAAACGAGGCGTAGTTGCCGGCTGGACCGAATGGTCCGATGCTGATACCTACATTACCCATTGCCGAGATGGCGGTGCCGATCGACTCTTCAAAGTTCACGCCGCAGGCGCAAAAAACAAGAGTTGTCACCCCGATGATGAACATATAGAGAAACATGAATGCCATGGTGTTGTTGATGGATTGTTGTCCAACCGGCTTCCCGTTGAGTTTCACGGGAATGATGGCGTTGGGGTGGATACGCCGTTTGAACTCTGCAAAGGCGTTCTTGACTATGATCACCAGACGTACCCACTTGATGCCGCCGGCAGTACTTCCTGCACAGCCGCCCGTGAGCATGAGAAAAAGAACAAGTACCCACAGGACGGGAGCCCAAAGTACATAGTCGGAAGTGGTGTAGCCTGTGGAAGTCATAGCGGATATCACGGTGAACAGTCCGTCCCGGAACGAACGTTCCGCAGTCTGCCAGGTCCATGAGGGACGCGTGATGTAGAGTCCGGCGAAAACAAACAGTGCACACAGCAACGCACAACCTGCATACCATCGCGTTTCTTCGTCCTTCAGAAGGTGTTTCGGTTTCCCGCGCAGCAAATAGATAAGGAGAACGAAGTTGATGCCAGCCACCAGCATGAATACGGCAACCGTATAGTGTATGGCGGCGTTATCATAATATGCCAGACTGTTGTTCTTGGTGGAGAAACCGCCTGTCGCCATGGTGGACAAGGAATGACAGACAGAATCGAAGAAGTTCATCCCGAAGAGCCAGAGCAACAATATCTCGCACAGAGTAAGGCAGAGATAGAGTGTCCATATCAGTTTGGCGGTGTCAGATATACGCGGTGAGACCTTCTCATAGGAAAGTCCTGTTGCTTCCGCGGCATAGAGTTGCATCCCTCCCATGCCGAACATCGGGAGAATAGCAATGGAAAGGACTATGATACCCATACCTCCCAACCATTGTGTGAGGCTGCGCCAGAACAGTATTCCGTGTCCCATCGACTCTACGTCGGGAATGACAGTGGCTCCCGTTGTAGTGAAACCCGACATGGTCTCAAAGAAAGCGTCCGTGAAGCAGGGAATGGCTCCGCTCAGGTAATAGGGCAACATACCGAAAAGAGAGAATACTATCCAGACAATAGCCACAATGAGATAACCTTCTCTTGCTCCTATATGCTTCTCCGCCCGACGTCCCACCAACAGTCCGATGATGCCCACCAGCATGGTAAGTGCCGTACTGAAGCAGAACGTATTCAGCTCTTTTTCCCTGTAGATGAGGCAGACGAGAGACGGCATGAGCATGAAGACCGCCTCAATGAGAAGCAGTGCGCCCATCGTCTTGATAACCAAACGAGTGTTGAATGTTCTTGTCATTGCCTTCAGCCTTGCATGAAATTACTTGAAGAACTTCTCGATATGACGTATGGCCGCGGACTTGCAGAAGACAACCACCTGATCGTCGGTCATCACCTGGGTGTCACCATTCACCAATACAGCCACTCCGTCGCGGACAATGGCACCAATGTTAATGTCGCGCGGCAGATCGAGATGCTTGATCTTGTGCTTGGTGATTTTGCTTCCTTCCGTTGCTCTCAGTTCGATGATCTGTGCATCGGCATTTGTCAGATTCCTCACGTTGAGGACGGCGGCATCGAGCAACATCTGATAGATATATCCAGCGGCAATCGCTTTCTTGTTGAGGACAGTTCCTATATCCAAACCTTCCGCCATGGGGATGTAGTCGATGTTCTCCACCTCCGCAATGGTCTTCCTTACGCCCAACCGTTTGGCGGCGAGGCAGGCAAAGAGGTTCGTCTCACTGCTGTCTGTGACGGCGACAAAGGCATCCACATCGCGTATTCCTTCGTCTTTCAGCACTTCCATATTGCTTCCGTCGGCGTTAATGATGAGCGCATTACCCAATTTGTTGGACAACTGGTAGCAGGTATCCCTGTTTGCTTCCAGAATCTTGATGTTCAGGTTGTCGGGCAACGACTGTGCAGCCTTCTGTGCTATACGGCTTCCTCCCACGAAGAGTACGTTGTGAATATCGCGCCGTTCTTTGCCTGCTTGCTCCCGGACAAAGTCCAGGTTGTCTTTGGTGCAGACAAAGTAAACCAAGTCGCCAGCCAGTATTTCGTCGGAGCCTTTCGGAATGATGGTATCCTGATCGCGTTTGATGGCAACCACTCTGTATCTGCCGTGGTTGAAACTGCCATCCATAAACTTCTTGTTGATGATTACGGCATTCTCTCTCACGCGAACCACACAGAGATGCAGAGTTCCATCCCCCAACACAAGATGATAGCGCATCCAGTTGGTTTGCAGCGCCTCGCATATTTCTTTTGCTGCCAGTACTTCGGGGTAGATGAGATGGTTGAGACCCAACTTTTCGAAGAAAGCCTTGTTCTGAGGAAGCAGGTACTCATAGTTGTCGATACGCGCCAACGTTTTCTGCGCTCCCAGACTGTTGGCAATGAGACAAGCCGTCATGTTGACACTTTCGTGCGGTGTGACAGCAATGAACAAATCGACGTCTTTAACTCCGATATC
>JBNMIS010000099.1:0-4584 GCA_050873385.1 Bacteroidales bacterium | reverse complement strand
AGTAAAGGCGAATGTACTGCACAACAGGAAAAACACCGTCCAACAACGGCATAAGTTATTTGTATTCATCATATTATTAAAATCAAATATAACCAATCCATTCCATAACAATCCTTTGTCGTCGCACCAAAGCATATGATGGGGATACCGCATGTGTGCCTTTGCTTGCTCCGCACATGCACGATGTGACTTGTTGCTGCAATCATATAGTGTAAACCCACATCAAACTGGGTCGCCCTTCATCTGATAAAAAAAAGTATGCCGACTGAGCCTGTTCCCTATGTGCGACAGACGCTCACCAGCATACCTTTTAACATTTAACGGCCTATTTGTTGCCTTTTTGCGGAACAATCAGGAAACTGAATCCGCATGCCCAGACCCTCGTTTGGTAGAGGCGGGACCCGCATATTCATTGAAGCCCCCGGAGCACCTTTTTCAGAGTCGGAGCGTATGCCATAGCCCATGCCATAACTACCGGAACCATTGTCATAATCTTCCCCATTGTCTTGTCCTTGGCCGTCACCCTGCTGTTCCTACCCGAAACCGCTTCCGTCTCCAACCTTAACGGCGGGGACGGAAGCGGCTTTCCAGACGTGACCCGACCAACCCTGTCTGACGTATGGTCATACCCATCTGTCTGTGATAGTTGTTCGGACCGCCCGTGTTTTTGATGCTCAGTCCGTTTTCTGTTATGCCTCGTCTTCCACTGCGGCTTGTGCTGCAGCCAAACGGGCGATAGGCACGCGGAACGGAGAACATGAAGCATAGTTCATTCCTACGCGGGCGCAGAACTTAACGCTGCTAGGTTCGCCGCCATGCTCACCGCAGATGCCTGTGCGCAATCCCGGACGGACAGCACGGCCTTTCTCCACTGCCATCTTGATGAGTTGACCCACACCGTTCTGATCAAGCACTTGGAACGGATCCACTTTCAGAATCTTTTTCTCAAGATATACAGGCAGGAATGAAGCGATATCATCACGGCTGTAACCGAATGTCATCTGAGTCAGGTCATTGGTTCCGAACGAGAAGTATTGAGCCTCCGTAGCGATACGGTCAGCCGTAAGAGCGGCACGGGGAATCTCGATCATTGTACCGATTTCATATTCCACCTCAATGCCGTATTCTTCGAATACCTCTTTGGCTACTTTTTGTATCACTTCTTTCTGCTGTTGTAATTCATAGAGAATACCGATCAAAGGAACCATTATCTCCGGCATAGGATTTTTCCCTT
The DNA here is from genome assembly GCA_050873385.1 of Bacteroidales bacterium. GTDB lineage: Bacteria > Bacteroidota > Bacteroidia > Bacteroidales > Paludibacteraceae > Colicola. The sequence goes on along the minus strand of JBNMIS010000099.1, from coordinate 3,350 downwards.
CCTTCTTCAGTTCGCAGGCAGCCGACAGAATGGCACGTGTCTGCATGGCGGTGATTTCAGGGAATGTGATACCCAAACGGCAGCCGCGATGACCCAGCATCGGGTTGTTCTCTGCCAAAGAAGCAACGCGTCTCTGGATTTCTTCTACGCTCACACCCATCTCAACGGCCATTTTCTCCTGACCTTTCAGATCGTGCGGAACAAACTCGTGCAAAGGTGGATCAAGCAAGCGGATATTTACGGGGCAACCGTCCATAGCCTCAAGGATGCCTTTGAAGTCTGCTTTCTGATAAGGCAGCAATTTTGCCAATGCTTTTTCTCTGCCTGCAGCGTCTTTTGCCAGAATCATCTCGCGCATTGCGATAATCTTCTGGTCATCGAAGAACATGTGTTCCGTACGTGTAAGTCCGATACCCTTTGCGCCGAAAGCACGTGCAACGCGGGCATCATGGGGCGTATCGGCATTGGTGCGGACCTGTAACTTCGTGTATTTGTCACACAGATCCATCAGTGCCTTGAAGTCACCCGACAGTTCGGCTGCCTTGGTCGGAACCTCACCTGCATACACTTGTCCGGTTGAACCGTTCAGAGAGATATAATCACCCTCTTTATAGGTTACGCCTTCTATTTCTACGGTCTTGTTCTTGTAGTTCACATTGATTGCACCGGCACCCGATACGCAGCACTTGCCCATACCGCGGGCAACAACGGCTGCATGGCTTGTCATACCGCCGCGGGCAGTCAGGATACCTTCGGCAGCCGACATACCGGCCAAATCCTCAGGACTGGTCTCTATACGTACCATAATCACACGGTGACCGTCATTGTGCCATTCCTGTGCATCGTCTGCGTGGAATACAATCTGTCCGCAGGCTGCACCCGGACTTGCGGGAAGACCTTGGGTGATAACCTTTGCACGCTTCAGTGCATCTTTGTCAAATACGGGGTGGAGTAGTTCGTCCAACTTCTGAGGTTCGCAGCGCAGAATGGCTTCTTTTTCGCTGATAACGCCCTCACGTACCAGATCCATTGCAATCTTGACCATGGCGGTACCTGTACGTTTGCCGTTACGTGTCTGCAGGAACCATAGTTTTCCCTCTTGAACGGTGAACTCCATATCCTGCATATCGCGGTAGTGGTCTTCCAACTTTTGTTGAATGGTATTCAACTCATTGTAGAGGGCTGGCATTGCCTCTTCCATGCTCGGATATTTGCTTGCACGCTCTTCTTCGCTGATACCCTGTAATTTTGCCCAACGGCGGCTTCCTTCAATGGTAATCTGTTGGGGTGTGCGGATACCGGCAACCACGTCCTCGCCTTGTGCATTCACAAGATACTCTCCGTTGAACAGGTTTTCTCCGGTAGCGGCATCACGGCTGAAACATACGCCGGTAGCCGAAGTGTCACCCATGTTGCCGAATACCATGGCCATAACGCTCACGGCTGTTCCCCATTCGTCGGGAATTCCTTCCATCTTGCGGTAAAGAATGGCGCGCTCGTTCATCCAACTGCGGAACACGGCGCAGATGGCACCCCAAAGTTGCTCCATCGGATCTACTGGGAAATCATGTCCTGTCTGTTCCTTTATGGCTTTCTTGAAACGGTCCACAAGCAATTGCAGTTCGCCTACGCTCAAGTCTTTGTCCAAGCGTATACCGCGGATGTTCTTGACCTCTTCTATGATTGCTTCAAAGGGGTCGATGTCTTCTTTGTTCACAGGCTTCATGCCCAGCACAACGTCTCCGTACATTTGTACGAAACGGCGGTAACTGTCGTAAACAAAGTGAGGATTGTTGGTCTTTTTTACCATTCCTTCAGCCACTTCGTCGTTCAAACCCAGGTTGAGGATTGTATCCATCATGCCCGGCATGGATGCACGTGCTCCCGAACGGACACTGACCAAAAGCGGGTTCTTGGGATCGCCGAAACGGCAATTCATCAGTTCCTCTACATGCTTTACGGCTGCATTCACCTCATTGGTCAAAAGGCTGACAATCTTCTCCTGACCATACTGATAATATTCTGTACATACCTCTGTGGTGATAGTGAATCCGGGAGGAACCGGAACTCCGATGAGGTTCATTTCGGCGCAGTTGGCACCTTTACCCCCAAGCAACTCACGCATCTGGGCATTGCCCTCTGCGTGTCCGTTACCGAAAGTGTAAACTCTTTTCTTGTTGTCCATTGTAAAGTGGATTTTATAGATTAGTTAAAATAATGATGACACACTCACAATGTTAAGGTTAGATTTCTAAAACGCATTGTAAAGAACATTTCTTTAATAGCGACCGCAAAGGTAATCATTTTCTGTTGACCCTACAAGCCGGACACCTAAAAACTTCAATAGATGGAAACAGGGGGAAAATGTTTTGTTTGAAATAAATCCTGTGTTTGTTTGGCGCTGATTCAATGTAACAAATGAGTTGTAGTGTTTGGGCTTGTTTGTAACGGGAATGTTCCTTTGTTGTGAAAGACTTCTGTATTCCTCAGTCAGCATTGCATGGTACGCCGCTCCTTCTGAATTGTTGGCAGGCATCCTTCTTGTTTGTGCCTGCTCTCTGGAAGGGCGGTGTGAAGCGGGTTGTTACGGGACCTCAAGCCGGTCTGGACGACCCCTCGACGACACCTGAGTGGCATTTTACGAAAGATATGAAAGATGTTAAATTTGTCAAATTGAAATAAATATCATACCTTTGCACGCGTTTTGTTCTTTCGGGATGAAAACGCAAATCTTTGGTGGAAGATGTTTTAACTGCCTGTGAGTTTGAGGAATATGGGAAATGGTGTCAAACAGGCTACAAAATATAGAATATGAAATTTGAGAGAAATCCGAGAGTGATCAATCTGTTGATTAGACTGGTGGGGAAAGGACAGATTCGGGCACTCAGATTGGCAAACCTTACTCCTAAAACAGCGAGCGAACTGACGTTGAGGAATATCTTGAGATACGCTAAGAATACGGAGTACGGGAAAGACCATCATTTTGGCGAGATTCTTCAGGCACTTACTCATGAAGAATTGTTGAAACGCTACCATAAGTATGTAACACCTAACGATTACGACAACCTGCGTCCGTACATAGAGCGTCAGAAAAACGGAGAGCAGAACGTTATTGTACCCGGTAAGCCTGTCATGTATGCTACCACTTCCGGCACAACCAACGAACCGAAGTGGATTCCCATCACCAAGAAGTATCTGAAGAGTGTATATGGTAAGATGACGCGTTGTTGGATTGCCAACTTCATAATGCGTCGTCCTTATTCTTTTGCGGGGGCTGTGATGTTTGTTGTGGGGAAAGATGTGGAGGGGTATGCGCCTGACGGAACGGTGTTCGGCTCCGTTTCCGGTGT
>JBNMIS010000098.1:0-5352 GCA_050873385.1 Bacteroidales bacterium | reverse complement strand
GACCTGATAGAGCGTTTCGGTGCCGACGGCGTGCGTATGGGTATGATGCTTGCCGCACCTGCTGGCAACGACATTCTCTTCGACGAGAGCCTGTGCGAACAGGGGCGCAATTTCTGCAACAAGATTTGGAACTGCTTCCGCCTTATCAAGGGCTGGGAAGTAACAGAGATGGAGCAACCCGAGTATGCTGCCTTTGCAACACAATGGTTTGCTTCCGTGCTGTCCACAACCGCAAACGAAATGGCGGATTTGTTCTCCAAATATCGTCTCTCTGAGGCGCTCATGGCAGTATACAAACTCTTCTGGGATGAGTTTTCCTCGTGGTATTTGGAGATGATTAAGCCTGCCTATGGTCAACCCATCGACAGTCTGACCTACAGACAAACGCTTGGTTTCCTTGAACAACTCTTGCAATTGCTTCATCCGTTCATGCCGTTCATCACGGAGGAACTGTGGCAGAACGTCACGGAGCGCAAAGAAGGGGAAAGCATCATGATTTCCCGCCTGCGCAACTATTCCGAAGCCGAATGTTCCCTAATGAAGGAAATGGAGCATCTCAAAGAGGTCATCTCCGGCGTGCGGACCATTCGTCTGCAACGCAACATCGCGCAAAAAGATGCCCTCGTCTTGCAGGTCGTTTCCGCAAAGCGCTTCTCGCCGAGTGAAGAAGCCGTTCTCCGGAAGTTATGCAATCTGTCTTCCATTGACTATGTGCCGCAAAAGAATGGTGGTTCTGCATCGTTCTTGGCAGGTGCTGTAGAATATGCCGTACCGTTGGATGCACATATCAACGTAGAGGAAGAACTCAAAAAACTGCAAGCTGACCTCGCCTATCAGGAAGGTTTCCTCGGCAATGTGATGAAGAAACTGTCCAACGAGCGCTTTGTGCAGAATGCAAAACCTGAAGTGGTGGCATTGGAGCGCAAAAAACAAGCCGATGCCGAGAGCCGTATCGCAGCATTGAAAGAGAGCATCAACGCTCTGTCTAAGCAATAAATAACCTGAAACAACCTGTCTGATTATGGAAAAGAAAGTATTTACACCCGTCAAGCACTTCTTTGAGTACTTCAACGAACGTGTCCCGCAGAACTGGGACGAACCGGCATTGACGGACTTTGATGGCGACAAGAACTATACTTTCGGTCAAATGACTGAGAAGATGGCACGCTTGCAAGTCCTTTTGCAGGAAGCGGGTCTCCAACGTGGCGACAAAGTCGTTATATGCAGTAAGAATTGCGCCAATTGGGCGGTGTCGTTCTTGAGCATTGCTGCCAATCGGGGAGTGATAGTCTCCATCATGGATGCTTTTGTCGGGAAGGATATTGAGAAACTCATCAATCATTCCGACGCAAAGGCTGTCTTTGTTGGTGATAGCGTGTGGCAGAAGATAAATATGGAAAATCTCCCCAATGTAGAGTTGGCAATATCCACCGAGAACTTCGAGTTGCTGTATGCCAAGACCGAACAGCAGGAGAATGCCTACAAGAACAGGGAACAACTCTTTCAGACGAAGTACCCGGATGGCTTTGGTCGGAAGGATGTGATGCTCCCGACTGACAATATGGATGACTTGATGATTATCAACTACACATCGGGAACAACCAGCGAACCCAAGGGCGTCATGTTGTCCTATCGTGCCATCTCCGCCAATGTACACTATTCCCAGGAAACCATACCCAACCACGCAGGATGGACGGAAGTATGTATGCTTCCGCTGGCGCACATGTTCGGTATGACTATCGAGTTCCTCTATCAGGTGGCTGGTGGCTGTCATGTCTATTTCCTAAGCAAGTCGCCGTCTCCTTCGGTGCTGATGCGTGCCTATGCGGAAACAAAGCCTTACATGATTCTCACGGTTCCTCTTGTCCTGGAGAAGATTTTCAAGGCAAAGATTTTCCCTGCTTTGGAGAAGCCTGTAGTTAAGTTCCTATGGAACACACCCGTCTTGTGCAAGATTGTTGAGAAGCAGATCTACAACCAACTCATGCAAGCCTTCGGAGGTAATCTGATATGGCTTATCACGGGTGGTGCGTCCATCAATGCCGAGGTGGAAAAAGTCTTCCGCCGTATCAAGTTCCCGTTTGTGGTCGGCTATGGTATGACGGAGGCGGGACCGCTTATCTGCTACGACCATTGGTACAACGAGGTACAAGGCTGTTGCGGCAAGGTGGTCGACCGCTGCGAACTGCGTATTGATTCCGATGACCCGGAAAACAAGGTAGGTGAGATTCTCTTCCGTGGAGAGCATCTCATGATGGGCTACTACAAGAACGAGGAGGCGACTCGTGCCGCCATCGATAAAGATGGGTGGCTGCATACCGGCGATTTGGGTACAATGGATAAAGAAGGTCATCTCTTCATCAAGGGACGTAGCAAAGCGATGATCCTGTCCTCCAACGGACAGAACATCTATCCCGAAGAACTGGAAGACAAACTGAATAACCAAACAGGCATTGTCGAATCGGTAGTGGTAGGCAGAAACGGACGGTTGGTTGCCCTTATCTACCCAGACTATGCTTTGCAAGACAAGGGAGAATTGAATGGCAAGACGCTGGAGCAACTCATGCAGGAAAACTTGCAGAAGGTAAACAAGCAGTTGCCTGCCTATGCCAAGATTTCCGACTTTGAACTTGTAAAGACTGAGTTCGAGAAAACCCCGAAGCGCAGCATCCGCCGCTTCCTGTATAAGTAAACTGCTATAATTTTATTTGTCAATATAATACAAATGTCCCACTACGTTTTTGTAATGGGACATTTGTAATTAATTACATGTAAAAAGAAAACTCTCTTCCTTCATAATAAAAAGACCATTCATTTCCATTGTGATTTAAGACATACCAACCGTTTTGAAAATATATTCTATATTCAATAGCCCCACAAGTATTTGTACAGATAACAGTACAATTCTGAGGACATACGGGATTCTTGACATATGCTTTATCTGTATATCGTCTCCATCCACTTGGAATATCACAATCTCTTGCAATGCTTGCATACATTGAACAGGTCAATAATAAACTGCATATCATCATCATTAACTTTTTCATAATATCATTGGCCACTTATATCCCATCGACCATCGGTTCTTGTTAATCTAAATCGACTCTTGTATAGACTTCCCCACAATTGAGCCTTGTTTTTGAAGAAGTGGTCCGTTGTTTGACGAGGCACAAAAAAGTGGACTAAACTTTTAATCCACTTTTTCCAGGTATCGCCAAACACCATAGTAACTGAACCGAAAGTAAAGCCCACTCTTATGAGCAGGCGTCGAACTCTACTTCACAGTTACTTTCTACTAAAATTGGCGATTTTGGAAAAAGTGTGAGATAAAGATAACGCTATCTTATATTTTGTGCAAATTCACTGCTCTTATTTGTTCATAGGCTCTTCCTTTTATTTTGTTGCTTACTTGCAGAATATCCGTTGCCTCACATTCCGCAGAGTGTATTCCGGCAACAAGAATCTTCTTATTTTGCTGCAAAGATACAATATAAATTTAGTATCACAAACTGCTTTTGTTTCTTTACGGAAGACACCGCCAATACAATGACATTCCCATGCATTTAATTTCCGCTCCTACTCTCCCATGCCAGAACCTCATTTCTATTTCCTGCCTGTTTGTTTTCAACGCCCCGACCTCTACGACCCCTCATCGGGACCTGAAGCACCCCTGAACGAGAGATGAAAAACAGATCAACTCAATCCCTAAAACGTCTCGAACAACTATAATTTCTATCGTAAATTACCCATCGGCAGATTTGAGTAAAACACACAGGTCAACAAGACTGTTACTATGGCATTTTTCACGAATGCTCCTTAAAAATTCAATTAACGTACCTCCCATACTCGATCATATTTTTAATAAGTCAGTAATGGGAATTAATAGAGAAAAGAAAAACTTAACAGAGAAAATTAACGGTCAATTGGCGGTTATTAACGGAGCCTACACCACACGAGAACGGGCATTAACGGAGAAGATTCTCCTTTGTGAGGGAGTTAGGGAAAGTCTTTAATGCTCCTTTCATGGGCTTTAATGGAGACCTCTCTGAAAATCCGATTAGCAGTCAATTGGCAACCATTAACGGAAAAACCACCTCCCGTTTGTATAATCCTTCAAAACGACCTATCTTTGCGGTCGCAATGGTCTTGAAGAATTTCCTATACGTAATGCTTGGTGGGGCGGTCGGGGCGGCACTGCGCTATGCCGTCGGGTTGCTGTGCAACCATTTTCAGACTATCTCTTTCCCTTTTGCCACGCTGGCCGTCAATGTTATTGGTTGTTTTCTTCTTGGACTATTGGTCGCCGTCGCCGGAAAAAACGTTTCTCTTTCTCCCGAAGTTTATCTGATGCTTACAGTTGGTCTTTGCGGCGCTTTCACAACATTCTCCACATTCTCTGCCGATACTTTTCGGTTGTTTGAATCTGGACAGTTTGTCTCTGCCGTAATATATGCAGGCTCCACGCTGGTTCTCGGTATGCTCGCATTCTTCTTGTCAAGATACATCATCCGTTAGAACCTGTCGCATAATCTGCTTTCCATCAGGAAAACAAGAATCAAATAACACGCTGTTATTTAGGCTGTTAAATAGAATACACCCTACTCCGTCTGTATTTTGTGATTTTTTTGTTTGCATACTTGCAAGAATTGTTCTACTTTTGCGCAACATTTGTTACGTAACACATGTTACATAATACACATTGCATACACAACAGTATTTTCATGTTTTACTGATTACTCAAAACCGACCATGCCACGCAAAGTACAATACACCCGCGAGATGATTATTGAAGCGGCAATCAATATGGTGCGGGAGAAAGGTCCCGAGTGTATCAATGCCCGCGACTTGGGCGACTATATGGGCTGCTCCTCCCGACCGCTCTTCACCGCTTTTCGCAACATGGACGAACTCATAGATGCCGTGCGTATGGAAGCCTCCGCGCGTTTTCTCGATTGTGTGCGTGCTGCCCGCGATGCGAAAAGTGCCGGTCCCGCAGCCAAACGTATGGGAACGTGCATTGTTCGTTATGCACAGACGGAACCCAATCTGTACAAATTCATTCACTGGACGGGAAGAAAAATGTTCGATGTGGAAGAACTGTCCCGTATCATGGCTACGCAATATCAGACGGATTATCAGTTGTCTGACGAAGATGCCAAATCGTTTTTCGACCACATGATGATATTCAATATGGGTCTCTGTTCGCTCATTACCAACGGTATGCGCCAATTTGCGCAGGGGGAGGTGGAGCGGATATTGCTGGAGCAATTCTCCGCCACACTCGCTTACTATAAATCGGGCAAACACAACATAGAGGAGAAAATCCAGACTCCCCAAGCCCCCTCAGAGAGG
>JBNMIS010000097.1:0-5514 GCA_050873385.1 Bacteroidales bacterium | reverse complement strand
CAACGCTTTCAATGGGTTTGTGAAACTGAACAGGACAGAACTACCCAATACGCTGACCTCTATCGGGGCAAATGCGTTTGCCAACTGCCGAAGGTTGTATGACATCTACGCTTATCCTGCCGAACCGCCGGTAGCGGACAACACTTCGTTTGCGAACTACAATGTTTGCTTGCATGTACTTTGTGGCAATCTTCGTGCTTATCAGATGGATGCGGTATTCGGTTCGTTCAAGTATATCCAGTGTCTCGGTGCGGAGAACACCACCACCGATGGCGATGTTACGGTAACGCCGTCTGATAATGAGGCAACCTTTGTCTGGCGGGCAGACGGTTCAGCGGATACCTACACCCTCGAAATCCGAAAGGACGGCGAAGTGTTCTGCACCATGGTCTTCAATGCCAGCGGGCAACTGACGAGCATTGCTTTTGCGCCCTCGCGCAACGGACAACCCCGTCACGCTGCCGAACAGACCGGTGCGGGCTTCCGCTTCACGGTTACGGGCTTGAGCGAATCCACACACTACACTTTCGGTATGACAGTCAAGGACGCCAACAACGCTACCTTGCAGACCTATACGGGGGAGTTCAAGACAACCGCCGCCGGCACTGCGTTGGATAACGTTGCAGCAACCGATGCGGCTGTACGGAAGATCATTCGCGACGGGCAAATCCTCATCCTCCGTAATGGCAAGACTTACACCACAACCGGCGTGGAGGTCAGATAAGGAAACTTGGAATGAACAACTGAATAAAGAGAAAGAGACTGCCTGACAATCAGGCAGTCTCTTCTTTGTATGTTATTGCATGGCCGAAAGTCAACACCCGTAAGAAATTTCTGCTATAGTCCTTTGGTAGTTGGATCAACGTCCCTATTTGCTACCCGGTTCCTACGACCCCTCATCAAGACCTGAAGCATCCCTCATCGGGAGATAACCTTATTTGTCTCATTCGGCTCATTTGACCAATTCGCCCGATCAGTCTCATACATCCAGTCTGCCGAATCCTTCCATCGAGTGTCTCGAACCGATAAAACGTCTACATTATAGCCCGTCCTTTGGAAGGGGTGTGAATGTCTGAATCGTAAATCAGTTACCGGCTCTTACGGAACGTGAATCGTAAGGAGGCTGCGCATCCGAACCTCTACCCTCTAATCTCTACCCTCCACTCTTTGCTAACTAGGGGAAAAGTTGTATCTTTGCCGCGCATAATTAAAAGAATTTCTTACTTTGGGTAACTTGTTGTTTATACTGTTGACGGTCTTGGTGGAGCAGCCTTCTGTTTCTGCTTATGTGGCTTTGGTGCTGGGGTTGTTCCTTTTGTGTATATCCGCTTTTGTTTCCTCGTCCGAAACGGCTTTCTTCTCGCTTTCGCCTGCCGAGAAAGAAGAACTGGATAATAGTACGCAAAAACGCGATGTGTGCATAAAGAACCTGTTGCAGCAGCCGCAACGGCTCTTGGCGACCATTCTTATTACGAACAATTTCGTAAACATTGTGATAACTTTGCTCTTCGCCTATGCCACGAGTGCTTTTCTCGATTTCGGAGGGTCAGCCCTTGTGGAGTTCCTGGTCGAAACGGTTGTTATCACGTTCCTTCTGTTGTTGTTCGGAGAGATTACGCCGAAAGTCTATGCTACCACCCGCCCTTTGCAAATCGCACGGTTTGCCTGTCGCGGATTGCAGTTTTTCAGCAAAATGCTCTATCCGTTCGCTATGCTTCTGGTTAAGTCCACTTCCATAGTCGAAACGCGTTTGGACAAGCATGGGCATAGCAACATATCTATGGAGGAACTCTCGCAGGCGGTCGAACTGACAGAGGTCGACACCGAGGCGGAGAAAGACATATTGGAAGGCGTCACCAAGTTCGGCAACCGTCAGGTCTCCGACATCATGCGCTCGCGGATGGATATTGTGGACGTGGACATCAAGGCGGATTACAAACAGTTGCTTTCCGTTATCATATCGTCCGGCTATTCGCGTATCCCTGTTTATGCAGGTACCAACGACAAGATCAAAGGAATCATCTATTCCAAGGATATGATTCCGTATCTCGATAAACCGCGCAACTTCCGTTGGCAGACGCTGGTTCGTCCTGTCTATATCGTCCCTATGTCGAAGCATTTGGACGATTTGCTGGCGGAGTTCCAGGAACATAAAGTCCACTTGGCGATAGTCGTGGATGAATATGGAGGCACGGCGGGTTTGGTTACGCTGGAAGATGTTCTGGAAGAGATCGTGGGTGAGATTTCCGATGAATACGACGAGGAGGAAAAGCAATATACTCGGTTGGAAGACAATGTCTATCTGTTCGAGGGAAAAACCTTGCTCAACGACTTCTATAAGATTGTCAATGCCGACGAGGAGCAGTTCACCCGCATATCGACCGAGGTGGAAACCTTGGCGGGATTGCTGCTCGAAATCAAAGGCGACTTCCCGAAACGGGGCGAAAAGATTACGTACGGAAACTATGAGTTCGAGGTCATGGCAGTGGATAAACGCAGGATCAAGACAATAAAGATAACCATTCACGATGAGCAGAAAGAATAACATTGTTCTTGTATGGTCCGTCTGGTTGCTGTGCCTTTTCTGTGGAGTGGGGTGCAAGCAGCGGTATGTCCCCAAACCGCGGGGATACTATCGTATCGCAATCCCCGATACCTCCTACGTCTCTTTCCCGTTTGCAGACTATCCGTATTGCTTCGATTTGTCTGCTAACGCTTTGGCAAAACCGTTGGCTGATGAACCGTATTGGTTGGATATTGTTTATCCCGCATTCAATGTGCGTATCCATTGCAGTTACAAACCGGTACATCACAACCTGCGCGAGTTGTCCGACGATGCGCAGAGTTTCGTCTATAAACACGCAGGTATGGCAAGCGCTATCCCGGAACAGGGATTTGAAAATCCCGATGCGAAGGTCTATGGCGTGCTGTACACTTTGGAGGGAAACACGGCATCACCCTGTCAGTTCTATCTCACCGACAGTCTGCACCATTTCTTCCGTGGAGCGGTCTATTTCAATTGCGTGCCGCAACAGGATTCCCTGGCTCCGGTCATCAACTATTTGGATAAGGATGTCAGACGCATAATCGAAAGTTTCTCATGGACGAGGTAAAACACATAGCACCCAAGGGCTTGGAGCATTATCGTTTGCCCGACGGGATAGAAGTGTTCTCTCTCCCTCTGTCTGATTCGCACGGTACGAAACGTTCGGAACAGGAAACGGAGGCGGAAGAAACGCTTGTTGCTTATGTGTTCGGAGAAGATGCAAAACTTGCTCATCATGATACGGGAGAACCGTATGTGGTGAAAGGAACGGAGGAGTTGAACATAAGTATATCCCACTCCTGTAACAGGTTGTGTCTGGCGCGGTCAACCAAACAGGTGGACAGCAACATCCGGAAAGTGGGAGTTGATGTGGAGAATGTGCAGGAACGTTTGTTCCGTCTGAAGGATAGGTATCTCACCCCTTCCGAACAGGATGCTCTCAATCTTGATGCTCTCAATCTCACCCTCTGTTGGTGTGCAAAAGAGGCTGTCTATAAGATAGTCGGCAGTGCGGCTGGCTATATGGGGGAGAACATTGTGTTGCATACAGGGCAAGTCTGTGGCGATCGGCCTTTCCTCGCTTGGTGCAAAGGAAGGCGCTTTCGGATAGCCCCCGTTCTTGTTACCGGTGAAGAAGTGATTGTGGTGGCGGTCTCTTTGACGGATTATCACGATTGGTTCCTGCGGGAACACGAAAAACGTCATCATCATCTGGCGGTGCTGCTCGATCCGGATAAGACGGATAAAAACGGCTTGCCGGCGCTTTGTGAACATATTCGCAAGGGACGCATCTCCTGTGTATTGGTGGGCGGAAGCGGTTACGAGGCGGATATTGCTCCTTTTGTGGAAACCCTGCAAACCTTTCTTCCCGAGATACCCGTCATTTTGTTCCCTGGTAGTCCTGGTCAACTGACGGCGAAAGCCGATGCCATGCTTTTGCTTTCGCTGATTTCGGGTAGAGATTCCCGTTTCTTGATAGGACAGCACGTCGAGGCAATGCCCGCATTTCGTAGAGAGATTTTGGAAACAATACCGACAGGCTATATTCTTGTGGACGGCGGCAGACAGAGCAGTGCCGAGCGTGTGAGCGGGACAGTGCCCCTTCGTGATGTGCAGCAGGTGGTGGATACCGCTTGCGCAGGGGCTTTGCTGGGGATGAAGTTGATATACTTGGAAGCAGGCAGCGGTGCAGCCATGCCGGTGAGTCCCGGTTGGATCAAGCGGGTGCGGCAAGCCGTCGACCTTCCTCTTTTCGTGGGAGGGGGAATCCGTACTATAGAGCAGATGCAGTCGGCTTTTTGTGCGGGAGCCGATGTCGTGGTCATCGGAAACCATTTTGAGCAACACCCCGAAGACATCGTTTCTTTCGGTCAGGCTGTTGATAACGGATTGAACGCGATATGACGACCGACGAACAATATATGTCTGTGGCGATAGAGGAGGCAAAGAAAGCCTGCGCATGCGGTGAAGTTCCGGTAGGCTGTGTCGTTGTCTCTGCGGGGCGGATAATAGGCAGGGGGCATAACCTTACGGAAACGTTGCACGATGTGACTGCGCATGCCGAGATGCAGGCGCTGACGGCTGCCGAGCAAACCTTGGCGGGCAAATACTTGCAGGATGCTGTACTCTATGTAACGGTCGAACCCTGCGTCATGTGTGCAGGGGCTATCGGCTGGGCGCAAATCCGGCGCTTGGTGTACGGCGCCTCCGATGAAAAACGCGGCTATACCATGCTCACAAAAAATGCCTTGCATCCCAAATGTGAGGTGATCAAAGGAGTTCTGGAAGACGAGTGCAGACTGCTCATGCAGTCGTTCTTCAGAGAGCGAAGATAACGGATAACGGTCAATAAACCATATACAGACAAATTATAGAGCAATGAAAGATATACGCAGAATAATCAACCGTCGTGCCCTTGCCGTTGTGGGGCAGATTGCTATATTCCTTGGCGTCGTTTTGCTGTGCACGGTTATGTTCCCCCGTCGGACGGAGTATTTCAAATACTTTTATGAGGTGGGCAAACCCTGGGGCTACGAACTCCTTACAGCCGGAAAAGACTTCCCGATTTATAAAACCGACCTCGCGTTGCAGGAAGAACGGGCGCAAGTGCTGTGCAATTATGCGCCGTACTATAATATCAATCTCACGCTCTCACAGCAGTATATAGGCAAGATTATGCACTCCGGGCAAACCGACTCCCTTCCCGACGAGGCGAAAAACTACCTCCGCGGAAAACTTTCCGCCGTTTATGCAAAAGGTGTGGTGGGATTGCCCGACATGGAGCGGCTTGCTCAGGCTGGGCAGAAACGGATAACGATAGTTAATGATAGGCGCGTTGCATCCACGGTTTTGGTCCGTGATTGTTATACGCCGCGCACGGCTTACTCGGCTGTCGTCGATATGGCACCGGTCTCTTTTCAGCATAAACTGAAAAACCTCGACCTGAACAACGACCTGCAGCCGAACCT
>JBNMIS010000096.1:0-5569 GCA_050873385.1 Bacteroidales bacterium | reverse complement strand
GCGGGTACAAACTTCAAGATTTTATGGTTCTCTTTGAGATAATCGTCCCAAGCGGATTGATATTCCTCTGTTTCTTTCTCCGTGGGGCAAAGAATACCATTGCCAGGAGTTGCAGCAGAGACTATATCCAAAGCAGGAAAGCCTGTTTGGAAAGAGCGGAGTTGCCGCTCTGCCTGCTCAACCGAGATGCCTCGCTGAGCAAGTTGCTTCAGGTCATTTGTTGTAAATGTCATTGTTGTATTTCTATTAGATGTTGTATTATTCCCGAGAGATTCATCCTGTGAGAGCCAAGCATTATAGTATCGAAGGTTTCCCGTAACTTCCTCGCCAACAAACGGGGGAAGGGACACGGGTTGGTCGGGAGAAGAGAGTTCCACTTCCGCAAGTACGAGACCTTCATGCGCACCATGGAAAACGTCCACCTCGAAAGTGAGTCCACAATAAGGTACGATATAGCGTTGTTTCTCTATCACCACAGGCAGGCACAATGCAAGAAGAGCACGCGCCTCCGCCGCAGGTATTTCTTTTTCCCATTCGAACCGGCTTGTTCCCGTTGAGTCGGTTTTTCCCTTTACAGTAAGGAAACCCTTTTCATCGCGCAAACGGGCACGTACGGTACGCTCGGGATCGCGCGATAGATAGCCTTGGGAAATGGTACTCACAGACGAAGCCATAGAGAGAAAGGAATCGTTCCTGACCAAAAACTTACGTTCTATTTCACAGAGAGCGGTTTGCATCATTGTTTCGGTTTGCTTGCTTTGTTTACCAACCATGCTATGTTCATATATGGTATGCCTGCATGGGAGGCTAGACCGATTTCACACGTGCGTGAATTACTTACTCCAACCGTTGCGTGCACAGCCTCCTTTTGTTCCCTCAAGTGGCGCAACGCCCAATCATTGAGTTCAGGTTCCGTAAATCCCTTGTCTCCGGCAAAACCGCAACAACCTATGCCAGACGGAATGACAACTTCCCGAACGCAGCGTTTGGCAACCCGAAGAAGCGTGTCGGTCAACCCCATTTTGCGCACAGAACACGTAGGATGCAGAAGTACAACCTCATCAAGCGGTGTTATTTCCAACCTATCAAGCAGGAAACGTTCGATGAACTCCGCTGGTTCGAAAAGTTGAAGCCCCTGCATGGTGTGACGCATACGATAGAGACAAGGGCTTTGGTCGCACAGAACAGGATATTGACCATGCAGGCTCGCCTTGCGCAAAGCCAATTCCAATTCCGCCGCTTTCTTGTCCGCCACATCGGGCATTCCCTTGCTTTCCCATATTGTTCCACAGCACAATTTATCCATATTATCGGGAAAAATCACGTTGTAGCCCGCCTTGTGCAGCAGTTCGATCATGTCTCCCATCGTGGGAAGCGAAGAAGGATCTCCCTTTGCCAGCCCCATACGCTGATTAAGACAAGAGGGGAAATATACCACCGCAGGTGCATCTGATGCCGGAACGGGTATGTTTTTCAGTATTTTCCGCACCGGCGTTTTATGGGGCATAGCAGGCGTCCAGAGCGGCATCTTTCCTGCAGTAGCATAACGAAGTCCTTTGCACAGGGACGCCATGAAGCGATTGCCCAACACATTTTGGGCAAAACCTGCAAGAGACAGCACAGCAGAAACGGAACCACCCACTTCCGAGAAGTGCGAAGCCACGAAGCGCCCCAATGATTTGCCCGCAGAGGTCATCTCCTGTTCACGCAAGATGTGGATATAGTCTCCGACATTGATTCCCACGGGACACGATGTAGAGCAGAGTCCGTCTCCCGCACAAAGGTCTTTCCCGAGACGGCGGAAGTCCTTTTGCAGACGTTGCACCGCCTGTTCATCGCCTTCGGCACGCAGTCGTGCTATTTCACGCTGCACCACAATCCGCCCACGAGAAGAAAGGGCAAAACCGCACGAGACACAATTGACCTCACAAAATCCACATTCGATACACCTGTCCACCAAAGGATGAACGGCAGGAAGCGGCTTGAGGTGCTGCAAGTAACTCCGGGTATCCTCATTGAAGACAACGCCCGGATTGAGTATGTTGCCGGGGTCGAAAAGATGCTTGACTTCGCACATCAGTTCGTAGGCATCATCACCCCATTCCCGCCGAACAAAGGGAGCCATGTTGCGTCCCGTTCCATGTTCGGCTTTCAACGAGCCGTGATACTTATCCACCACGAGAGAAACAACCGCCTGCATCATGCGATCGTATTGTGCTATGCTTTCGGGTGTAGCGAAACGCTGGTTAAGAATGAAGTGGTAGTTTCCTTCCAAAGCATGCCCATAGATGACCGCATCGGGATAGTTGTGTTCACGGAACAAGCGTTGCAGGTCGGCAGTCGCTTCCGCCAAATAATCAACAGGGAAAGCAATATCTTCGATAAGGCAGGTGGTTCCAACGGGTCGCGTCGCCCCCACTGCGGGAAATATACCCGATCGCATCGCCCAATACTTGGCGACAAGAGCCTTATCGGTTGTAAAATTCTTACCTACGGCATCAATACCGGAGACAGCCTCCTCCACTTGACGTATTTTTGCCTGCATTCCCACGACCGTAGCATCTTCCACTTTCACCAAGACAGCGGCAGCATCGGCGGGTTGCCCTTTCAATTCAGGGAAATCAGGTTCCACCACTGCCATCGCCTTGCGGTCGAAAAACTCCGCAGCGGACACTGCCCCCGTATGCTTCATTGCAACAACCGCCCTGCAAGCCATTTCAGTGGTGGCAAACAACATAAGCGAAGAGGCAGTATACCGAGGAACGGGCGCCGTGCGCATAACCACTTCGGAGAGGAAAGCGAGCGTCCCCTCGCTACCCGGAATGAGATGCGTTATGATGTCGAAAGGATCGTCGTATTCCATGAAAGGAAGAATGGTAAGCCCCGTGACGTTCTTTATTGCGTATTTAGTACGGATACGCCGAGCAAGCACTGTATTGGCACGGGTCTTGTCACGCAGGGATTCTATCTTGCGGACAAAAGCGGGATGCGATGAGCGGAAATCGTCTTTAGACTTATCATCGGAAGTATCGAGCACGGTGCCATCGGCAAGGATAATCCGCACACTATCCAACATTCTGTAGGAATTGGCATGCGTACCGCAGGACATACCCGAGGCATTGTTGCTGACAATACCGCCCACCATGGCACTCTTAAGCGAGGCGGGATCGGGGGTGAAATACGTTCCGTAGGGAGCAAGTATCTCATTGACCCGTGCACCGATGAGTCCCGGCTGCATGCGAATACGCTTTCCACCATCCAAAACGACATAGTTTTCCCAACGTTTGCCTATTACCGCCAAGAACGAATCGGATACCGCCTGTCCGGAAAGAGATGTTCCTGCCGCACGGAAAGTGACATGCTTTCCTTCGGTGTGCGCACGCAACAACAAGTTGCGCACTTCCCGTTCACCAACCGGATGGAAAACCTCTTCGGGAACGAGCCTATAGAACCCTGCATCGGTTCCCCATGTAAGCCGCTGCAGGAAATCCGTACTGCCATGCCCGTCCTTATATCCGAGAGGGGCCGGCGCTGCAGGTATATTTCGCATATCAGTCATAGAGGTAGTATTTAGAGGAGAGAGCCCGATAGGATTCCACATCTTTGTACCAATAGTCACGCACTTCGTCCCAAGAATAATGCTTTGAGAAAGTTTCCCGTATGTAGTTGCTACCACAGACCTTGTCGAACATGGAGAAACGCTCCTGGTTGCAGAGACGGAACACGTCTTTATCAGGATAGAGACGCATCAACTCCTGCACGACAAGAAACTGAATCTCTGCCAGATGTGCTTCGCGATAGTCCGTGAGATAGATCTGCACCCCACCGCACAATTCCCCTTTGTGTACAGAATAGAAAGGCTTACAGGTTACAGGACGGAATCCCACTCCCGGCAATTGCAGTGCATTGAGTGCCGCAGCAAGCGTATCGGCATTGCTCCAAGGAGCCGCAATGAGTTGGAACGGCATAGTGTAGCCCACCCCGATATTAAAATAGCCCAACTCTCCGAAGATTCCCGTTACAGGATAGAAAAGCGCTGTTTCCACCGACGGGATATGCGGCGAAGCCGCCACCCAAGGCAACCCCGTTTCGTTCCATGTCATGGACCGATGCCACCCCTGCATAGGAATAACCGTAAGACGGCAGCGTTTTCCAAGGAATCCTTCTTCATTGAGCATTATTGCCAATTCACCACACGTCTGTGCGTAGATATACGGAATCTTGAATTGCGAGACAAAAGAGATATAGCCATCTTCCGCCAGATTGCCTTCGATCTTCTCCCCTCCGAGCGGATTGGGACGATCGAGCACAACCAACTCTTTATCGTTTTCTGCACATGCCTGCATAAGCATACCCATGGTGGAGATAAACGTATAGGAACGACAGCCTATATCCTGTATATCATACACCAATACATCTATATCCCGAAGCATTTCGGGAGTAGGTTTACGCGTTTTTCCAAAGATGGAATAGACCGTTACACCCGTCCTCGGATCTACCATCGTTTCCACTTTATCACCGGCATACACGTCCCCGCGCACCCCGTGTTCCGGAGCAAAAAGCGCTACAAGGTTTACATTCTCCGCCTCATAGAAAATATCGATGGTTGATTTCAGGCGGCTGTCTATACCCGTAGGATTCGTGCATAAGCCCACCCTTTTGCCTTCCAGGATTGAAAAGTTCTGCTCCCGCAGGACCTCGAGCCCCGTCCGGCAAGCAGCATAGGCGGATGGAACAAGGAAAAGACTTGCGAAAGCCGCCAAAAGAACAGAATGTTTCTTCATGATAATGATAATGTGCGTGTTTTTACAGATTTCATTTTCCTGATACGATTGCAAGACCGCATACAGAGGACAAAGGTACAAAAAGTTTCAAGACTGCACAATAACCATGACGCCATACCTAACAGAGAGACCTCTCCAACCCCTCCATAGGAGGGGCTAATAATATCGACATTAAACCGACCTCCCGTTGAGGGGTCGATGAGGGGTGCTTCAGGTCGGCTTGAGGGGTCGTAAGCATCTCGTATGTGCGATGGATACCTTTTGAGCGATTCAGGAAGGGACGTTTTAACAGAAATCTACAACAAGGCTGACACTCAGAGATTCGCAAGGGATTTCTTATATACTTTCAGAACAACAGACAGCGTACGTAATCGAAAAACATGACCTTTGTTAAAGGTGTACTTTTGATAAGGAACAACATAGTGTCCATTTAGAAACGCAATTTTGGGGTACATTTTTGCCCCCCTGTCAGCCCTTGTTGAGGGTACCGAAACAGGGCTGACAGGGGGGCACCCAAAAGAACCGTCCAAGGCAAATGCAATACAAAAAAAACAAAAAAACAGGAGAGGATTTGCACCTCTCCCGGAAATCAGTTAAATAAGACATTGTGGTGGCGTGTGGAACAGATGATAAAAGACGAGGACTGGTCTCCCCGTCAGATAAGCGGGGTGCTTGCAAAAGAGGGCATCCGCATCTGTTCACAAACCATTTATAATCACGTGCATGCGGACAAAACGGGAGAACTGGCAAAACATATGCCGCATGAGTTGCGCTACCGGCGCAGG
>JBNMIS010000095.1:0-5723 GCA_050873385.1 Bacteroidales bacterium | reverse complement strand
GGGCTATATCAGGCAATGGTTGTTACAGACAGCCTAGTTATTCTAGATATTCTAGATATTCTAGATATTCTAGACGTTCTAGATATTCCAGGACTCTGTAGAAAAGCCCAAGACCTATTGGAAGACAAAAAGACAAGACGCCCACAAGACCTACATCAAAAAGCAAATTCAAGACCTATCCCAAAGGACAAGACAGGACAAACTCAAAGCCTATTCCAAAAGACAAGTCCTAAACAAGCCCGTTCCTTATTCGGAAAAGGGAAGCCAGAACCTCAAAAATTTCTCCCAAGCAGACGACGACAACAACCGCACCGTATCCTGCAGTTCTCCCGACGAGGGGTCGATGAGGTCGGCTTGATGGGTCGAAGAAGAGTTGAGTACATACCCGGAAAAACCATAGCAGGGAAGTACGGACTGAATGCGTACTTCCCTGCTATGTATGTATGTTTCAAAGAGGTGCCATATACGCCTCAAGAAACACAGATTATTCCAAATCCAATGCGCTAAAGAGACGTCCCTTGGATACTTTGGTTATCTTGCCATGATTCTTCTGAATCTGCTTGAGGTTGATCAACTTGGGATCGCCGGTGATGACAATGGTAATGGGGCGTCCCTGTATGTTTTCCTTGTAGAAAGAAAGAATCTGATCGAAAGTAAGGTTATCAATCTCCGGCATGTGGATACGGGCAGGATCGTCGGTATAACCCAGACGCTGCCACTCCGCAAAGACAAGGCTCTTGTTGCGGAACGAAGGTTTCGCCGTAAGCGATGCCTGACGGAGATAAGTCTTAATATCCCCTACCCGATCGGCATACTCAGGCATATTGTTGAGCAAGTCCATATAGACATCGATAGCATCCGCCACCTTGTCGGACTGCGTGCCGACATAGCCGATGAAATAGCCATCCTTGCCAATGAGGGCAGGCGTAGCATCGTAGCCATAGGCCGTGTATGCCATAGACCGTTTTTCACGAATCTCGTTCATCACGAGTCCGGAGAAACCACCAGAGAAGTATTGGTCGAACGCCATACGCGATACGTCATCCTTCAGTTGGTAGGGGTTTCCGTTGATATAGAAATAGATCTTGGCTTGCTGCATCTCACTATTGGGCAAGAAGAGGATTGTGTTCTTGTCGTAGGTGACACGATCACGAACATAAGGTGACTTGGAAGCCTGAATACCCTCCGTCAGAACCAACGCCTTGCGAACATCTCCGATGGAACGGGTACCTACATAGTGTGCATCGAGAGCATACTGTTTTGCCGCCGTGAAGACAGCATGCAACTCGGGTATTCCCAACTTATAGATATCCATAAAGTTGACACGGTCGATATAGGGAGAGTTCTTTCCATAGAGGGCATACGCATAGAGCGCACTGCTCAATACAGAAGACTGCTTGGATTCCGTGAAACGTGAAGAAAGTTCCGAACCCTTGATATTATCCAACTGTTTCTTATCCAACTTAGGCATAAGCATCTGGCGGTTAACCAATTCGCAGATTTGCTCAAGGTTTTCGTCTTTACCCGAGATGGAGATGTAGAGATAGTTGTCGTCCACATCGTAGGAGCAACGCCCGCCTAACTCGGAGAGTTGGCGACGGAACTGCTGCGCATCGGTGGAAGGCATGACACCTGCCGTTTCGAGCAGAGACACCGCATAGGGAAGGAGAGGCAACTCATGGGCACCCACGCCATAGCGGAGAACAAGCGAGAAGATATTGTTCTTCGTATTGGGTGTATAATAGAGATTCACGCCTTCCGACACCGTCTCTTTGCGTACATCCGCAAAATTGTTGTACACTTCCTCCACCGTTCCAGTAGGCAGTTGCTTGAAGTTTTTCGCATATCCGGTTTCCACTCCCGTAGGAGGATCAAGGGGCTGAATCTCCGGTTTCTTGAGTTTATTCTTTTTGGGCGTACCTTCTTCGATAGCAAGCGTCATACAGTCGGCATCGAAATACTTCTTAGCCACACGGATGATATCGTCTTTGGTAAGGGCATTGATGCGGTCCAATTCGGTGAAGACCTCTTCGAGCGGTGTCTGATAGGTGAAGGAACTGACCAAGATATTCGTTTTGGAAGATGCAGACTCAAGCAAGACGGAATAGAGTTGGTTGTACATTTCCTTGACAGACTGAATCAGCCAATCGTCAATATTGCCGGTCTTGAGTTTATCAATCTCGTTGAAGATGATACGTTCCGTTGCACGGTTGGACTCATACTGGCGTTGCTCCACATCGAAATAAGGAACAGCCGAGACGATGATACGTCCCTGGTCGCGACGGGAGTCAAGGTCGGCACCCGCATAGGAGACCTCACCATTGAGAGTAATCTTATCCAACAGACCCGTATTCATGGAGTTGGAAAGCAGATTGACCACAAAACTGAGGGCGGTTTCATCTTCATGTCCGACTTTCACACCCTTGTAGCCCCATACGATCTGAGGATAATAGCCCGCCTTGATACTATACTTCGGGTTGCCCGTGAAGTCAGCCTCAGGATATTGCGGACGCTCGGGAAGAGGTTTCGCCTGCAGACGGCTGAAAGTCTTCTCTATCAAAGGTTTGGTTGTCTCCGTATTGAAGTTACCCACGAGGACAAGTGCCATATTGTTAGGCACATACCACGTATTGTAGAACTCAATCAGACGCGAGAGACGCGGGTTCTTGAGGTGTTCGGGAGTACCGATGATGTCGCGCTCGTAGGGGTGACCTGCATAGAGATGGGAGAACATGAACTCCTGGGCATGCGTCTGCGGATAGTCCTGATACATATTGTATTCCTCGAACACATTTTCCAACTCCGCCTGGAAAGAACGGAATACAGGATTGATGAGACGATCGGCATAGATGGTGAGCCATTTTTCCATCTGATAGGCAGGGAAATTGTTGTAATAGACCGTCTGGTCGTAACTTGTCCCGGCATTGAGTCCTTCTCCACCCATACCCGAGATGAGGTTGGAGAAATCGTCGGTAGCCGTATATTTTGCGGCTTCGCGAGACACGCGGTTAATTTTCTTTGTAAGCGTATCGCGCAACACGGGATCGGTAGCATCGGAAAATTCATCATAGAGACGAATAATCTCCTCATAGAGAGGTTTCTCTTTTTCCCAATCCAAGGCACCAATCTCCTGCGTCCCCTTGAAGAGCATGTGTTCCAGATAGTGCGCAAGCCCCGTATATTCCTTGGGTTCATCGATAGAACCGGCACGCGTCACGACATAACCCGTCACGTCAGGTTGGTCGTGATCTTCCCACAAACAGACCGTCAGACCATTGTCCAACTTATACTGCGTCAGCCCTTGCGGCAACTGAGCATTAGCCACAAGCACAGAAACTGACAGCAATACACCAAGAAAAATCTTCTTCATTCTTTATCAGTTTAATGTTATTATTGTATCATGCAATTTATTCCGCTATTTCCAATATCACTTTCCCGCATTGTCCGGACTCCATGACATCAAATCCCTTCTGGAAATCATCGAACCTGAAGTGGTGCGTGATGACCGGACTCAAATCGAGCCCTCCCAACAACATCTGCTCCATCTGGTACCACGTCTCCCACATGCGGCGACCCGTGATGCCCTTGATAGTGAGAGCATTGAAGATTACATCCGACCAGTTGACCTGTGTATCATCGGGAAGGATTCCCAATTGCGCGATATTCGCTCCTTTGTACATGTGGGAAACCATGTCATTGAAAGCGGCAGGTGCTCCCGACATCTCAAGCCCCACATCGAAGCCGCGGATACCCAACTGTTTCATGGCACCGGCAACGGTTTCTCCCGCACCCGTATTGACGGTGAGCGTTGCCCCCATTCGCTTGGCTATATCCAACCGCAACGGGTTGAGGTCGGTAACAACAATATGCTTGGCACCCGCATAGCGGCAAATGCCGGCAGCCATAGTACCAATGAGACCTGCGCCCGTGATGAGGACATCCTCGCCCAAGAGCGGGAAAGCCAAAGCGGTGTGCGTGGCATTACCGAAGGGATCCATGATGGCAGCAAAGTCATCAGAAATCTCGGGACGCAGATGCACTATATTTGATTCGGGAACAGTTACATACTCGGCAAAAGCACCATCTTTGCCAAAGATGCCTACGGACAGGCTATGCTCGCACACATGCCCCATACCACGACGGCAATTGCGGCACGTGCCACACACAATATGCCCTTCCGCCGTGACACGTTCGCCCACATGAACCGTACGCACCCCTTGCCCCACTTCGACCACTTCGCCAACGAACTCATGCCCCATAATATAGGGAGGAGTGCAGTGCGTTTGCGACCATTGGTCCCATTTGTACATGTGCAAATCGGTACCACATATAGCCGCTTTCTTCACACGAATGAGCACATCATTGATACCTACTTGAGGCACGGGAACCTCTTCCAACCAAATCCCTTTCCGGGGGTAACGTTTCACAAGAGCCTTCATACGCATGGGACTTTATTGCGCAAAAGTACCTCTTTTAAGGAAGATATACAAACATTATGACGAAAAAATACTACCTTTGCCCGACTAATTGTTACAATACGATGAAACGGCTTCTCTTTTTTCAAGCAATCGCAATGCTCTTCTTTTTCATCAACCCATGCGCCGTATATGCCGAGACAACGCCCGCAGAAACGCAGGAAGACGGCACCACAGAAGGCACAGACAAGGCATCTATTCCGAAAAAGAAACCACGATATACTTTTGGAGACTTCTTTGACGCATTGGACTTGCCGACCGTTGTCGGAGGCAGTTTCTGTCCGAACGGCACAGAGAGCGGTACATTCAATTCCGCCATGCGGCTGGGTTGGCGACACCACAAGAACTACGGGGCTTACGCTTTCATTGCCTATGACGCCCATTCACGCACGTACAACAACCTGTCCATAGAAAGTACAAATGTTTCATCGGGCGAGGTATGGTATCACACAATCAGCATGGGATCGGGCTACCGTATTCCATTGGTACGGGATATCCGTGCATTTTACGAAAATCCCTATTTCCATCCATGGGACTTCTTTGCGGCTATTGACCCAGGCATCAACATCGCCGTTGTGAAAGACGTGAAAGACAACGGAGGGCAAGACTATACACTCACCGACCGGACATCGTACATCCCCACCCTACGGTTTTCTGCCGGAGCGGAATGGTTCATATTCAGCAACTTCGGAGTATTTGCAGAGATAGCCTATACACAACACCTCATGCCAACCGTCATAGACAAAGCCGCCATGGCACAAGGGAGAATCAAGAATCCTTCCGGTTCGATCACCTGTTCGGTGGGACTATCGCTGTTCTTCAACTGACACGGGCTTCAGACGGCATCAAGCTCAAACAAAAAGACGGACTTCCATTTTTCACAGAAGTCCGTCTTTTACTATTACAGATACCGTTTCACTATTTGAGGACGCCCAGTGCTTTGCCCACTTTGACGAAAGCGGCAACACCCTTATCCAGTTGCTCGCGCGTGTGCGCAGCCGACAATTGGACGCGGATACGCGCCTGACCCTGCGGCACAACAGGATAGTAGAAGCCCGTGACATAGATGCCCTCGTCCTGCAAAGCGGCAGCGAACTCCTGGCTCAAGCGAGCGTCGTAGAGCATGACTGCACAGATAGCAGATTGTGTGGGTTTGATGTCGAAGCCTGCTTCCTTCATCTTGCTGACAAAGTAGTCGGTGTTGGCATGCAAGCGGTCCTGCAACTCGTTGCTGCGGGTGAGAATCTC
>JBNMIS010000094.1:0-5845 GCA_050873385.1 Bacteroidales bacterium | reverse complement strand
GTGAAGTCTGACATAGCCCCCTCTGTAGGGGGTCGGGGGAGTCCCATTGGTTTCCTTTCTTTTGGTCATGCAAAAGAAAGGAAAGGGCTATTTGTCATAAAACCTTGTTAGTTCTTCTGTTTGATGGGGTATTATGTTTATGGATGGCATCTGTATGTTCTTCCGATTTTTAGTATCTAATCTTTACTGTGACTATACTGTAGTTTTGGTGCGGTTGCCCTGTGATTATGTTTTCTATGAACACACTTCCTATGGAATAGTCAAAGCCCTCCCTTTTGTTCCCTTCCTTTCCCTCAATAAAAAGAAAAGAAAGAATTATCTAATGCCTTGGAACATATCGCGAACAACTGGGATTTCTATAAGCACTCCCTGCTATGGAATAGCAGGGGGACTCCCTTTTTCCTCTTTCCTTCCTCTCTACAAGAAGAAAAAAAGAACTGTCCAAATCCATGGAATATCTCGGACAACTGGAATGTCCGGAGGTGCCTCTTTTTCTGTTTGACAGGTTGGTATGTCTTATTGACGGCATCTGCATGCCTCTCTAATCCCTAACCTCTAGCCTCTAATCTCACAGCCTCTACGACCCCTCATCGGGACCTGAAGCCCATCTCAACGGAAAATCAGAAACAGACCTCCCCTACCCCTAGAACGTCTCGAACTTCTAGGATCCCTATAAACATATAGGCACGAGGGGCTGCAAATCTGCTTCCTTCGGCATTGTGTCGGTGCGTCAAAAATGGAGAGAGGATTTCGAATAGCGGAGATACAGTCTGAGCGCAGCGGGTTGCGTCTCCGCCGGAATTCGGGTGCCATCTGTTTTTTGGGCAACGCCCGACATGAATAAACCAATGGATTGAGGTCATTTATAGCCCCCTCTGTAGGAGGTTGGGGGAGTCCTCTTGGTTTTCTGTCTTCCTCTCAACAAGAAGAAAAGAATAACATACCGAATCCCCTGGAACGTCTCGGACTTCTAGGATTTCTATCTTCCCCCTTGCCTTGGAGCACAAAAAAGGCAGGAGGGAATTCCCTCCTGCCTGCAATATCACTTGTTACAGTAGATTCTTGGTCGTAAGACTTATTTCTCTACTTGTACACCGAGAACATTGTAACGAACGCCGTTCTTCAGAATATAAACCTGACCATTTTCCATGATCTTCTCTACATTCTCTGCTTTGTCGGTAATGTTCGAAACAGCCGTTGCTTCTTTACCCGTGAAGGTGTAAGCAGCATAACCTACGTTACCTGCATACAAATAGATAGTAGCCACCTTGCCATCAACTTCCACGCTCGGAACTGCCGTACGGAAACCATTGACACTTGTGGAGAAACTCATACCATCGTTCGGGAAGAACCACATAGGAGTCATATCCTCAAATGATTTGGAAGCATCTTTGAACTTATAGAGAGCAAAAGCAGACGAAGGAGAACCAGCCGTATTGGTAGCAGCCATTACGAGGAAGTACTCGTCACCTACCTGGAACTCAACGATACCATTGTGTCCCTGATTCATCTTGCAAGTGTCGCCTTCGTTGTTAACCACAGCAATGCCTGCCTTGCAGTTCTTGAAGTCATCTGCCAAAGTTCCGTTCATGTTGAAGAGAGTCGGGAACGTTGCATTGCCATCCAGATAGAAATAATTGTCATCTACAGGGAAGATTTGAGGAGCCGTACCGGGGTTCTCAACCATCTTCTTTGAATCTCCGTCTGCAGTGAGCAAATACGAATTGTCATTCGTAGGATCTACATAAAGATTGATCTTCTCTGCCTTGGCAGCCTTACCTCCGTCAATCACCCATTTGAATGCGGTCATGGAGTTGGCATCTTGTGCCATAATGACAGCGTGGGAATTAACATCACCATATACGCCGAATGCGTCGAAACGATAGGAGATCTTGTCGAATTCGTCTTCCGTGTTGTCCCACAGACGCTCTTTGATAACCTCGGTTGCAGCACCTGTTGTTTCGTCCACCTTGTAGATAAAGAAAGTTTGCGAAGAGGTAAGGCATGCACCAATCAAAAGATTACCTGCGTTATCCACTTTTACATCATTATAGGGAAGAGTTACAGCACTCGTCCATGAGGTCACACCTTTCTCATCAGTTTCTTCAATTTGGAAGAGGTGTTCACCCGTGATAGTAAGCGTTTTCAGTTTCTTGCCGGTAGCACCATCGATGACTTGGAAAGCCGTGTTGCCACGATCAATAAAATATATCTTGCCGTCTTTTACTACCATACCACGGACATTGCCATCATCACCAGGACGGTTGTCCACATAGTTGCCCAACTTGACTGAATAGATCCAGTTGTTTTCGAGAGTATATTCTCCTTCTTCGCCGCGTGCAGGATATGCGTAAGCATCTTTTACAGCAACAGCGGAAGCCTCGATCCATGCTTCTTCACCACGGAACTGGAGAGTTGTCTTATAGATAGAGATAATCGCCTTGAAGTTGATCTGAGTACCTACAGGATACTTGTCTTCCGTTACACCCGTATATTTGTACAAAGCCAACTTATTGATACCGTCGGTAACATAGGGAGTGTTGAATTCACCTTCATACGAAGCAATCTGAACACCCTTGACTGCAACCAACTTATTGAGATAGGGAGTTACGTCAGCCACTAATCCAGCAAGCGTAACCTCGGCAGGTGCGATAGCCGTGCCAGCCACTTTGCTGATAACCGTTGCGTTATTCAGTTCGGGAGAACCATTATAATCAGCCACGAACTTACCACTCAGAATCACTTCATCATTGACAGCCACACCGTTATCTTTGCCATAGCAAAGGATAGCACCCGTTGCGTCCTGAATCCAGAAGTTGCTGCCAGCCGTGTAGGTAACCGTACCTTTCACTTTGGTTTCCGTTCCATCTGCCAATGCAAGCACTTCTGCTACCGTATTGATATACTCACCAAAGCAAGCGTACAACTTACCGGTAGTCTCAGGAGTAATCTTGGTGATAGCAGTTCCTGAACCTGCCTCGTTGTCGAACCAACCGCGGAAAGACTCACCCTCTTTGTAAGGAGCATTGAGAGTGAACTCACCCTCTGTGATTTCGGTAGGATTGGCATAAGCATGTTTCCAAACGGGTTGGTATGCTGCCAAGAGAGCCTCACCATTAGACATATCGACAGCGTCTTGCCATCCAGTGGAAGCATTTTTGTCTTCTCCAAAGAAATTGCCTAAACCAAAACGCATTTGCAAAGCCCCAGACGATGGCAATGTTCTCGGACCTTGCGTAGCATCACTTTTTTTATATTGTTTTTTCGCTACTGAATCCATATATGCAGGCAACCAGCCCCACTTTGCCTTCTGTGTTTCATCTGCAAAGAATTCCATCAACTTTGCGCCCTCACTAGAAGTAATAGAGGTCGGGATACCACCATTAGAATTTTTCAATTGGTCTTCATAAGACACCCACGTCTTAGTAGCCCCAGAGAATGCATTCCAATCAGCATTCAAAGCCTCGTACATGTCTTTCTTGCTTGTCCATCCGTAGTCGTTGGTAACGGCTCCTTCGGGGAGGACGTACTCAACAGCCGCAAATGAGGTAGCCGCCATCAAGAGCGCGCTACACAATACTGTCATTTTTTTCATAAATAGATAGATTAATGTTAGTAATTTGTCGTTTCGTTCCGCCGAACCCGTCGGGCAGTACTCCGCAACGTTAATTTGTTATCTTGTTCTTATTTCTTTATCCGAGTTGTTCTATAATACTATTTTCTTTTTTGTCTGCCCGACCTGCAAGACAAAGACTCCTTCAAGCGCAGGCAGTGAGGTTGTACCGACGGCAGTTGTGCCTTCCAACACAGGAATACCCAAAAGGTTGTACAACACATAAGGCATTGTCTGTTGCGCGACAATCAGTCCTTCCGATACATACCACTCATCATACTCTTGTCCGGCTAAGGCTGTCGGTTTCTCCATGGTAATGGATAGTACCGGTGAATCTTTCCAACCGTCAACCGACGAAGCACGGACACGAAGGTACCAGTTACCTTCCGCCACATTGGTAAAGGTTGTCTCATTGGTATAAGCATCCACAACCAACACTTTCGTGTTGCGCGGTGCAAAACTCTCCACGGTTGACAACTCCACTCGGAACGACTGTGCATTTTGTTCTTTCCATGCAACATGCAATTCCGTACTCTTGATTACTGCATTGCCAGACGGTTCTATAAATTCCGGAACAGGAACGGGAAGCGACAATGTTCGGAATGAAGACAGTTCGGATACTATCTTCACAGTGCCGTATTCTGCAGTAACACGGATATAGTAGGTGGTTGTTTGCGCCAGTACCGACTCCGGCATTTGCAAACGCGGAACAGAAGTTTCTGATCTGTACACGATGTCTTCTGTTCGCATCTGGACGGATGTTCCCACTTCAAAAGTATAACGGACGGACTTTTCTTCTACGCTGTCGCAACGAAGAAGAGGAACGAGACTTACATCCTTCTCCGACTTGGCTGGAGAGAGTACGGAGAACATCTTCGCCGTGAAAGAACGTGCAGGCGTTGCCACCTCATCGGCATTGGCACCACGCGCTATGATGCGCCAATAGTAAGTGCCGCCATCGGCAATGCGGGCTACCTTGCCGGTAAAGAATGTGGTATCGGCAGTCTCATACGATTCTATCAAATCTGCGAAGTCTGCATCCGTAGCAATCTGTACAAGGTAGGAGTCCACGCCTTTTGCCTGTGACCAACTGAAAGCGGAGGGAACCAATTGTTGGGATCCATCGGTGGGAACAAGCAATTGCGGAACAGCAAGCGTCGTCTTGGACGCATCACGTACCATAGGCGGAAACTCATTGCCATACCGGTCCACCACCGCCACAGCATAGGTATAGTTCTGCTTGAGAGGGACTTTGCAGGAATTGGTATAAGTGAGTCCCACCAGGTTCTCTGGCGAAAAGAATACTCCTGTGCGCGATTGATAGTCCTTAGGAATGCAATAGACAGCATAACGGAGATTGTCGGCAGGTTCTGTCCATGATAGTTTGCCTGTACTGCCCGAATAGGTTATATTGCTCACGTAGAGTGCATCAGTCTTGCGTTCCCATGCTTTCATCGGAGGAAGAGCAGGATAGCGATACACCGTATTGCGCAGGTTGCGGATGAAGCCGTCGGCAAAAACCGCATTGCGTATGGAATAAAATACCGAACCTGC
Source organism: Bacteroidales bacterium (assembly GCA_050873385.1). GTDB lineage: Bacteria > Bacteroidota > Bacteroidia > Bacteroidales > Paludibacteraceae > Colicola. The sequence goes on along the minus strand of JBNMIS010000094.1, from coordinate 678 downwards.
CGCCGAATTGCGGTCGTCTTGGCGAAGAACGGTTACTTGGTCAGAGGTCTCCGTTACAGGATACGAACGACCGGAACCTTCCACGGAATGACTTGCATAGAAATGGCGTCCGAACTGGTTGCTCACCTTGGTCCACCACGCAGAGAACACGGCGAAACTATAGGAAGACTCTATGTTCCAATACATCTGCGGAGAGATGTAGTCTATTGTGCCACGACTCAACCAAGCCAACGGGTCGGAGTATATCCCGTTATATTGCCAATCGGAGAAAGGCATCTTGTCCACTCCGTATTTGGCGGCATGCTCATCGGATGAAGCAACTTGCGGGGCTGGACCTATACCAAAGGTGACCCAGGGTTTGACCGCCTTGATGGTGTCATGCACGAGACGCACCATTTCATTCACGTTCTCGCGACGCCAATCCGCCTGCGACAGCCCGAGAGGATTGTTTGCTGTATAAAGATCTGCATCCATAGACATCGGAGTACCCGACAGATAGAAATAGTCGTCGAACAGTACACCGTCCACATCATAGTTCTCCAGTATATCTGCCACCACTGCTGCTATGCGTTCGCGCACTTCGGGCAATCCAGGATTAAGAATCGTGGCATCGCCATAGCGCATCAACCATTCGGGATGTGTCTTGGAATAATCGGTCGGCAACTCGCCATAAGTCTC
>JBNMIS010000093.1:0-5982 GCA_050873385.1 Bacteroidales bacterium | reverse complement strand
GGGAGCAACTTGGACCCAGCCACAGCCAACCACGAGGCATGGCAGACCGCCACCCAGATGATAACCCAGATAGGCTCCTCATGGAACTTAGAGGTTGTACCACAGATAATCAGCCAATATGCCGGCGTGATGATACTCTTCGTCATCGGGATGATGATCCATTGGTTGCCCAACAAATTCAAACAATGGTACAAAGTATGTTTCGCTTCTCTTCCGACAGCAGCAATCGCCCTTATCACCGTGGCAGTGGTTTTCTTTGTTTACCAGTTCGTGACGGCAGACTTGCAAGCCTTCATATATTTCCAGTTCTAACAAAGACCTCACCCCCAACCCCTCCAAAGGAGGGGAGTAACTCCCCAAATGTCCCCTCTTTGAGAGGGCTTTTACGATTTTATTTTTCTCTGTCAGGGGTCGATGAGGAGTGCTTGAGGTCTCGTTGAGAGCGGCTACAAGGAAGCAGATTCTTTGCAGCCGCCCAGAAAACCGGAAACAAAAAAGAAACCACCTCCAAAAGTTTTTCAGCGAAAGACTTCGAAAGGTGGTTGTGACAACAGCAAAATAAGGCAAGAAAATATCCTGAACTGCCATTATACTCAAGTTGTTTGAGAATGTTTGCCATTCCGAGGAGTCCGGAAACGCAAGTGCCAGAGATTGAATTTGTGTACGCTTTCCTGCCCGAACCTGGACAGACTGCGACGGATATTACTCAACTTTTTCGTCCGGTTCAGACGACTCTTGCTATAGAATTTGTCGGCATAACAGATAATCTGTTCTTCTATGGTACGAGGACAGAAATCCTGATGCGGGAGCGGCAAATTCTCCCGCACAATCTGCTCCAGCGTTATGCCGGTGCCTGTATGCCTCTGCGCCACTTCAGCATGACGGGGGAGTCCTTCACGCCGCAACAACTCCGCCCCCAAGAAGCCATGGCAGACATACTCGTTATCTCCATAGCAGCATATACCCGGCGCATTGCAAAGGAAGATACCTATATCGTGCAACATTGCCGCCTCATAGAGGAAAGCAGGGTCGGCGTGCAGTTCAGGATGGGCTTGAGCAACAGACACGGCCTTATCCGCCACCTGACGACTATGGGACAACAAAATTCGCTCCAACTCGGGATTGGAGGCATAGTACTTATGAATCAATGCTTCGCAGTCCATCGTCATCGCTTAATGCAAACCATTGAGAAGCGCCTGCGCCGTCATGCGTTTCTTATCAGGGAGTTGCAATTCGAGAATCTCCACAAAACCATCTGACACGGCAACACGCATTGTTTTCTTGTCTTCTATCTGCAAGGTTCCGCACGGCAGACAATGCTTCTCCACAACAGGACGCACGGCATAGATTTTGACAATCTTTTCTTCTCCCAAGATATTGAGACGTCCCCATGCAGCAGGATACGGGCTCAAACCCCGCACAAAATTGTGAACATCGTGTGCGTTCTTAGAGAAATCTATTTCGCAAGTCTCACGGAAGATTTTGGGTGCAGGACGCAATTGTTCTTCCGGCAATACAGGCTGCGGAATGCGTTGAACCGTTCCTGCGAGGATCTGCTCCATCGTCTTAAGTACCACTTCCGTTCCCAAACGCATCAAACGCTCATAGAGACTTCCGACATTCTCGTCGTCGGCTATGGGAAGGCGTTCTTGCATAATCATATCACCCGTATCAATGTCGTGCTTGAGAAAAAAGGTAGTCACGCCCGTTTCTTTTTCCCCATTGATTATCGCCCAATTGATAGGCGCCGCACCCCGATACTGCGGAAGAAGAGAGGCATGCAAGTTGAATGTTCCCAAGCGAGGCATGTTCCACACGACCTCCGGCAACATACGGAAGGCGACCACAATCTGCAAATCGGCCTCATAGGACCTCAGTTTCTCAACGAACCGTTCGTCTTTCAACCGTTCCGGCTGCAACACAGGCAGAGATACTGACAAGGCATATTCTTTGACCGGCGAGTATTGCAGTTTGTGTCCCCGCCCTGCAGGCTTATCGGGCATTGTGATGACTGCCACGACATTGTAACCATTCTCAACCAATGCTTTCAAGGGTTCCACCGCAAATTCAGGCGTTCCCATATATACGATACGCAAATCTTTCTTTTCCATTCTTTTCTTATTCAAATATGAGGCAGAGTCCTGCTGAGTTATAGTCAGTTATATTGCGGAACTGTCCCCATGGGCATATTCCGTGGTAGAGGCGCACGCCCAAAGAGAAGCGCGAAAAATAGCCATCGTAGCGAGGAGTGCAGAAACGGAGTCCCAAGAAGGCATTGCAGGTAAAGACACGTTTTTCGGCATAGGAGGTAGCCACCAAGGCGTCCTTTTCCAAGGAATAGTCGGGATAGCCATAAGCGGCTCTGTTTCTCACTTCGAGAGATGCGACCCCTTGCAATCCATGCTTAGAAGCAGGAGACTGGTATTGGTACTGCAGATAAATCTCCCAAGGCGAAACCACCGGATGTGCCAAAGCGGCATCACCATCGGTGGCATCAATAAAATACCAGCCTCGCCGAGGTTGCCAGAGCAGGAGCAAACCGACACGAAAACAATGGTTCTGAGCAAACCGTTCCTCGGCTTCGTTGAGCGTAAAGGTGAATTCCGTATAGTTATAAGACACATTGACACGCCGCAGAGGGAAACCCAAATCGGCGTGTTGCAAAGCAAGTTCATCGCCTATGTGTGTGGATTCGTGTTTGAAAGGATTCCACGATACGGAATAATTGCGCACGAAACGCCGGTTGAGCCGGTGCAAGAAACAGACTGTAGGTCCCGCAATGCGATAGTCGGTATCTACAACAGGTGCCGTGACAGGTTCAGCAAGATCAAGCCAGATACCAACAGATACCGGCATCGTTACGCTCAAGGCAAAGTTGTCGTTTCTGATGTTTCCTTGCCAAAGCGGGAGTTTAGCACCTATTACCGCTGCTGTTGTGAAACGATAGTTGAGAGCAGTCTGTCCCCAATCATAGGAAGACCGGTTGGTATTCCAGTGCATATCCAAACGAACATGGTCAGGATGCATATCCGAGAGAAGAGAATGACCAAAGGGAGCATAACGAAACAAACCGTCACGGAAAGATGCAGTTTGTGCCGACATGGCAAGGCTTGCCAACAAACACAGTATGAAAAGTTCTGCACGCCGCATTGTTATTCTATTCCCCAAAAAAGTTTCTGCCGCAAAGAATTGAAGAAAGAGTGTTCCTCGGTATGCACCAATTTTACCGTCTGTGCGGCTTTCTCGATATGAAGGGTGACCTCTTCTTTGAGAGTCCGAGAACGACCATCAACAGAAAGCAAATAATTGCGGGAACGACTCTTCACTTTCAAGTCGATCTGCCAATCATCAGGAATTACCAAGGGGCGAACATTGAGACTATGCGTAGCAATGGGCGAAATGATGAGTGCTCTCGTTTGCGGTGCCATAAGGGGACCACCTACAGAAAGATTGTATGCCGTGGAGCCCGTAGGCGTAGAAACAAGCAATCCATCCGCCTTGTAAGCGTGCAAAGGTTGGTTGTTGACCCACACCTCCACCGTAATCATAGAACTCAGTTCCTGCTTCATAAGTGCCACTTCGTTGAGAGCCAGTATATCCTCCCCCTCTGCATTGGAAGAAGGGACTATGCGCAACAAAGCCCGTTGCTCTATCGTATAGGCATTATTGATAAGTTGTTCACAGACAGAGTTGTTATCAGCAGTCTGTACTTCCGTGAGAAAACCAAGATGACCACAATTAATTCCAAGAATGGGTATATTCTTATCAATCACTTGCGAGACGGAGTAAAGAAAAGTACCATCACCTCCAACGGAGAGCGCAAAATCAATCATTTCGTCCGTATCGTGGGTATAGGCGGCATAGCGATCGCGCAAGTTCATTTCATTTCTCAATTCCTGAGAAAGCAAGACCCTGACACCATGTGCGTCCATAAAGTCCAATATATGCACGACTTCATTCAGTGTATTTTTCTTATTGGAATTACCCAAAACCGCAATAGTCATAGTCGGAAAATTTGTTTGGTTTGGCAAAGATAGTAACTCTTTATGAGATAAACAAGCCTGCAGAGATTGTCATCAATGAAGATAGCGGCATGATAGTATCGCCATCAAAACAGATCCTGCCCCCAATGAAAAGAGACAGAATATCGATTATATTCTTAAGAAGCGAAAAAAAAGAGGCTTCACCAGACTTTTCAAAAAGAAAGGTTTATAAGTGACAGGACCTCCCCTTATACAGCCTTGTTTAACAAGAAAAGCCTATCCGCTCCCTAAAAAGCAGACAGGTTCTCCTGTAAATTACGTTTCTGCAATATCATGGCAGCGACTACAGCAGACAACGTTATTTACAATAACATGCAAAGGAACTCAACGTATCTCTTGTCCGAGAGTATCGTACAGATGTCCGTCGCGCAAGATGCAGAGTTTCCCATCTTGCATCATTTTCACGGTTTTGTCCTGACACTCAATTGTTTCAGGGATGGAAGTTACAGGTCCTTCATTCACTTCTGTGATGGAGATATTATCCAAGAAACAAGAATTGATCTTAGTGGCATCATCATCGTAGAACACCAAATGAGCACCTACCGGAATACCAGACAGAGGAATTTCGTACTTATCATATTGGTCTTGAGAAAACGTCGTATCCTTGAAATGGATCACCTTTCCGGCAAAATCATTCTTCAAGTTTGCAGTGTCGGCAATATCAACCAAATAGCCGATACGAAGATTGGCATAATATGTCCTGCTTGTTATAGAGGGTTCACCTTTACCATAGAAGTTTAGTACCAAGTTGTCATATTCTTTGTCTTTAATTGCCGGAAGGATTGCATAAACGGGAACACGCCCATCGCTTGCAATACCATAGATCCGCATACAGAGCCGACCATCGTAACCATAAGAGTTCGTCTGGTCCAACTTACTCGGATAGATGCAGGGGAGGTAGGCTGCAGAAGGACGGTTACTACCTGCGTTACCGACGAACCATGTCTGCGGACAAAGGAAGTTCTCATTGCCAGACAATACGCCTTTCGTGCCGGAATAGTCATCGAAAGTCCATTCTGCATCGGGCAACTCTATTACATAAGGATCGGTTTGTGCCATAACCACAGCACTTGATACAGCCACCAAGGCAGCCAAGAGTAATACTTTTTTCATTATCGTATCGTGTTAAAAACAATTATTGCCACCACTCTTGTGGAGACAAATAAACACAACAAACCCTACAATAATAGGAAAAAGTATTGCGTCGGCTTCAACTCCACGAAAGCACATCTTCGCTTCAACTTTGGCAGGTCTTCTGACTTGTCCCTCTACAGCGCGCCTTCCCAACATTAGTCAGTGGCATTATGCGCAGTTTCAACAGGACTTACAGCAGCGGGTCTGTACAGGATTCACACCTGTTTCCCTTTTCAATCAAGGCGTTACTCTTGATACCATAAGTATCTATATTCGCTAAAAGCACTGCAAAGTTACGAAAGTTTTCCAGAAGTAGCAAATATATACCTGCAATTCTTTCATAACAGCAGAAATAGCAACATAATTCTCATTCACCGACCTACTGAAGAGTGCCACAACAGGCGGTTCATCTATCGGAGATGACAGGAATATCGTTGGTGAATTTATCAAAACAGACAGGTGATACGGATGGACCCTGTATATAATAGCGCGATTTATGATTTTGCAACAGGAATTGCATATATTGTCATAGATACAATGGCATTGTTTTGTTATCGCAGCAATAACACACTTGCTCGTACATACGTTCAGAATGGCAATCCAAGGAAAACAGAAAGTCCAACGACATAAAACAGACCTATAGCCATTAGGTATGACAGATATAAAAAAAGGAGTCTCAAGATTACTCTCAAGACTCCTAAAATTGGCGGCTACCTACTCTCCCACAACACGCAGTACCATCGGCGATGCTGAGCTTAACGACCCTGTTCGGAATGGGAAGGGGTGGGACCTCAGCGCTATAGCC
>JBNMIS010000092.1:0-5992 GCA_050873385.1 Bacteroidales bacterium | reverse complement strand
TGTATCTCGTCCCTGGAGTACCTCTGCTCAATAGCGTGATTGACACGGTAGAGGGACATGTCTTGGCGGGTTTCTCGCGTCTGATAGATGCTTTGCTTTTGATTGGCTGCATGGCTATCGGTTTATTGTGTACTTTGTTGTTGATTGGACAAATTGCTTGGTAATACGTATGTCTCTTTTTGTTTCATTGCTCATTGACGGGACCTTGGCAGCAATTGCCGCTGTCGGTTTTGCAGTCATATCCGACCCGTCCAAACACACCATTCCTTTTTGTGCGCTGTTAGCCGCCCTCGGTCATGCTACGCGTTATAGTCTTATGCACTTTGCCGGTTGGGATATCATGACGGCTTCGTTCATAGGGGCATTGGTCATAGGAATAACATGCATTGCCTTTGCTTATTGGCTGCATACCCCCACCACCACGCTTTACATACCGGCTCTCCTTCCTATGATTCCCGGCATGTATGCCTATCGGACTATCTTTGCCTTGGTACAATTCATGCGCCTTGCAGGAGATCGGGAGCAGTCTATGCAGTATATGCTGGATTTCTTTTCCAATGGCGTGACCACTTTCTCCGTTGTCTTTGTTATGGCAGTGGGAGCATCGTTGCCCACCTTGTGGCTGCGAAAGTGGTGTTTCTCTATGACACGCGCCGACCGCTATAAATACCTGCCACACGACAACACGAATGAATGATGCCCGCGAGATCATTGCAACAGGAATCTTGTCCGTTACACTGTCTCAATGATTGACATTTCAATAGCCCGATGGGCATTTTCCTCTGTACAAGGTTATATCTTCTCCAACTTTGCGAACTTCAGCAGAAGGATTTTGATTCCCGCTTTGTCGAAATTGATTTCTATCTTGTCATTGCCGTCGTCGGAGTAAACATCCTGCACCGTACCGTCTCCGAATGTGCCATGATGTACTCGGGAACCTTTTTCATACGGGCTTTGAATAGGCTCTCTCGCAGATGTCTTCGAAGAAGACAGTTTGGTCAGGTTGGAGAGAGAAGGGCGGGAAGGTCGTATGGGTTCGGCATAGAAACCTGCACGCTCCATGTTCGGGAAAGAAGGGGTATTATGTACGTCTTCCACATAGCAGGAGTCTATATCGTGCAGAAACAGACTGGGCGAAGAAAATTGCACCGATCCATTGCGGAAGCGACGCGTGGCATGGCTTATATAGCATTCCTTCTCCGCACGGGTAATGGCGACATAGAATAACCGGCGTTCTTCTTCCATCTCGTATGTCGTTTCTGCAAAGGGAGATGGGAACAACTTATCCTCCATTCCCACAATAAACACAATCGGGAATTCAAGTCCCTTGGCGGTATGAACGGTCATTATCGGAACACGCGGTGTGTCATCTTGTGCTTTCTCGTCTTGGTCGGTCAAGAGAGTCACCTCAGAGAGAAAATCTGCCACGGAGAACGCGGTATCTCCCTGTGCTATTCGATCTGCTTCTTGTTCATGGATGCCGGACAGTAGTTCCTGCAAATTATCATAATGTTCTTTGCCTTCTGCCGTATTATCCACCAGAGCGGCGGTTAATAGCCCTGAGCGGCGGAGCACTTCCTCCGCAAATTGCGATGCCGAAACATTGTCCGCCTGTGCTGCAAAGGAATCTGTCAAACTCACAAACGTTCTAAGACGGTTGCATGCAACAGCCGATAACCCTAGAGAAGCATTCGGAAGAGTATGCAACAACGTATTCATGCTCATCCCTTCCGTCTGGGCAAAATCCATTAGTTTCTTTACCGTTGTTTCCCCTATGCCACGGGAAGGAACATTGATAATACGCAGAAGGGCTTCCGTATTCTCAGGATTGATTGCAAGATGCATATACGCCAGCGCATCCTTTATCTCCTTGCGCTGATAGAAAGAGGTCCCTCCGTAAACCTTGTAGGGTATATTCTGTTTGCGTAGTGCATCCTCCAAGGCACGCGACTGCGCATTCGTACGATAGAGAACGGCGAAATCATTATACGGCAGTCGCTGCCGGTTATGACGGTTGGATATACTGTTGGCAACCGCTGTCGCTTCGGCGCGGTCGTCTGCATATTGGGTGATGTGAATCCGTTCCCCCTTCTCTTTTTCCGAAAAGACCTCTTTCGGTATCTGCCCCCGGTTCTTCTTTATCAGACTGTTCGCTGCATTGACGATGTTCTGCGTACTGCGGTAATTCTGTTCCAGTTTGAACAACTTCGCATCCGGGAATTGCTTCTGAAAACGCAGGATATGCGTAATGTCGGCGCCTCGGAAGGAATAGATACTCTGTGCATCGTCGCCAACCACGCATATATGTTGCTGAGGCTCGGCAAGAGTACGCACAATCATATATTGTGCATAGTTGGTATCCTGATACTCATCCACAAATACGTAAGCAAAACCGTTCTGGTACTTCTCCCGTATCTCAGGGAAATCACGCAGCAACAGATTCATGTTGAACAGCAGATCATCAAAGTCCATGGCATTGTCGCTCCGCAATTGTTGGTTGTACCTGCGGAATATATCCGGCAAAAGAGGCATTCTCGCTTTGGCATCTTCCATCATATAATCACGGTTGCGGGCGTAGTCCGTATCTGTAAGCAGGTAGTTTTTTGCCATGGATATGCGCGCAGCAATGCTGTTGACTTTATAAACCTTGTCATCAAGCGATTTCTCTTTGATAATACGCTTTATCAGGTTTTTCGAGTCCGTGGAATCATAGATGGTGAAATCCGGAGTGTAGCCCAATGCCGTTGCCTCTTTCCGTAGGATTCGGGCGCAAAGGGAGTGAAACGTACCCATCCAGAGATAACGTGCCTCCTTCTCGCCTACCAACTGGCTGATACGTGTCTTCATCTCGCGCGCAGCCTTGTTCGTAAAGGTAAGTGCCAGTATCGAACTGGCAGAAACACCCTGCGACAAAAGGTAGGCTATCTTGTAGGTAAGAACCCGGGTCTTGCCCGAACCCGCGCCGGCAATCACTAAACAGGGACCGTCATTATAGAGCACGGCGGCTTGCTGACTTTTATTGAGATCTTCTATTGGGAACATATTCGATGGATTAGGGCGCAAATGTAAGAAAAAAACAGTACCTTTGCAAACCTTGAATAGTCAGTCCATGTTTCCGGATACTTTCATATCATTGATGCGCACGCAGTTGGGAAGCGAAGCGGATGCATTTCTTGAAGCGCTTGGGAAAGAACCGCAGGTGTCAATACGCACGAATACCAAGACTGTCATCAATACATGCGGCTTCACGCCTGTCCCGTGGCATCCTCATGGCTACTATCTTCACACCCGTCCCTCTTTCACGCTCGATCCCCTTTTTCATGCGGGATGTTACTATGTCCAGGAAGCATCATCCATGTTCCTCTACCAGATCTTGCAACAGTATGTAGGAAAGGAATCCGTTGTCTTGGACCTCTGTGCTGCGCCGGGAGGGAAATCCACGCTGATAAGCGAATATCTCGGAGAAGAAGGACTGCTGGTAAGCAACGAAGTAGGGCGGCAACGGGCATTCATCCTTTCCGAAAACATACAGAAGTGGGGCAACGGAAATACCGTCGTCACTTACAACCAGCCCAAGGACATTGCCGGACGGCTGCCTGATTCGTTCGATTGTGTGCTGGTGGACGCTCCCTGTTCGGGAGAAGGCATGTTCCGCAAAGATCCGCAGTCCATAGAGGAATGGAGCGGACAGAACGTACTGATGTGTGCGGAGCGGCAACGGGACATCCTGCGTTGTGCATGGAAGACGCTGCGCAACGGAGGCATATTGATATACTCTACTTGCACCTACAATAGCAGGGAAGACGAGGAGAATGCACAATGGATAATCCGTGAGTTGGGAGGGGAATTGCTGCCCGTTGCGTACGACAAGGCATGGGGAATCGTTGAGACTGTCGGCTGTCATTTCTATCCGCACCGTACCAAGGGCGAAGGTTTTTATATCGTTGCATTCCGAAAGAACAATAGTGAGACTTCCAAGTCACCCTTTGCAAGCAGAAAAGACAAGGAGCGTAAACCGAAGGAATCCACAGCCTTCCGGAAGCAGGCTGCTGAGTGGCTCGTGTCACCGGAGAAGTGGAGTATAGTGGAAGACGAGCGTTTCCTGCAGGCCTACCCTATTCGCTATGAACAGCAAGTGCAGATACTGCATAAGTTGCTGATATGTATCAGTGCCGGATTTGGAGTAGGCGAAGTCAGAGGGAAAAACCTGTTCCCGCAACATAGTCTGGCTATGGCTAAGCACTTCAAAAAAGACGTCTTGCCGAGTGCGGAATTGGCTCTGCCCGAAGCGTTGTCCTACCTGCGCTGCGAATCCCTTTCCCTCCCCGATAGTCCCTTGGGAGCCGTCTGTATCACCTACCGGGGCGTGCCGCTCGGGTTTGTCAAGAACATTGGAAGTCATTGCAATAACCTGTATCCTAAAGAATGGCGCATACGAAAACAAATAGATGGCTGACGGCTGTAGCATTCCTGATGCTTGGCATGAGTGCCGTTGCACAGCAATGGCACACCACATTGGATGTCCTGCGTCCTGCGCAGTACAGTCTCCCGCATGGCATAGAACATCTGCTGGTTGTCAACAACACCGTTCGGATGCCTGATGAATATGGACACGCCCTGCTGGCAAACGGCACTGTGGCGGGACGCACATCCGTCAATACGGAACAACTGCCCTTTCATTTTCTGTTCTCACTGACGCAGCAATTGGACGGGCAGGGATTATTGTCCGATGTGAGTCTGTTGGAACACAGCCAGAATACAAGAGGGTCATTCCGTACTGTCGCATTGCTGAACAGGTCGCAGGTGGATTCATTGTGCCGGGAGTATCAGTCCGATGCACTCCTCGTATGCAATCGTTTTCTTGCCTATGACACTTTGGGAGTCTCTCTCACCGGCAACGAAACCTACTATGCATATCTCGTTGCGTACGAGACTTATTCTTTCTCCCTGCAATATCCCGGCAAGGCGGAAACGCTGTATTTTACAGGCACGGATACGCTCTACTGGGAGTCAACGGCATATACCGTCGATGAAGCGCTTGAGGGACTTCCCGACAGGCAGCAGGCTCTGACGGACATGGCTTCCTATATAGGCGGGCAGGTCGCTATGCGGTTCGTACCTGTATGGGAAACCGTGGACCGCTATCTCTACGATGGCAAGGATAAAGGAATAAAACAAGGTTTGGAATATCTCAAATACAAGCAATGGGACAAAGCAATCGGGGAATGGACTCGGACTTACAACTCTGCTGAAAAAAGTTCGCTGCGGGCGTATGCCGCAGCAAATACAGCCGTGGCATCTGAAATAAAGAATGATCTTGCCGGTGCCGTACTTTGGTGCAAGCGTTCTCTGGAGGCGTTTTCGGAATCTTCCGGCCCGGAAGCATTGCAGCAACAGATCAACATCCAGTACTATCTGAAGCAATTGGAGCAACGGCAGAAAGATGAGGCAAAACTCAATCCGTAACCTTGTCCATACAAAATAGAGAGATGACTGCATAGTGCCAATCATCTCTCTGAAAATTTCCTTTATAGTCCGTCTCGTCATGCCTGCATGTCTCCGAAACCTCCCAAAGAAGCCGCCCTGCATCAGCCGCCCTCAACGACCCCTCAACGACTCCTGACCTAGACATGGAGATAAGATGGGTAAAACAAAAATCGTACGTCGTAAATTGTCCAATCGTAAATAACATGACCCCTCGTTGAGGGGTCATATTGCTCCTTTGTCACCCGTAGCGGGTCATAAGACGTAGAGCGTGGTGCAGTCTGTAGAGGTTATGCTGCCTATTGTTGCTCTATTTGCCCGATAATCTCATCCATCTCGCGGATACATTTCTTGTTCTGCAGACTTGCGATGATTCCACCAATCGCACCTCCGACAATCGCACCAACGGCTATACTGATAACGAAAGTGAGGTCATCGGTATGGTGCAAATACAACTCCGTAAAAAACCAAATGAGCCATATCGCAACCATTGAAAAGCCTATCCGTA
>JBNMIS010000091.1:0-6474 GCA_050873385.1 Bacteroidales bacterium | reverse complement strand
TCGTCAGGCTTGATCTCAAGGAGAAGTTTCTTTACGATGTCTATGTCTTTCTGCGACAAATCTCCTTTCTTTATGGTACCTGTCTCATAGAATGGCAGGTTCAGGAAATGAATATGAGAAGTCGGCAACCCCATGTGTCTGCAGGCAGCGGTGGCCTCTCCGCGACGGATCAGCGCCTTTATGTCCAGTATCTCACGGGTGTCTCTGTCGTCTTTCTTCTCATTGAACAGGTAGTTCGTATATTCGTTATACTTCTCCTCTATCACTTTGTTCTCAGGGTCATGCATCAGCCCGAAACCTTTCATGAAGTCCATGAAACGAACCACTTCATCGTCGCACACGGCGATGCAACCCGATGTTTCGTAGGCGATATGCACGTCATGCCCCTGGTTGATCAACCGCGCAAACGTACCACCCATCGAAATGACATCGTCATCGGGGTGCGGTGAAAAGATTAACACTTTCTTCGGGAATGGTTTTGCTCTTTCCGGACGGTTGCTGTCGTCTGCATTGGGCTTGCCTCCTGGCCATCCCGTGATGGTGTGCTGCAGATCGTTGAATATCTTTATGTTGCAGTTGTAAGCCGACCCGTACAACGTCACCAGTTCGCTCAAGCCGTTTTCGTTATAGTCTTTGTTCGTGAGTTTCAGTATCGGTTTGCCTGTTTGTTGGCACAGCCACACGATGGCACGCCTGGTCAGTTGGTCGTCCCATTCGCACGAAGTCAGAAGCCATGGGCGGCTCAGTCTTGTCAACTGGCTTGCAGCAGACAGGTCGATGATAACTTCCGCATTCGAGTGCAGTTGCAGTGCAGAGGCAGGACACGATGTGTCGTTCATTTTCTCTACGGCGGCACGCACCTGGGCGGCCTTATGCTCTCCCCATGCCACCATCACAATCTTCTTGGCGCGCAGAATCGTGCCTATTCCCATCGTTACGGCGCTCACGGGCACTTGTTCTGCCGAGCCGAACAAGCCTGCTGCGTCATTCTTGGATACGTTGTCCAATATCACCAGACGTGTGGCGCTGTTGAATTGTGTACCGGGCTCGTTGAATCCGATGTTTCCGCCTCTGCCGATGCCGAGCAACTGGAAATCAACGCCGCCCATTTCTTGCATCTTCTTCTCGTAGTCGGCGCAGGCGTTCAGTATGTTGCCTTTCTCCTGCGTGCCGTCTATGGTGAACACGTTTTCGGGTTGTATGTCCACTTGGTCAAGCAACTGTTCTTTCAGTTGCCCGAAGCAGCCTTCCATGTTGTTTGCCAGCGGGTAGTATTCAAACAGGTTGAAAATAACCACGTTCCGGAAACTCAGCCCTTCCTCTTTGTGCATGCGGACAAGTTCTGCAAAGATGTCGGTGGTGCTTCTGCCTGCCACGAGCGACAATATCGCAAAGGCATGTTTCTTCTGTTTCTCAAGAATAACCTCTGCAATCTGCTTGGCAACGGCTTTGGCACCTTCTTGTGCGGTAGCGTGGATGTTGGTGTGGATTAGTTCCAGACGGGTCAGACGCGAGAGTTCGAATACATCGTCCGTCTGATAGAGTTTTTTCGCTATGTGAGTGAGCGAAATCTGTGAACTCAGATTGGTTCTCATAATGTTGTGGATTGTTGGTATTATTGGTTAACGGAAAAGTCTCTGTCAATGGCAGTGTCCCTTTCTCCGCCGCAAAGGTAATCATTCTTCCCAACCCTGCCAAATTTTATGACACAAATAAAGTTCCATATTTGTTGCTCTCTGAAGCAAAAATAAAACTCGTTTCCGCATTCTTGTAGTCTTATGTGGTGTTTCCTGTTTACAATGGGGTGTCAATATCTGCAGAACCTGCATTCCACGACCCCTCAAGCCGGTCTCATCGACCCCTGAACGAGATGCCAATGAGCCAAACAACATACATCGAAATCGTTGAATCATGAATTCTGCGACTCCTCGTTAAAGATTTCGGCTGACTTGATCCTGCAATTGAGATGTTGTTTTTTACCACAATTCTGTCAAAAAGGCTACATCATCGTTGTAAAATCAATCAAAAGGTTTGTCATTAAGGACAATGTAAAACGTTTGCAGAGGATACGCTACCTTTTTTGTCAAAATATCACCAAACGTTTCTTTGGGCGGTCATAACTTTGCAATCATCATATTTACTCAATCAAAAACAACATGAAAAAACATTTCTTTATCTCCATGGCTCTTGTTGGCTGTGTAGTTCTTCCTGCTCAAGCCGATTTGACCGAGGACTTCAACTCCGCCAAAGGCAGTTGGACAACGGAAACCCAAGTAACTCTACCAAGCGGCAAATGGACTTTCGGCGGAGGCGCACTAGCCAATACTAGCAGCGGCGTTGCGGCAATCAAGTTCAATGACAATGGGGCGTATATGATTTCGCCTGCTGTGGATAGTGCGAAATCTCTTTCTTTTTCTTATCGCGCCGGCGGCAGCAACAAACGTATTGCTATCGCTTACCAGATAGGTACCGGCGACTGGCAAGCCGTTGATACACTGCTGATTAAGAGTTCGGCGTCGGCTATGTCATCCTATTCCAAAACGATAGGTTTGGATAGTGCTAAACAGGTCCGCATTCGTCTTATCGGTCTGCAAAGCAATAGTTATGTGGACGATTTCAAGATGGTACAAGCCCAAGCGGGCGGCAATACCGGCGGTGGCGGTGGTACGGTTGTCCCCGCAGACCCGGAGCCCGACTTTACCCGCCCGACCTTCGTAGCCACCCGCAACACCTATTATATATCGCCCGCAGGCAATGATGAGACTGGCGATGGCTCGTTTGAAAAACCGTGGTATAATCTCGGCAAGGCAGTGAGTGTAGCCCAAGCAGGCGATGTGATATTCTGTCGAGGCGGCAGATACAAGATGTCGTGGCGCGGAACAGACTCCAAACTGACTATTCGCCTGAAGCAATCGGGGACGGCAGAGCAACCTATCGTGATTTCTTCTTACGAAGCCGAGGCACCTATCTTCGACTTTGAGCAGCAACTCCTTGATTGCAACCGCAGTCCGAAGAATGTGGGCGACCGCGGTATTCACCTGACGGGCGACCATTGGATATTGTTTGGTCTGCACATTATGCACGCAGCCGACAATGCTATCAAATTGGAAGGCTCCTACAACCGCGTGGAGCGTTGCGAGTTCTGCTACAACCTCGATACGGGTATCCAGTTGGGCTTTGGGCATAAGTTCTCCGACTCGGGCTATGGCAGCGAGAACGACGGTACCCATTGCGCCTACAACGACATCATCGACTGCGATTCGCACCACAACTGCGACTTCGATATGAATTATGGTTCGGATGCCGACGGTTTTGCCTGCAAGATGCACAACGGCAAAGGTAACCGGTTTATTCGCTGCCGTGCGTGGCGCAACTCGGATGATGCGTGGGACTTATACGAAACCGACTATGATGTGGTGTTGGTGGAGTGCTGGGCATGGATGTCGGGCATAGCCTCTGACCATACGTGGGTGAAAGAGTACTTGGACGGCAGCGCCTCATTCTCCGGCAACGGCAATGGTATCAAACTCGGCGGCAATGGTTCGGGCGGAAGCAGCAAAGGAATTCACTACGCCTACAACTGCGTGGCATTCGGTTGTAACAAATCGGGGTCTGTCAAAGGTTTCGACTGCAACAGCCACAAAGGAGGGCATGTGCTGATTAATTGTTTGGCATTCGACAATGGGTACGACTATATGTTCGAGTCCGGCGGAAGCAGTGCCAATACGCACTTTGTCAACAATGTATGCTTTGGCAGACAAGAGATATGCGTGGGCGATGACGACCACAATGCCATCATCAACCTGCCTACTAAGAATGCGTGGAAGAACAACCTCGTGCGCGATTTCAGCCGCGATGACTATCAGAGTCTCAGCGAAGAGGACGCTATGGCTCCACGACGCGGCGATGGCTCTATGCCTGCACGCTTTGCACGCCTCAAGCCGGAAAGCAAACTGATAGACGCAGGTATGGTGCCGGATGTACAATATACGCAAAAACTGGCAGATGTCTATGCCGTCTATCCGTTCTTGCAACAAAAAATCTATGGTGCGGCTCGCGACCTCGGTCCCTACGAACTGCCTGTGGGAGAGGAAGTCGGCACTGCCGTGCAGCAGATTATCTCACCCGATAGCAATGGCGGACTCCAAGTGCTGCAAGGCAATTCCGCCGACGAGGTGATAGTATGCTATAGCGTCCCCGCCGATGCCAATGTTGAATTGTCGGTCTATGCCGTCAACGGACAATGCTATGGCACGATGCCTCTCGGAGCCGCCACCAACGGGGTGTTGTACTACCAGCCGCTATCTACCGCGTCGTTGCCGTCGGGTATGTATGTAGCCCTCTTTCGTGCGGATAACTATACTGCTAAAGTCAAACTGATTGTCCGATAGAGAAGAGTATATTACATTATATAAATTATATAAAGGAGCCTGTCCGCATTATCGCAGACAGGCCCTTTATGTTTTTCTATCGTCCGCCAGGGCGACCGCCGCCACCGGGACCTCCGCCGGGGTTACCACCCGGATTGTCTCCGCCTCCGGGGTTGCCGCCTCCGCCATTGGAGACATTGCCTACCGTCGTTACCACCGACGAGAGCGTGGCGGTCGTGAGCGTCGTGGGCGATGTGAGCGTGCCCGCATTGGTCAGGTTGTAGAACGAGATTGCGTCCGATGCTGTACCTGCCGTGTAGGTGCCGCCCGAGACAAGGGTGTAGGTGCTGCCTGTTGCCAAGTCGGGCGACGAGAGCAGGAGCGTCATCTGGTTGAGTGCGGCTTCGGGCACGTAGGAAAGGACGATATTTCCGTCGCCGTCCAACAGCGAGATGCGTGTATTCGCCGAGCAGGATGCGCCATAGAGCAGAGACGGCTGCGTGCAGGTGCTTGTGGTAGGCATACTGCTTGCGCCGCCGATACCGAGAATGATACCGCCCGTAATAGTAAAGGTGTTCTGGTCGCAGTCTATCCCCTCCTCAGGAACTTGCGTGCCGACGGCCACGATCACACCGCCGTTGATCGTAATCGTGCCGTTGGAATCGAGTCCGTCGTTGCTTGTGCCGCGGGTATAGACATAGCCGCCGTTGATCACAATGCTGTAAGCGGCATTGATACCGTCGTCTTTGGCGAGGCACTCTACCACGCCGTCATTGATGGTCAGGTAGTCCGCCTCGATGCCTTCGGCGCTGCTGCCCGTACAGGTGATGTTGGTGCTGCCGCCTGCAATCAGAATGGTGTCGGACTTGAGTCCCTTGCCTTTGGACGCGGACACGTTGATCGTGTGCGTACCGCCGTCCACAATAAGGTAGTCTTTGCCGTTGATGCCGTCCTCACCGTTGGCGGTGATGTTCATTTTCACCGAGTTGCGCAGGCGGATATAGTCGTCGCTGCGCACGGCGTGGCGGTTGTTGCCCGTTACATTGAGCGTACCAGCGCCCGAGAAGATCAGTTGCCCCTCACTGAAGAAGCAAGCCTTCTGGTCTTCCTCCACGCCGTCAATGGTAACCTCCTGCGAGTAACTGCTGCCGTCGGTCAGGGTGTTGGTTGTGCCGTCCGATACAAGGACATAGACCGCCTTGTGCGGGTAGCCGCCGTCGTCCTCGGCGGTCTTGCCTTTCTGGATATTGATAGCGGGACCCGAGGGGTTGTTGAGGGTGATGCCGTTCAGTTGCAGGACAAACTTCTTGTCGCTATAGACCTTGAAACTGCCGTCGGAGCAAGTGCCCGAGAGAACGTACTGCACTTTCTTGGCAGTGCTGACCACCGTAACATCGGTGCCGTTTGTCGTAACGGTAACGCCGTCAAAGGTGCCGTCCACGCTGACGGACGATGCCGACCAAGTCAGGCTGATCACTTTCATATCGCCCGAGGTGTAGGCGTCCCATTGCTCGAGAAAATCCCCCGAATTGTTGTAGGTATCGTCAGAAATGGTGGCACCGCCGGTGGTGGAATTGCTGCCCGTCCCTGTATCTTTGGTGGGGTCTTCGCAACTTACGAGTGCGGCTGCCAAAAGGAATGATAGGTAAAAATAAGAACGTTTCATAGACTAATACTTTGTTTTGTTATGTGACCGCATAATGTTGTTATAAGAACGTCTTTTTATAATAGCACTTTGTTTGTGTTATAGTGTAAATTCTTTCATTTCGTTCTGCAAAAATAGTGTTATATTGTCAATCGTCCAAATTATGGATGCAAAAATGTACTGATTGTCCTGCCGTGTCCTTGGTCGGTGCCCCAAAGGAAAAGAAAGTATTTGTCTTTGTGGAATGTTTTTCTGACTCTCAACCAAATGTTGTGCCGTTCCGAAAAACGTTGTATCTTTGCGCTGTTTTCTTGCGTAGGAAAGCAAAATGTTTTCCTACGAAAGAAAGCGCAGTGTTATCGTAAAAACCATAATAAAATAAACAGAAATACCATGATTCTAATTGCAGACAGTGGGTCCACCAAGACCAATTGGTGCTTGATGGCAGCAAACGGACAG
>JBNMIS010000090.1:0-6481 GCA_050873385.1 Bacteroidales bacterium | reverse complement strand
GGCTTTGACGGTATAAGTATGGGAAATGGTATTTGCCAACAGGTTCTTCTCTACTACACGAACAGGCAGCGTGTCCTGCCCGAGAGCGGGTATCTGTATCATTCCGCTATCTCCCACCTGAATGGATGCGATGTCGCCTTCCGCCACATCAAACGTAACGTTGTAGCCCGCCATATCCAAGAGTGTTACCAGGTTCAGGCCGGGGGCAACCACTTGTCCGGCTTGGACTTTGCACTCGCCTATCACGCCGCTGTTGGGCGCACGCAATACGCAGTCGCTTAGCGACTTGCGCGACATAGCCGCCATAGAGCGTGCCTGCTCCAGTTGGCTGCTCAGTTCTACCATCTTCTGCTCTGTCACACCGCCCTCGGCATACACTTGCTTGGCACGTTTGTAGCCGTCCTGTGCCTGCTTGAGGGTGGCATTGGCTACTTGCAGGGCGTTCCGTGCCTGCGTGTCGTCCAATCGCAGCAACTCCTGTCCCTGCTGTACGTGGTTGCCTTTCTTGACATAGACGGCGGTTACCTGTCCCGCAGTCTGCACGCTCAACGGCACACTCGATGCCTCTTCTATCCTGCCCACATAGGTGTGCGTGTTCACGCGCGTCTGCCTGTCCATGGTCTGTACCTCCACCTTGATGGGGCGCACCTCGTATCCCGGTTTCCGGTTCAGCGGCAACTTTTTGCACCCCGCCAGGCAGAGCAAGGCAAGGAGATATATGTATAGCGTTTTTTGCTGCATAGCGTGTTAATTCTTTTTTGCCACCATAAGTATGTCTTCGCCGGCTAACTGTTTGTCGTTGCTGACCCCTGCGCCGTTGTATTGGAGCATAAAATGGATTGTCTCGTCGTGCATCTCCGCCCCGCCTGACACCTCAATGTTATAGGTCTCGTTGAGAGTTTTATCCACCGGGCGCAGCAAGTCTTGTTGCGTTACGGTATATGTTACCGACAGGGTGCGTTCAAAGGGTTGCAGGACGATGTCGTCGTTGTCGATTTTGCCCGTGGTGGTATAGACATCACCTTTCAAACTATTGAAGGTCAGCAGGATACTATCCACCTGTATCTGCTCCATCTGCAAAGCACCCATCTCACCAGTCAGCACTATTGAAACGGTGTCATCGATGGTTACTTCTTGTTTTGCGATTTGGTAACTATAGCCGCCCATACGCGATTTGACAGGGTCGGAGCAACCGGACAGCAGGGCGATACAGCCTATAAAAAGACCGAGTTGCAAATACTTGTTTGTCTTCATATTGTTTTTGTCATTATTCGTCAATCATTCACTATCCACTCGGGAATCACCTACTAATCACCCACTAATCACCCACTCTTATGAGCACGAAGTGGTTACTTTATACCTGTGGTCAACAGGCTGTGTATGTATCGGATATTTTCTTCCAAGCGTCTCTGTTGTACTATTTGGCGGTTTTGTTCCTGCTCGGGCAGCAGGTTCTCTATGGCGGGCATTACGAGTACCGCCATGATGTTGAGCGAACAGATAGTGAGCAGCAGCCGCTCGGCATTGGATGGGACAATGTTCCCTGCCGCTGCTTCGCGGTCTAAGGCCTGTTGCAGCCGCTCGAGGTACGCGCTATATTGCTTGTGGGCAATGTCGTAGAGCGAAGCGGGCATCTGGCAGGTCTCATTGACCAAGAGCCGCGCCAACATGGCATTCTGCGCCATGATATTGAAGTTCTGGGTTATGAGCGTGTCGATATTCTCCATAAAGTGGAGGTTCTCCGTGCCTTCGGGCACAAGTACCGATTGGATAAACTGCTCAATCTTGCGTTGCAGCACTTCGCGGAAGAGGTTCTCCTTGTCTTGGAAGTGGTAGTAGAGCAGCACATGCGTTACACCCACTTTCTTCGCAATACGTGAGATGTTCGCCCCTTCGTACCCGTTGCGTGCAAACTCCTCTTCCGCCGCCTGCAGTATTTCTTCGCGTTTGTTTTTCATTTCCAGAATCCTTTTTCGATGGGTCTGTGCCAATCAGTTCTATATGCTGTCTGGCTTTCTCAAAACGGTCTCAAAGTCTGTTTCAATCGTACCCTTTCGATTTACGCTGCAAAAATACTGCATTTTATTTCATACCTCCAAATTTATCCTTACAAAAATGTAAGTGTTCTTGTAACTTGCTGATAGATTGTTTGTAGAAAATCTTTTCCTGCGACAAAAATGCCGGTGGGATGTCTCTTTGTGAAAATGAATGTTGCAGATTGTTTCCTTCTTTCTTGAAGAACATAAAGAAGTTGTGATTGTGTAGCCGCCCTCAAGCCGCTCTCGACGACCCCTGGACGAGGGGAAGGAAACGGGATACTGCATTGCCAATTGCCAAAACCGCGAACCGTTTTATTCCTGAATGGAACTAGGACAGGATATAAAATCACCATGGACAATTTGTGTTTCAGAGGCATCTACAGATACAAACATGGCTGTCAAAATTCTTTGGCAGCCATGTCGTTTGCGTCGAGGTCCCGGTTTTTGAATCCGGAAAATACTATTTCACAGGTGCGTCTTGCAGACCCCAGCCGGTGATCGTAGCAACGTAAGGAATGACGGAGTAGGCTATTTTCTGATGCCCGAGATAGTTGGGGTGAGCGGAAGCGCCGAGGTCACCGTCATTGTCATGCAATGCGGGGCAAAGACCGAGATAATATACGTTCTTCATACCGCAGTTGTTGACCAGTTCGCGGATATAAGTGAACAGATATTCGTGGGCCTTGGTGGCGATGCACAGCACGGGATAATCCTCGCCGTAGTTCGCTTTTATTTCGCGGAGCAGTTTGTAGTATTGGTCGCGGAATTTCTCGTATTTCGGCTGCATAGCCACTGAGAAGTCGTTGGCTCCTAAATAGATAACCGTCATGGCGGGGTGGAACTCTGAGTCCGCTGCTGTCCAGCGGGTAGCCTGTGTGGAGTCCATATCAAAGGTCTGCATATAGCGCTCTGGCATCCACCAGCCATTGTACTTCGAGTTATAGTTCCGTGTAATACCCATACCCGAGTGGGCTATGGCGATGTAGTCTGCCCCGAAGTAGCGTGCCACGATGGCGGCATAAGTCTTGGAGGAGTTCTCTGTTTCGGGGGTGAAGGGGTCGGTCTTTACGCTGTTCTCCGAGCCGTAACCGCACGTATAACTGTCCCCGATAAACTCGATTTGTTTGTCGGACAGTGGCGTCGCTGGATAGAACTTGTCAGCGGTGAACTCAATGAATGTGGTGGTTCCCTGTTCTCCTTCTGTGCGTTTTTGCAATATCACTTCATGCCTGCCGCGGCGGGTCTTGTTTGCGGGGTCATCGGGTGCCACAAGCGTGATGACCGAATCCGTGCCGTGTGTCGCTACGATGCGGTCAGGTTCATTGCTTGTCGGACTGTCAATCCATACGTTGTAATAGTTCCGCTTGGTGTCAGATGCTTTCATGGTAAGCGACTTGCCCGAGTATGCCACGCGAATGGTGGTGGCGGTCCAGTCCGATGAAACGCTGGTTCCCTCCGTTGCCGTACGTCCAACAATGGTGATACGCTTGTCGGTGGCAGGAATGGTCTCTGCCATTGTCGAGCAGGCAATGAACAGAGAGGTTAAGAATAAAGTGCTTCTTTTCATAGATGTATTTTTATGATTGGTATTTTTCAGAAGGTGGAATGTGTGGCAACGGATGGATGTATAGTCATTCTTTCTTGAGTTTCTTGCCTGTCATAAACGGGAGGTATCTGTATATAAACCAGACAATACAGGTGGATACGAGGCAAACGACAACAAATCCCAGCAACACGATGGCATAATTTCCTTTGTAGGTTAAGCCTGCTTTCTCAAACAGTTTGCCGGTCAGTAGTGGAACGCCGCCGCACACGAAATAATACACCAGTGAATGGGTTCCCACCCATTCGATCCATTTGCACGCAGGCAGTTTCTTGCACAGATATATCAGGAACAGGGAACCGACCAGCATATCGGCAAGGAATACCACGTAGTTGCTTATACGGATAGGGAAAATGATAATATGAACCCCGCTTCTGCATTCATATACTTTGATGGCGACTAATAGAATAAATAAGATGGGCAGACTGTAAGGAGTACGGAGGTATCGGTCGGCGATGTGCTCATGTTTGTGATAGAAGTAACCTGCAAACAGAAATAAAAGGGCTTGTAAAGCATTGTCTGTCTCCCAGAAATAGGCTTCATCCGACTCTGGTATATACATGGAAACAACAAACGATACAATGCACATTATGCCTAAAACTGTCGTTTTCCCGTTGGATAGGCGTATCATTACGCTGAATAGAATTTCTGCCAGGCAGAGAGTCGCCACAAACCAGGAGGCTTTTCCTGACAGTATGGGCACCAGTATGTTGGCTATGTTTACTTCATTCCCGTGGACCAGTGCCTTGGGGATGGCCATGAGTAGGGTAAAGATAAAGTAGGGTAACAGTATGCCTCTGGCAATGGATAGGAGTTTCTTGCGTAGGCAGAACTCTTGTTCTTTGTACATCAGATAGCCGGAAAGCGTGAAGAAAAGCACCAATGCGTTGCTCACGTAGAGTTTGTATTCCACTACACCGCCATTGGCACAATACACATCTGTATGGAACAGGAGTATGGCCAGCATACAGATACCTCGCAACAAATCTATCCAGTGCTTTCGTTCCATAGTATAACGGGGCTGCATTGCCGGTGGACGTAAAAGTGCCGTATTGCAACAAATCCGTCCCCCTGCCCACTACGACATGCAAAGATAATAAAAATCTCCCGCCCCACAAATGGGTGCATTCCTGCAACTGATACACTTGGTACACACATCATGCTTCTCCGCTCGGTTTTCCCTTGTTTTCTTGTCTGTCTGTATTTGTCCGTGCTTCTTGACTTTACATAGTGGCGGATAAGAGCATTTGAGGCAATGAAGGATCATTCGCTATGTGACTGCTTTAAGTTTTTTATATTCCGTGTAAGTCATCATACGGTTGCAACCGCTTCCGTCGGGAATATAATTGTTACAACCAAGAAACATATTTGTTGCTCCCCGTATGTTTTTCTTTCCTTGCTTTACAATCAAATACCCGTCTCGGCAAGCATCGCATTTGAGGATTGACATCTCGTTGCCTTTGAGGTCATTGGTCATAAAATCGCAAATCTCGGGTTCGTTGGTGCATATCCACAGGCGCAAACCGTATGCTTTCTTGTAGCGCAGTTGCAACGGATAACCGCATACGGGACAAACTTTCCGCTCTGCATTTTGTTTTTTCTCTGTATCGATCTCACCGCGCACCACGATGTTGGGATAGTCGCGTATCAGTTCCAAAATAAAATCCGACGGGCGTTGCTGCGGGGTAACCAGATACACACGGTTCTTGGTACGTGTCAGTGCCACATAAAACAACCGCCGTTCTTCCGCGAACTCAATATCTCTATCCACTTTTACCACATATCGCAGTACCGGATCATCTTCCACTTTGGACGGGAAACCGTATGCATTGTCGATATTGTTGAATAGAATGACGTTGTCATATCCCAACCCTTTGGCGCGGTGGACGGTCATAAAATCGAAATAGTAGGCATTGTATTTCTTCGACCATACATTGCCCGTCTTTTCGTCATACACAAAGTCTGCCGATTTACCCAAGTTGTATGCATCAAAATTGTAACGCCCGAGCAGGAGAATAGACGATTTGGGGTTAACCGCCAAAATCTCGTCCATAATCTTTTGCACGGTTTCACCGATAAGGAAGAACTTACCACCTTTTCCCTCGTATTTCTCTCTGTCCACATCTTCCGTATAGGTCTGTATGACAATAGGATCTTTGATATGCTTGGGCGAAACCAGCGACTTGCGGATTTGGCTGCTGTTTTTCTGCACAAAGCCGCCGGCTATGTCAATGAGTTCCTGTGCATTACGATAGGTTTTGGTAATCCGCAGTTCCAATCCATAGCCGAAAGTCTCCTTAAACTTGGTAAAAAGGGTGATGTCAGAACCGGCATATGCATATATCGACTGCCAATCATCGCCCACTGCAATGATTTTTGCATTGCACATCCGGCTCAATTCCTTGGTCAGGTTAAACCGTTGGCGCGAAATGTCTTGATATTCATCCACTATGATGTAGCGGAAATCCAATTTTGTGCCTTTCAGTTCTTCCTCGCGCAAAATACGTGCGGAGTCGTTAATCATATCCTCAAAATCAATGGCGTGTTTCTCTTTCAGACGCTTGGCATACTCGTAGTAGCATTGTTCGCAGATAGTGAGAAACAGTTTGGAGCGTTCGTTGGTAGAGGTACTGCGGAAACGGAAGAAATCATCCACGGTCAGCCCATTCGTTTTGAAATTCTGAATAAATGTACATACCAACTTTACCAAACGGGATATGTACTTGTTTTCTTCCGTGCTGACAATTTTATCAAATACCTCGCGTGACGGGCGCGGTATTAGTTCAAAGCCGTGTCGGAGAAGTTCTTCGCGCAGATGTTCCAACAGCGGACGTCCGTC
>JBNMIS010000089.1:0-6719 GCA_050873385.1 Bacteroidales bacterium | reverse complement strand
GATACACTATGAACGACTTTTTTGTTGCACCGGACAATGTGCAGGCGATAGATAGTATTCTGTCGCAAGTTACTCTTATCAGTTATAATACCGATGATTCTCTCGGTCTCACTCCGATGTTTAATTGGGTCGCTTTCTTCGCATCGGTTGTCACTATCATAGGGATCATCGCCATAATAGTACCCCTCATTCAGCATGTTCAGTCCACAAGGATTAGCAGAAAACGCAAACAACTGATTCTTCAGGATATTATCCGTCATCTCTTTGTCAATCTGGCAATCGTGGAAATTCTCCGTAAGAAACTGAATGACGCGGGCTATGCGTATGGTTATCCCGATGAGGGTATTTTCCGCCGTCTTGCATTTATGCCCGAGGATTGCAATTTTCATCGGCTGTCCAACGACGCCGATATGTATGACAGAATTCATGAGATGGAACTTGTAATGCGCAACTATAACATAAGTACGGAGGTCGCTTGCTCGCATTTTGTCAATCCTCTTATAGGGGAAGAAACACGCCAGAGAGATTTGGAGGATTTGGCACAACGCTCTGTTCGTCTGATTCGTGAAGCCAAAGGATTGATACAGTATTTCCAACCTGAAAAACTCCGTATGACACGCGTGCGGTGTTGCCCGTTTCGGTTGCCGAGATTCCGGAAAGTGCGGATGGCTCCCGTGCGGTTGTCTATAGAACAACACTACAAGGAGAAGACGAAAAACGTTGCACCGGTGAAGTGGATTTCGCACTATGCCGAGGTGGAACGTCTGATGAGAGAATACTCGTTGGAAGATTTCTTTGCTAAGTACATTTCGTACAGGTTCCCCGACAAACATCTTTGCCTCATCCCGTTTCCTGAACGATAATCAAAGGAAACAAACTGATTGATATAGTCCGTTGGTGAAATCAGTTTGAAAAAGCGGAGAGCAGCGTGTCTGTTGCTTTCGGCATTGTGTCGGTGCGTCAAAAATGGAGCGAGGATTTCGGTAAGCGGAGATACTGTCTGAGCGGATCGGGTTGTGTCTCCTCCGAAATCCGAGTGACTTGTATTTTTGGCAACTTCCGACATTAAGTTTGCCTATGAATAAGTCTGGTATAGCCCCCTCTTTGAGGTGGTCGGGGGAGTCCCGTTGGTTTCTTTTCTTTTGGTCATGCAAAAGAAAAGAAACCAGTAATCATAAGATTAACGGTAATGTTCATAGTATTCGTGTACTTCAAACAATGGGTGGATTGGGTGAATTGTATTCTGCCAACGGATCATTATAGTCAAAGGACGCCTTGCTGCGGTTGTACCGCTGTAAGGTGTCCTTTGTTGGATGTATGCTCTGTCTTATTCTGCTGAGGCGTGCTCTTCGTCCTCTGCGATCTCGCCTATCAATGTCGCTGCGGAACAAGAGGTCACTCGTACATTGACCAGTTCTCCGATGTGTCTTCCTTTCCGCGGGAATACAACGGTTTTATAACCCGATGTTCTTCCGTAGAAATGTTCGTTGGAACGCTTTGAGAATCCTTCCACCAGCACTTCGAACACTTTCCCTATGTCTCGTTGGTTGCTCTCCAGCGATAGTTGGTTCTGCAGGGCGATTATTTCGTTGAGTCGTCTGATTTTCGTTTCCTCGGGAATATCGTCTGGCAGATGTTTGCTTGCGTAGGTTCCGGGACGCTCCGAATACTTGAACATGAAAGCGGTGTCAAAACCTACTTCTCGCATCAATGACAAGGTCTGCTGGTGATCTTCTTCCGTCTCGCTGTGGAAACCGCAGAAAACATCTGTTCCTATTGTGGCTTCCGGAAGTATCCTGCGGATGGCGTCGATACGTTCCAGGTACCATTCCCTCGTGTACTTTCGGTTCATAAGCGACAATATCCTGTTGCTTCCGCTTTGTACGGGGAGGTGGATGAATTTGCATAGGTTTTTGTGCCGGGCAATCACCTCCAGTGTCCGGTCCGACATGTCCTTCGGGTGAGAGGTCGTGAAGCGGATGCGCATATTTGGTACGGTCTCTGCAACGGTTTCCAGAAGATCCGGAAATGTGATAACCGTTCCGTCTTTCTCAAACCGGTAGGAGTTCACGTTCTGGCCGAGCAGCGTTGCTTCTTTGTATCCGCGCTCTTGCAGGTCGCGCAGTTCCGCCAATATACTCTCTACGTCCCTGCTTCGTTCTCTTCCGCGCGTGTAGGGGACCACACAGTATGAACAGAAATTGTTGCACCCGCGCATAATGCTTACAAAACCCGATATGGGATTTCCGATGCGTGAAGGCAGTATTTCTCTGTATGTTTCGGTTTTCGATAGTTCCACATTGATGGCTTTCTGCCCTGCTTCACACTGACCCAACAGGTTGGGAATGTCAAGATAAGCGTCTGGACCTGCCACGAAATCCACTCCGTAGTCCCTTGTCAATTCTTCTCCCAGACGCTCTGCCATACAGCCTATCACGCCGATAATCTTCTTTTGTTTGCCTTTCCTCTGTGATGTGAGAGTCTTCAGACGCGCCACTACTTTCTGCTCGGCATTGTCCCGTATGGAACATGTATTGAGCAATACGACATCTGCTGACTCTTCTTCCTCGGCAATCTGGTGGTTTGTCATTTGCATGATGGAGGCGACAACTTCCGAGTCTGCTACGTTCATCTGGCAACCGTAAGTCTCTATGTAGAACTTTTTCTGCATGATAAGTCTGTAAATGGAGGGTTATATGTACCTGTAAATGCATGTAAAGTTACATCGAAACAGCCTATCAAGGGCGAAAAAGTTACTGCTTGACCTCGTTTTTTGCCGCTATTAAGAGTTTTTGTCCTAAAGATTTGCACGGTAGAAAAAAAAGACTTACCTTTGCCGGCGAAAACAAATAAAATTTTCATAGTTAAGGTTTAGGTTTAATGGCAACGAGAGGCTGGGAAGTTTCTCGTTGTTTTTCAATCTTTTTATACGGAAGCATACCATGGGTTCTGTCATCTTTATTTTGCTTGTCGCAACGGTGTTTGTGTGGCTGTATTCCATCCTGAAAGGTCAGCGTCGCAAACCCGGGAAGACGATGTCTCCCCATTCTCGTGCAGAGAAGGCGGAAATGCCGGATTTTGATGATTTGGCGGCTGAGACTCCGCAGGAAAAATCTGCCGCTGGTGAAACGGGCCGGTATGTATACGTAGGGGGAAAAACAAAGGAAAAACGCATTCGTCCCGAAAAGTCCGATGTGCATGTTTCTTGTCCGAAAGAGCATTCTGAGAACGGTCCGAAGGAGGCTTCTCCTGAAAAGAATTGGGCGGAACAACTGAATCTGGCTGATGCGGATAATGCAAAAAAGGCATTTATTGCATCGGAATTGTTGAAAAGAAAGTATTAATTAACTAATATCATAGAACTATGGCTGTAGTGTATATGACTGCAGAAGGACTGCAGAAACTGAAAGATGAATTGGTCTATTTGGAGGGCGTTGAGCGTCCTCGTGCTATTCAGGCTATTCAAGAGGCGCGTGATAAGGGCGATTTGAGTGAAAATGCTGAATACGATGCCGCAAAAGAGGAGCAGGGAAAATTGGAATCCAAAATTGCAATGCTCAAAACCAAGATTATGGATGCGCGTATGATTGATGAGTCGCGTATCAATACCGACGAAGTGCAGGTGCTGACAAAGGTGAAGATTAAAAACCTTAAGACGGGCGCTGTCATGTCCTATCAGTTGGTGACGGAGAGTGAAGCCAACTTCAAAGAGGGAAAGTTGTCGGTCGTTACTCCTATTGCAAAAGGCTTGCTCGGAAAGAAAGTGGGTGACATCGCTAAAATTTCCGTACCTTCGGGCGTTATGGAATTTGAAATCCTCGAAATATCGCTATGACACTGTTCACAAAGATAATAAACGGTGAGATACCGAGTTACAAGGTCGCAGAGGACGAACGTTTCTATGCGTTCTTGGATATTAACCCTCTCACAAAAGGGCATACCTTGGTAGTTCCCAAGTTGCCCGAACCGGAAGCCGACTATATCTTCGATTTGGACGACCGGACGCTTGCGGATATGATGGTCTTTGCCAAAAGAGTTGCAGAAGGCATGAAGAAGGTTGTCGATTGCAAGCGTATCGGTGTGGCTGTGTTGGGCATGGAGGTGAATCATGTTCACATGCACCTTATCCCGTTGCAAAAAGAGACGGACATGCTCTTCTCGAATCCGAAACTGCATTTGTCGGCTGACGAAATGGCAGAAATCGCCAATTCGATCGCTATTGCTGTCGACGGCGAAGAATAACATAACCGGACTGTTTTGCAGAGGTTCGTCCGTTGCAAGATACAGACATTCATCAGGAAAAAGAATAAGGACATGATCCGTATTCTTTTTCTTGTTTTGATTTTGCCGGTGATGAATGTGGCTAAAGTGAAACTGCTCTGATGCAATGTGAGCAATGTTTCTCTCGTTTTCTTCGGATGTACTTGTGGGATGAGTCTTTGTCTGTGGACGGTCTGCTGTGTTTTTTGATTTTTGCTTGGAAATTTGTCGGGTTCGATGCGGGCGGAAAACGACCCCTTATCGACCCCTCGTCGAGCCCTTGCCGGAGTGTCGTGGGGCGCAGGGATAGTCCGCTGTTTTGGATGGCTTGGCGAATTGGATAGGGTATGGAGGAAATGTGGCCTTTCGGATACTTGGAAACTGTAAAAGTAAAAAAGTTTCCACGGATAGTGCCTGTGGCACACTTATTGCATAATTACGGGTGTTCGAAATTACTGTAAGGTATGTCTGATGATTTGCGGGAAAATATTGTACGGTTGGCCGTGAAGAAGATGCGCGAAGTGGGAATCCGCTCTGTGAGCATCGATGATATTTGTCGCGAATTAGGTATATCGAAAAAGACATTCTATGTGTATTTCGGGTCGAAAGACCAATTGGTGAGTGAGATGCTGACCTTGCACGAACAGAAAATCGAACAGAAGATGCTCCGCGAGGTAGAGGGTAAGACTACTGGAGAGACTCTGCAGGATTGGGGGAAAATGGTTAAAAAGAACGAGAAGGATTTTGAACAGCCGCCTCCCATTATGTACGATTTGCAGAAGTATTATCCAAACCTTGCTGCGCAACACAAGGAACATCTGTGTGCAATGATGTATCGCTATCTGGTACGTTTTATTGAGAAAGGGCAGAAAGAGGGAGTCTTCCGCAAGAATTTGGATGCCGGTTCCACGGCGCAGTTGTTCTCCTATGCTCACTATTTCATACTTGAGACAATGCAGAACTATCCCAAGCGGCGCAGCGAGATGATACGGATTGCCAAACAGGGACTTGATATAATGATACAAGGTATTCTCGATAAGTAATAACTAACAATAAATACTATAAGGTACAAGATGAAGAAACTACTTTCATTGATGGTGGCCGCGCTGGTGATAAGCGGCGGTGCCACGGCAGAAGACCATGTGATGGCTGCAACAAAGAAAGCCCCGCAACGGAATGTGCCGCAGGCTCTCAGTCTGAGTTTGGAAGAGGCGCAAGACTATGCCATCGAATCCAACCGTAGTCTCCGCAACGCAGACCTCGCTGTACAACAAGCCTACGCACAACGCTGGCAGACCATTGCAGCGATGTTGCCGCAGGCTGACGCAAGTTGGCAGTATAGTTCGATGTGCGGATATGAGATGGAGTTCGGAGGTATGAAAATTTCTATGCCTGACTATTCGACCACGGGCGTAAAGGCTTCGATTGGCATCAACGGGCAAGCCATTGTGGGTGCGCTGCTCAACAACATAGCCATCGACATGCAGAAGATAAACAAAGAGCAGTCGGAAGTGAACCTGCGCGCAAGCGTGAAGACCTCGTATGCTTCGGTATTGGTATTGCAAGACGTGGTGGCGTTGTTGGATTCGTCGTTGCAAAACGTGGAGCAGTTGGCACAGATGACACAGCGTAGCGTGGAGGTCGGTGCGGCTGAGCAGACCACGGCAGACCAGATAATGGTGCGTGTGAACACGCTTCGCAATAACATCAACTCCAACAAGCGTTCCACTCTGCTGGCATTGAACTCGCTGAAGGTACTGCTTGACGTACCCGTGGAAACGGAACTGACACTGACTACCAGTCTGGAGGATATGCTGTCGGCAGAGGCTGTGCTGCATTTGCTCGGGGAAGACTTTATCCCGCAACGCAACTTGAGTTACCAAGCCTTGGAGAAAAACGTGGAGTTGGCTAAAGCAAACGTTCACATGGCAGGTTGGGCTTACGGTCCGACGGTGGGCGCAGGCTATCAATACAGCAATCAAAAGTATTATGCAGAGGGTGGTATGCGTATGACTCCGCCGCACGCAGTGAGTGTGACCGTGTCGATGCCGCTGTGGTCGTCGGGTAAGCGTGCTGCGGGTGTGGTAGAGAAAAAGATTGCGTTGGAAGAAGCGCGCAACACCTTTGCCGAGACCGCTGACAACCTTGACATACAGAACCAGCAACTCAGGTTCAACCTTCAGAACTCGTTTGAGACATACTCTACCGAGAAAGAGAACATGGATGTTACTCAGCGCGTGTTCCAATCGACGACCAATAAGTTCAACCACGGTGCAACAAGCAACCTCGAATTGGTAAACGCCAGCAACGACCTCATCACCGCTCAGTCCACCTACGTGCAGGCTGTGCTGACCCTGGTGAATGCGCAGGCGGAACTTGAAAAATTCTTAAACAACAAGTAGCCTATCCATAGCCCAAGGGTTGCGCATCCCTTGCGTATCCCTTGCTGTTTGACACGG
>JBNMIS010000088.1:0-6739 GCA_050873385.1 Bacteroidales bacterium | reverse complement strand
GTTCAAGGCGCAATACAAGGGACAGATGGAATTGTATCTGCGTTGGCTGGAGGCACACGAGATGGAGCAGGGCGAAGAGACGCCGTTAGGCTTGCTCCTTTGCACTGAAGGCAGTAGCGAACAGATAGAGTTGTTGCAACTTGACAAAGCGGGTATTCAGGTGGCGCAGTACCTCACCGAACTGCCATCGCGCGAACTGCTGCAGGCACAAATCCAGAAATCCCTTGCCGAAGCCAGACAACGCCTCGGCGAAGAATAAGTATCAACCAACCAAATATCAAATGTATGCACAAACATCTACTTACAATCATTACGGCACTGGCGTCGCTGACGCTTGCCAAGGCACAAGCCCCCGCAAACGTACAGGCTGTTGACCTCGGACTGAGCGTGAAATGGGCATCATGCAACATCGGTGTCACCACGCCCGAAGGTGCCACCACGCCCGAAGGCTACGGCAACTACTACGCTTGGGGCGAGACGGATAGCAAAAAGGACTACTCGTTGGCGACCTACAAGTATGCCAATGAGGGGGAGAGGTACCACTATAAATTCACCAAGTACTGCACTGATGCAAGTAGTGGCGACAACGGCTTCATTGACAATAAGACAGTCTTGGAGCCGGAAGACGATGCCGCTACTGCCAATTGGGGCGATGTATGGCGTATGCCCACCGATGCCGAATGGACGGAGTTGCGTGAACAATGTACGTGGACGTGGACTGCACAGAACGGCATGAACGGCTACCAAGTAGCAAGCAAGACGAATGGTAACTCCATCTTCCTCCCCGCTGCGGGGTTTCGCGACGGTAATGCTGCCCCCTACGTCGCAGGAAATCGCGGCTACTATTGGTCTTCGTCGCTTCTCGAGAACTCCTCGGATGGCGTTTGGATAGTAACTTTTAATCATGAGAAGGTGGAAAGGGACAACAACAAGCGCAACAAGGGTCTGTCTGTTCGCCCCGTGCAGGACAAACAAGAAGAGGCAGAGCCGGCGTATCAACCCAAGCCTTTCACAGTAGCAGATGGCAAGCAAATCACGTTCTCCGGCGGCAACCTGCAATACACCCGATCCACACAGACATGGGCGTTTGCGGAGCATCAGTATGATATGTTGGGTACGGATAATGTGGATGGCGGTGGTAAGGTTTACGATGCTACATACGGATACGACAAGACTGGTAGTGCTTTGGCAGACAAGATAGACTTGTTCGGTTGGAGCGGTGGTACGGGCAGTGCCAAGTGGGGTATCGGTACATCCACAGATAACAGCGATTATAGTGGTGATTTTGTGGATTGGGGTACGAATATCGGTGACGGCAGCACGTGGTACACCTTGACTGCGGATGAATGGGATTACCTACTCGATGAGCGTTCCGATGCCAACCAATTAGTAGGTGTGGCACGTATTCAGTTAGGCGAAAAAATATATGCGAATGGTCTTGTTTTGCTCCCTGACGATTGGACATGCCCTGCGGGCGTAACGTTCAAGTCGGGCTTCTCTAATACCCAGAGTGTTCAGGCTTACGCTGATTACCAGACTTTCACGCTTGCCGATTGGCAGCAGTTGGAAGCCGCGGGGGCTGTTTTCTTGCCTGCTTCGGGCGACCGCAACGGGGCGTTTGTGGGCAGCGTGCAGAACTGCGGCACCTATTGGTCTGCTACACCGAACGTCTCGGACAAAGCGTACTATGTGTACTTCACCTCGGATTCATATTTCTCGCACAACTACGGCAGCAATCGCAACTACGGGTCCGCAGTCCGTCTTGTGAAGGACTATTCCAATGTAAGTACAGACGCGGCCACCCCCTCTGCTGCCAACACCGCCATCGTCCGCAAAGTCCTCCGCAACGGGCAAATACTTATTCTCCGCAACGGCGTTTGCTACGACCTCCACGGCAGAATACTGAACCCGTAAACTCATCAACCCATTCAACCACGTATAAACCAATCAACTAATCAACCCGTAAACAACATGAACGTAACGCGAAACAAATCTGTATTCCCCCTCTTTGAGGGGGGTAGGGGGAGTCTTTTGGTGGTAGCATTGCTGTCTGCCCTTTCCCTCCACGCCCAAGTGTCCGCTGATGCTATTGCGGGCAGGTTCTCTGTCTCGGACGGAAAACAGGTATATTTCGCCAAAGGCAACCTGCAATACACCCGCTCCACAGGCACATGGTCGTTTGCCAAGCAACAGACCGACTGTCTCGGCGATGCCAACATCACCACCGACACCAATGGCAATACCGTTCTTGCCGACACGATTGACCTCTTCGGCTGGGGCACGGGCAACAATCCCGCTGATACAAGCACCAACATCCACAACTATCCGACTTTCAACGACTGGGGTACGAATGTTGTCGGCACCGATGCCGCCTACACGTGGCGCACGCTGTCGAAAGCCGAGTGGAAGAACCTGTTCTGTACCCGCACCGATGCAGACCAACTCTTTGGTTTCGCCACGGTCGGTAGCACCAAGGGACTTGTCATCCTACCCGACGATTGGATACTCCCCGCAGGAGTCGCTTTCACTCCAAGCACTGCAAAAGGGCTGACCAAGAGCGGCTGCTTTTATTCCAATGACAATGGCGATAACTATACGCACAATGTCTATACGCCTGCTGATTGGCTGAGCATGGAGTCAGCGGGGGCCGTCTTTCTCCCTGCCGCAGGCAGCCGTTATCGGACGGACATCAACTGGGTGCAGAGTGCCGGCAATTATTGGTCAAGCACTACGTCTTCCGATAGCCTGGTTTCATATCTGCATTTTAACAACCAATACCTCATTCCTGATAGTTACAACCGGCGAAGCAACGCTTTCTCGATCCGCCTCGTACAGGATTGTGTAACGTTTGTACCAAAGCCGTTCACGGTAGCCCAAGGCAGGCAAGTCACGTTCTCACAGGGCAATTTATGGCATCATATCCGCAAAGGAGTGTGGCGTTTCGCGCCTCATCAATACGACTACATCGGTAAGGCCAACATCACCGTTGAAGAAGGCACCCCTGCCCTTGCCGACTCAATAGACCTCTTTGCTCGGAGCAGCAACAACCCCAAAACGGCCTTTGGTTTAACAGTAGGCTGGGACTCCGACTGTGAAGACTATTTGGGCGACTTCTTGGATTGGGGCACCAATGTCATCAACGGTGAGCCTGCCGGGACATGGCGCACATTGTCAGAAAGCGAGTGGACGTATCTGTTCTTCTCCCGTACCGATGCCGACAAACTCTTTGGCTTCACCACGGTTGGCGACATCACGGGACTTGTCGTATTGCCCGATGGTTGGACTACACCACAGGGAGTTACTTTTACTCCGAGTACAGAGCATGGGCTGGAATACTACAAAGATGGCTATTATAAGGCTTACAACTATGATTTCTCTACCCACAATATTTACACTTTCGCCGATTGGCTGAAGATGGAGGCTGCGGGTGCGGTTTTTCTCCCTGCCGCAGGCTATCGTACAAATGTGGCTGTGGATAATTCTGCTGATTATGAAGGCTTTTATTGGTCGAGTTCTATTAGGGAGAGACAGGGTATTATTGACTTCTACCATATGGAATTCTGGCTGATTTCTTATGGTGGAAAAGCTGCTCTCTGGACAATAAGTATTGGTGATAGTTGTAGTAATGGTTATTCCGTCCGTCTCGTAAAGGACTATTCCAACGTAAGCACAGACATCTCTCACCCCTCTGCTGCAGAGACCGCCACTCCTGCCCGCAAAGTACTTCGTAACGGACAAATACTCATCGTCCGCGACGGTGTCTGCTACGATGCCCACGGCAGAATACTGAACCCGTAAACTCATCAACCCATTCAACCACGTATAAACGTATAAACCAATCAACCAATCAACCCATAAACAATATGAGTATGAAATCATTCCGCTCTGTATCCCCCCTCTTCGAAGAGGGGGTTAGGGGGAGTCTCTTATTGCTTTTTCTATTCTTTGCCCTCTCCCTCAACGCCCAAGTGGTAACGGTCTATAAAGCAGGAAAAGCCATCGGTTGTTTCGCCAGTCCCGACAGTATGATGTTCTCCGACACATACCCGGACTTCGCCGCTTCCACTGTTTTTGCTGTCTCGGACACCTCTTATGTGCATTTCTCCAGAGGTAATCTGCAATATCAACCCTCTACTGACACATGGCGTTTTGCTGACCGGCAATACGACTATGTCGGTGACGGAAACGCCAATATCTCCGACACCACCTATACGGGTTGGATAGACCTCTTTTGTTGGGGGACGGGTGATGACCCCACTTTTGTCGCAGACTTTGACAACTACAAGACAGTATTTGTAGATTGGGGAACTAATGCCATCGGTACGGATGTTGCCAACACGTGGCGGTCACTTACTGCCGACGAATGGCGATACTTGTTCCAATACACCCGCTGGGCGATAGCAATGGTCAATGGCACTGTAGGTTTCTTGCTCCTGCCCGCCCATTTGGAAATATACAAAGGACTTAAAGAAGACCATGTCTATACTGCAAGCGATTTTGCTTTGTTGGAGTCTATGGGCGTTGTTTTTCTGCCCTGTGCGGGCGGACGAAGCGGATTGCGCGTATATGAATGTGGTGTGCAGGGATACTATTGGGCGACTACATTATTATCTGAAACGAAGGCACAATATCTGGGTTTTCGTTTACAGACTGCATACTTCTATAAACTTACTCCCTGCTTCGGTATGTCTGTGCGCTTGGTCAGAGACGTTCCATTCAACAACCAATAAACACTTGACAAAATGAAAAAGATACTATCCATTCTCTTTGCTCTCTTATGGGTCATCAGTCTCAACGCGCAAGTGTTAACGGTCTATAAATCAGGCAGAGTGCTTTACTGCACTGCCTATACCGACAGCATAGTGGTTACCCGCGCAATCCCCAATGCTGCCACGGAGAGTGCTTTTGCCATTTCTGACAACTCGTACGTGTGTTTCTCCAAAGGCAACCTGCAATACCACATTGCTACCGGTACTTGGCGTTTTGCCGACTATCAATACGACTATGTCGCTGCCGACCTCACGGACACCACCTACACGGGCTGGATAGACCTCTTCGGGTGGGGGACGGGCAATAACCCGACTAATGTCGAGGACGCGAACTCAAAGTTTACCGATTGGGGAACTAATGCCATCGGTACGGATGTTGCCAACACGTGGCGCACACTGACCCTCGACGAGTGGCTATACCTGTTCCAACACACACGCTGGACGATAGCCAAAGTCAATGGAACACTGGGTTTTATGCTGTTGCCTGACTTTTTTGAAACGCCTGTGGGACTATCTGTCAGTATCTTGGGAGACGGCAATCTGACAGATGCTTCCAAAAATTACTCGGAATCGGACTACTCCACGAATATCTACAACTCGGACGAATTTGTTTCGTTGGAGTCCGCAGGTGCCATATTCCTGCCTGCTGCAGGTGCTCGTTATGGCACGATCCTATCTGCCTGTGGTCAGAAGGGTACCTATTGGACGGCTACTACATCGGGGACATCAAAATACGCTGCACGATATATGTCTTTCAATTCCACGAAAGTGCTTGTTTCCGTCAATGGTCATGCAGGTCGCAAATACGGATACTCCGTCCGTCTTGTCCGCGACCTGTAAAAGTAGGAACATTGCCAAAAATGGAGATATTGTACGAGCAATAGTCAACCTGTTTTAGGACAAGACAGTTCTCTGCCCTCCCGCTAACAACTACGGTACATAGACGGTTGATACACGGTTGATACACGGTAGATAAACGGTACATTATGCTGCCCATACCGTAGGCATATCGGGGACATCCTATAAACTCATCAACCCATTCAACCACGCATAAACGAATAAACTTACAAACAAATGAAACAGAAATCATTCCGTTCAATACTCCCCCTCTTCGAAGAGGGGGCTAGGGGGAGTCTCTTATTGGTAGCATTGCTATCTGCCCTCTCTCTCAATGCCCAAATGCTCAAAGTCTATAAAGGCGGTGCAATGGTCTATTGTATGGAAAATGCCGACAGTGTAGTATTCTGTTCCTTGCCGAAAGATGCATTCTCTGTCTCTGCAACCAAACAGGTGCGTTTCTCACCGGGCAACTTACAGTATACGCGCAGCACACAGACATGGTCGTTTGCGGATAATCAGTATGATATGATTGGCACAGTCAATATCAGTAATGGCACGCTTGCAGACAAGATAGACCTGTTCGGTTGGAGTGGAAGTACTGCCACAGCCAAGTGGGGTATAAGTACCTCCCAAGACGCTGAAGATTACTCTGGTGATTTTGTGGATTGGGGTACGAATACTATCGGGACAGACGCTCCCGATATATGGCGTACATTGACGGATGACGAGTGGAGTTACCTTCTCTCAGGACGTACCAATGCAAACAATCTCATCGGCGTGGCACGTATCAACCTCAATGCCGATGGTAGCAGGTATGCGAATAGTATTGTCTTCTTGCCCGACTACTGGATATGCCCGGCAGGCATAACATTCAAATCGGGCTATTCATACGATTATGTCAATTATCAGATATTCACTCTTTCCGATTGGCAGAAGTTGGAAGCCGCAGGGGCTGTTTTCCTTCCCGCTTCCGGTTACCGTGGAGGGTCGGATGTGAACCGCGTGCAGGAATGCGCCGTCTATTGGTCTGCTACGGTTAATTTTTCGGACGAAGCAGGCTGCCTATACTTCGACTTCGGTGCGGACGCGTACCCATTCTACAACAGTCGCGACTACGGGCAAGCAGTCCG
>JBNMIS010000087.1:0-6741 GCA_050873385.1 Bacteroidales bacterium | reverse complement strand
TATGCCGTCGCGCTTCTGGTTAAACACGAAGAAGACGGAGAGATATGAAAATCATAGGCATGACCTACATTGACGGTAAAAAGGCGATGTACCTCAAACCTGATTCAGCCCTGTTAGTCGGCGGGAAACCATTTTTTCTGCCTCACTTTTCAGAGCAGATAGCGGTTCATCCATGCGTGGTTGTACGTATCAGCCGATTGGGACGATACATAGAAGAGCGTTTTGCTGCGCGATATTATGACGGCATAACCACAGGCATGAATCTACAAGCAGCAGACCTGCTCACCCCACCCTGCCCTTTGGATATGTGGACGCGCGCCACAGGCTTTGACAATTCGCTCGTGGTGGGAGACTGGTTGCCTGCGGATGTTCAGACAGACTGGAAGATAGGAGCCGAAGGAGAAGAACACACATACCGGACAGAGGACTTGACAGACAGCATAGAAAAAAGCATCAGCGAGATTAGCAAGTACATAACAATCCGCATGGGAGACATGATAGCCATAGACTTCGAGAGCGACAAAAGACTGCTGAAAAAAGAAGAAATATGGAGAGGGACAGCAGACGGAAGAGACGTGATGTACTGCAAGATAAAATAAGGTATGTATCAGACAGATTGATGACAGCATGAAGAAGATTTTATTGAGTTTTTCGATTTTGATTGCCTGTGCCACAAACATAGCGGCACAGAGTCCGATAGAAGCGTTCCTGACCATGCCACAGGAACTGCTCCCGTATTTCAGCGAAGCACAACGAAACGCGATCGGCCAGCAATTGGTAATAGCCATGCAGGAAAATGACACGACCATATTGCACGCCGTACCCAACCTATTCGGAAAGGAATCGCGTCCACTCTCGCTGACAGAAAAGAGCATGTGCATAGAAATTGCGGACGGCATAGAATATGACTGGCTTGTAGAAAACAACAAGATCCTGCTCATACAGACATTGTGTTCACCCATCTGTTCGTCAGCAGTATCGGAATACGACATGGACTGGCAACGGATACGCACCATCCAGCCCGACAAAGAAGGCGTTTTCATACGTGCGCATATCGAGAATGACACCCTGGTATTCACAGACGAAACGCCCGAAGAAAAGTTAGCAGACTAAGAACAAAGGACCATGGAACTACCTATTTATCTGATCGGCTACATGGGAGCCGGAAAAACAACCATCGGCAAGATGGTGGCAGAACGATTAGGTTGGCATTTTGTGGATCTGGATGCCGCTTTTTCGGAAATCAACGGAATGACAACTGCCACCTACATACGGAAATACGGCATAGAAACATTCCGCAGGCAAGAGAAAGACTGCGTGGAAAGTCTGTCGGAACTTCCCATCCAAAAGGTGATATACGCTACAGGAGGGGGTTACCCATGCTGGGAGGACAATATGGATTGTCTGCTGGAATTGGGAACCAGTATCTACCTGCGTTGGAACAACAAGCACCTGGCAGACAGGCTATGGCTCACCGACCTGAACGAACGTCCCGTGATAGAAGCCAAGACAAAGGAAGAACTGAACGAGTTCGTGGAGTGGCAAATGTCCGGACGAGAGGAGTTTTACAGCAGAGCCCACTACACAATAGAAGTAGCAGACCTCATAGGAAAAGAAATATCGGACAAGGACGACGAGACAGTGGCGCAATCGCTGTATGACTTGATAAGGGAATTGCTATCTCAGAAAAAAGAACAGAAATAAACATTATACGATTATGACTATAAACGAGACACAGGATGCCATCATAGAAGAATTCAGCGCATTCGATGACTGGATGGACAAATATTCGCTGCTCATAGATTTGGGGAATGAACTACCTCCATTCCCCGAAGAAGAACGCACAGAAAGAAACCTGATAGACGGTTGCCAAAGCAAGGTATGGTTCAATGCCAAAATGGAAGACGGCAAGGTCATTTATGAAGGGGACAGCGATGCAATACTCGTGAAAGGCATTGTAGCCTTGCTTATCCGCTGCCTGAGCGGTCACACACCCAAAGAGATACTTGACAGCGACTTATACTTCATAGAACGAATCAATCTGCGCGAA
The DNA here is from genome assembly GCA_050873385.1 of Bacteroidales bacterium. Classification (GTDB taxonomy): domain Bacteria; phylum Bacteroidota; class Bacteroidia; order Bacteroidales; family Paludibacteraceae; genus Colicola. The sequence goes on along the minus strand of JBNMIS010000087.1, from coordinate 4,691 downwards.
CATCTGTCTCCCACACGAAACAACGGACTACTTGCGATGCTGAAACAGATGCGCAATTACGCTCTCGTATTTTCAGTAAGAGGGAAATAGAGGGTATATCCGATTTGCCGGTGATATTCCCTTCACGGGAACCTCATTTCCATCAGACTCCGTAAAGAGAACCTGAGCAGCCAAGTCTCCCTGCTCCATCTCCGAAAGAGATTTACGATGCTCCCATTCCATCCTGCAGGTTTCCCGACGAGGGCTCGATGAGGTCGGCTTGGGAGGTCGCAAACAAAAAGCAATATATCCGCATGTCAAAGAGAATTGGATAGAGATTACACACAAACAGAAACCTTATCATCCCAGAATTCTTCGTTATATTGCAACATTTCCGGCACAATGATTGCAGAAAGCAAGAGTTAACTCACAACCGGTGTTATGCAGAAAAAAGTTATATATTATCTATATTCCCTCGTCTTTATCGGGCTGACGGGTGCAGGTCTGACAAGTTGCAAGACCTCGAAAATCGCTACAGAGATACATACAGAGACTCCACAAGCGGATACGACCCTATTACCCTATTTCCCAAGCGAGGTGATATATGTATTAGGGAAAGAATGGGAGGCTGCCCATGACCCGAATACCGCGAAATATAGCACAGCACGTGCCGTTCAACTGCGCACGGACTCTGTAGATATGAGTGAATATATAGAGCAACGCCTCACAGAACTATATCCCGAAAAAGCCTACAAAGGATATGTAAACAAAATCGAGTCCATCTGCCAAGAGATACTACGACAATACCCAGCCACCTTTTCCATCACAAACAACATACAGGAAGAATTGCCCGATACAGGATTTTGTTCAGGGACAGACGGGAGCACGACACAACAAGAAAGCAGCGGAACAGATTCCATTGACCAAGATGAATATTTCGCCATGGAGTTGACTCCTCGAGAGGAAATACAACTGGAAACACTGAACCATCTTGCAAGTCAAGAAAACCAAGCGACAAGAAACGATTTTGATACCCTGCATATTTCGGAGTTTGAAGAAGAAAATCTGCTTCTGTCGGTGATGCTCCAAAGCGGTCCGAAGATGTTTTACCGCATCATACAAAGCAAAGCCAGAGCCGAGAAGTTGGCACAATACTACTACGGAGAGGAAACACACAGCGGCAAACAAGGAGATGCGTTCAAGCACATCTATGTGAATGTGCTGCTGCGCCAATACACCAACATACTAACAGCATGGCTCGTAATGGATATGTACTGGGAACATGCTCATCCGAATGCCCCATGTGACCACTATATGGATCTGCATAACAATATTGTAGGCAGAAATACTCGCTATCATGAGTTTGTAAACACTGATTCAGAAGGAGAATGCAGCAACGCACGCGAATGGTTACTATGGGCGGAACGCGTGCAGCACTTTGTGCAAGACAGTACAAACGGAGAGTTCCAACCATGGAACAAAGAAAGCCCAACTTTCATTGTGGAACCTGCGGCACAAAAGACAGAGGATATTCACTATATCTATTGGGACCGATAAGACAAAGCAAAACAGACAAGACAAAGACACCAAGTTCTTATATTATTCAAACTTCCATCATTTTTCAAGTCCTTATAATCCACATATTCCACCCATAATATCCTATACCATAGCCTTTTTTCAGGCGTGTAAGATTTTCACTTTTCCCAAAAAAGCAGTAATTTTGTCCCCGAATTGTAGGACTCCGAAGGTTTGACATGTACCAACGGAAGCGTATCCATGCCACCAACGCGCAAAGCGAAAAGGCAGGGCTGACGGCTGTAGGTGACTGAAGATTCACAAATAGTGTCTCTCAGGCGGTTGTGCGTATGCAACCACCCGACACACAGGCATAAGAATCGGATGTAAACAATAATCTATAGTCGAATGAAAAAGTTAACTGCGACCATTCTGTCGATGTCCGTACTGACCGTGATGGCAGGTGCGGCGATTGCTCCCGCATTGGATATAATCGGGGCACATCTCGCGCAACAAGGCGTGAGTGAGATGATTATCAAACTCATCGTTTCCTTGCCTGCGCTGTTCATTATCCTTACCAACCTCTTTTTTCACGGCATCAGCCGACGGCTGTCCACGCGCACCATCGCTTTGGTCGGGTTTGCGGTGTATGTCCTGTCGGGTGCGGGATGTTTTCTTGCGGACAACATCGGGGTGCTCCTGCTGCTGCGCGCCTTGTTGGGCGTGAGTGTCGGACTGCTGATGCCGCTCTCCACGGGACTGCTGTCATACTATTTCGCCCCCAAAGAGCAGGCGCGGCTGATGGGGCTGTCGGCAGCCATGAACCAGTTGGGCGGCGTGGTGGCAACTGCTCTCGCGGGGGTGCTGGCGGCATCGTGCGGGTGGCAGTATGCGTTTCTTGTGTATCTGATGGGCATTCTCGCTATGGTGCTCGTGGTGCTTTTCCTGCCTGCGGAACGGATTGGCGACAAGAGCAAACGGGGCAAAGCGTTCTCCCTCAAAAGCCTTGTCAAGTTCCACCCGAGCGTGGTGGGCATGTTGATTTTGATGATGATATTCTTCATTTTCCCGACCAATTTCGCCCAAATGGCGAGCCAAGGCGCCTACCTCGCACAGCACCACGGCATGGTAACGGCGATTATGGTCGGGCTGGATATGGTGGCATTGGTAATGGGGCTGCTTTTCGGGTGGCTGATGAGGCATTTCCGGCAGAGCATCAAGTATTTTGCCCCTGTATTGTTCCTGCTTGGCTACGGTTGTTACTGCCTGTCGATGTCGCTACCCATGCTGCTTGTCGGCAGTGTTTTGGCAGGTATCGCAATGGGTGTCGGGGTGCCGTATCTGAATACGATAGCGAGCATCAAAGGCGGCAAGACGGCAGCCACTACGGTGATGCCGCTCCTGTCCATAGCACTCTATCTGGGACAGTTCGTATCGCCGCTGATAGTAACGCCTTTAGCCCGTTGCTGTTTTCCCGATATGCCGCAAGCCCCCTTCGCCGTAGGCTGCCTACTGAGCATATTGCTATTGCTCCAAGTTATCTCCACCCGCCGGTTCCAATCCTTGCCACCGAAGGAGTGATATATTTTATCTTCTTCTTGTTGTCAACAAATTTGCGTAAGTGCAATCAGATATTTCTTTCTTCCCTTCTTCTCATGAGAAGAAGGGAAGAAAGAAAAGAAACTCCCCAACCTCCTCTAAGAGAAGACTATATCATAGAGTTATTCCAGAAATTTCTATTATTTGAAAAGTTACAAGGGCAGGGACGGTTTGTTTCCGATTTTCCGTCGAGATGTGCTTCAGGTCCCGACAAGGAGTCGTAGAAGCAGAGAAATTGAAAATCAGAGATCAGGGAATAGAGATTAGGGAATAAGGATTAAGATTCAGAAGAACATACAGACGTCGTCTATAAGACATATTACCCAATTGAACATAAGAAGGTTCGACTATGGATACTATAAGTTCGAGAGGTCTTAGGGGATTGAATAGTTCTTTCTTCTCTTATGCATGACCAAAAGAAAAGAAACCAAGGGACCCCATCAGCCCTCTCAAAGAGGGAACCATGTCAAACTTCACTTATATGCGAACTTAATGCCGAAAGCAACCAGCCCGACAACCTACACAATTGCACAGGGGTTCTCATCGGAGTCTTTATCCACTCTTGGCAACCACTCAAGTTTCATTCATTTTGATGCGGTTGCCCTGCAGAGCACATGTAAAAGTTTGCATAGTGGATATTTTGTTGTATCTTTGCAGACTGAAGGAAATTACCCTATTGAAGGTTATTTATTGTTTGATATAATTGCAAATTAAGGTCAGATGAAGAACTTTGTAGAAGAATTGAGATGGCGCGGAATGCTCCAAGACATTATGCCCGGTACGGAAGAACAGTTGATGAAAGAACAAACGACCGCCTATGTGGGTATAGATCCGACTGCAGATTCGCTACACATCGGGCACTTGTGCGGCATCATGATGCTCCGCCATTTCCAACGTTGCGGGCACAAACCCATTGCACTCATAGGCGGCGCCACAGGAATGATCGGCGACCCGAGCGGGAAATCGGCAGAACGCAATCTGCTTGACGAGAAGACATTGCGTCATAATCAGGAGTGCATTCAGAAACAATTGGAGAAGTTTCTCGACTTCGGTCACGGAGAAAACGCTGCCGAGTTGGTGAACAACTACGACTGGATGAAAGACTACACGTTCCTTGATTTTGCAAGAGACATCGGGAAACTGATAACCGTCAACTACATGATGGCCAAGGACAGCGTGAAGAAACGTTTCAACGGAGAGTATTCGCAAGGAATGTCGTTCACGGAATTTACCTACCAACTCCTGCAGGGATATGACTATGTTTATCTGAACAAAAACAAGAACTGCAAACTGCAGATGGGAGGCAGCGACCAATGGGGCAACATCACAACCGGTACGGAACTTATCCGCAGAATGGGAGGCGGTGATGCCTTCGCTCTGACCTGCCCATTGATAACAAAAGCAGACGGAGGGAAGTTCGGCAAGACCGAGAGCGGAAACATCTGGCTAGACAGACGATACACGTCACCTTACAAGTTCTATCAGTTCTGGCTCAACGTGAGTGATACCGATGCAGAGCGCTATATCAAGATATTCACCTCTCTGGAGCACGGAGAAATAGAAGCACTGGTAGCAGAACACCAGCAGGCTCCCCATTT
>JBNMIS010000086.1:0-7201 GCA_050873385.1 Bacteroidales bacterium | reverse complement strand
GTTTTGATTGAACTTCTATAAAAAGATTTCCTACGAGATATTCCAATTGCAGACGATGCTGTAATTATGCACTGCGTACACGCATTTAACGCCTTTGTAGACTCATTCTATTTTGAATCATAATTCATATTATGTTAAATAGCACATAACAGCATTGCCAGAATACAAGGATATGACGGTTTTCTTTTCATATTGTTTTCATACATGAACATACCATGAAATGATGGCTTTATATCTGCCAGAATGACAGATATGGCAGATGTGAGGTTGATATGTTTATTGGAATTGGAAACAAAAATGTAATGATTTCATCGTGAGATGTGCCGTTGATCGGGGTTGTAGCGAAACTCGGCGGCAGGCACAATACCATCGAATATGCCGTTTATGCTTTATAGATATGCAGTTTCTGCTTCTATTGAACATTTTACACCGATATATTAACATATTCATCAGTATGATGTTCCGATACAACGTCCCTATTATCCCGTTGGTATTATTCTTGTAATAGTAGAACGAAAAGTTGCAATGAACATTGGAGATGTCCAAATGCTTACAGAACGTGAACAGAAAATTTGTCAAGGGTTACCTACCCCATGTTTTGAATAAATAACCATAATCTTTGAATACGACAGCATAGTCAAAGAAAGGCTTGGGAAGAATGGCAGGACAAGTACATGAAATACAGGGAATTGCGGCAATGTGGCTATGTGAGGTGTTGAAAATAGTTGCAGCATGATGAGGGCATGTTCCGAGAATGAGATTGATGTGATTATACAATGTGGTGGAGAAAGGGAGTATGTAACTGCAAGAAGACGAACACGTAGCCACAGAAAGAATTTGATAAAAGGAGCAGGTAACTGCAGGGAGGCGATCACACAGTCATGGAAAGGCTTGGGAAGAATGGCAGAACAAGTACATAAAGTACAGGGAATTGCAACAATGTGGCTATGTGAGGTGTTGAAAATAGTTGCAGCATAATGAGAGCATGTTCCGAGAATGAGATTGACGTGGTTATGCAATGTGATGGAGAAAGGGAATATGTAACTGCAAGAAGATGATCACGTAGCCACAGAAAGAATTTGATAAAAGAAGCAGGTAACTGCAGGAAGGCGATCACACAGTCACGGAAAGGATTGGGAAGAATGGCAGAACAAGTACATGAAGTACAGGGAATTGTGACAATGTGGCTATGCCGGGTGCTGAAAATAATCACATGAAATTCTTGAGTGTATCATGAAGTTCTAGGAAGCATGGGCATACGATTGCATAAAAAACGAATGGAGATGGCAGGATTTTTTTAGAAAAACAGTATCATAATTCGGGAGAAATGGTATCGTAATTTCAGAAGAACGGTATCATATTTTCAAAACAACGACATAATGTAATAACTTTAAGAAATTGACACAATCATTATACAAAAGGGAGATTAGGACATATGACAGATTATTTGGACTTATTACCGGAAGAAATTGAGAGCACGGACAGCAATATGAAGACAGAGGTAATACCTATACTGAGCAGCAATGACGAGCAGGAAAAAATAAAGATAGAGACCGGTGATGTCTTGCCGATTTTGCCGTTGCGCAATATGGTGCTGTTTCCCGGCGTATTACTGCCGGTTACAGTGGCACGTCCGAAGTCCATCAAACTGGTGAAAGCAGCATACGAACAAGAGAAACTGATTGCCGTTTGTTGTCAGAAAGATGCGGATGTGCAAGAACCTAAAGGCGATGATATCTACATGTTAGGCACGGCAGCACGTGTTATCCGTACGTTTGACATGCCAGACGGGTCGCTCACCATTATTCTTGAAGGAATGGAACGAATCATGGTGGACACTATCACGACCATGCGTCCGTACATGAAAGCACGTGTAATTGTTGTTCCAGAGGTGTTCCCTAAAAAGAATGACAAGCATTTTATTGCTTTGGCATCGAGCATCAAGGAAGTTGCCATAAACATCATCAGCCAACGCGCCAGCGTGCCCAGAGAGGCACGGTTTGCTCTCGAGAACATAGACAATCCTCCATCATTGGTGAACTATGTATGTGTAAACTTTCAAATCAAGATAGAGGCTAAACAAGAACTTCTGCAGTATGAAAAGATTGAAGACAGAGCCGTACATCTTCTGGAAATGTTGCAGAAAGAAATGCAACTCCTGGACATAAAACGCTCTATACAAGAGAAAGCCAAAGAGGATATAGACAAACAACAGCGCGAGTATTTCCTGCAACAACAGATACATACAATCCAAAAGGAGTTGGGCGATACCAGTGAACAGGACGTGAACGACATGCGCGAACGTGCCAAAAAGAAGAAATGGAACGCGGAAACAGCCAAAGTGTTTGAGGCAGAACTCAAAAAACTGGAGCGTACCCCTACCCAATCGCCTGAATATTCGACCCAGCAAAATTATCTGGAGACCATGCTGGCTCTGCCATGGAATGAGTACACAGAGGACAACCTTGACCTTAAAAACGCGGAGAAAGTGCTCAACAGAGACCATTACGGCATGGAGAAAGTGAAGGAGCGTATTCTTGAATATCTTGCCGTATTGAAGATGAAGGGTGATTTGAAGTCGCCAATCATCTGCCTATATGGTCCTCCGGGGGTTGGCAAGACTTCGTTGGGAAAATCCATAGCCGAGGCTTTGGGCAGGAAATACGCCCGTATTTCGTTGGGAGGTTTGCATGACGAGGCCGAGATTCGCGGCCACAGACGTACTTACATAGGTGCCATGCCCGGACGAATCATTCAAAATATACAGAAAGTACAGTCATCGAATCCCGTATTTGTGCTGGACGAGATAGACAAGGTTACTTCCGATTATCACGGAGATCCGACCAGTGCGTTGTTGGAAGTGCTTGATCCGGAACAGAACACCGCTTTTCATGACAATTTCCTTGACGTGGATTATGATTTAAGCAAAGTTCTCTTTATCGCGACAGCCAATTCACTAAATACCATTCCCCGTCCGTTGCTGGACCGAATGGAACTGATTGAGATGACCGGTTATCTGCAAGAAGAGAAAGTGGAAATAGCACGACAACACCTTGTTCCAAAAGAACTGGAGGCTCATGGAATAAAGCCCTCCCAGCTCAAATTCAGCAAGAGTATCCTGAACACCTTAATAGATGACTATACAAGGGAGTCGGGAGTGCGTGAGTTGGAGCGTCAGATAGCCTCCGTGATGCGCAAGGTGGCAAAACGAATCGCCACGGATGAAGCATACCATGTGAATGTGACGGCTAAGGACTTGCAAGAATATTTAGGGAAACCGAGATATTCCCGTGACCAATACGAGAACAACAAGTATGCAGGCGTGGTTACGGGTTTGGCATGGACTCAAGTGGGAGGTGAGATACTCTTCATTGAATCATCACTTTCTCCGAGCAAGACCCCCACTCTAACATTGACGGGCAATCTTGGGGATGTCATGAAAGAGTCAGCCACTATTGCTTTGGGGTACATAAAGGCTCATGCTGAGCAGTTTGGTATTTCGCGTAAAGCCATAGATCAGAAATCGGTACATATTCACGTGCCGGAAGGTGCCATCCCGAAAGACGGTCCTTCTGCCGGTATTACAATGACCACGGCTTTGGTATCGGCTTTCACCGGCAGAAAAGTCCGCGAACGACTTGCAATGACAGGCGAGATGACGTTGCGTGGAAAAGTACTTCCAGTGGGCGGCATAAAAGAAAAGATATTGGCAGCCAAGCGTGCCAGAATAAATACGATTGTACTTTGTGCTGACAACCAAAAGGACATAGAAGAAATTCCGGAACTTTACAGAAAAGGCATGACTTTTCATTATGTCAAGGATATACAAGAGGTCATAGATTATGCCCTCCTACCCTAACCTCTGCCCATAGCATATTCAGGAAAGGAAGCCTGTTACACCATACGTGCGGCAGGCTTCCTTTTTCAATCCATACCATTAAATCGGCTTCATCCTGCTCATTCATCCAACTCTGTACATTTTACCTATTTGCAATGCACATTGCCATGCGAATATGATAGTTCTACGTCAGTTTTGTATATTCGCCACAATATTCACAGCAAAATAAGATACCATGCGCAGAATTCCTGCAAACCGACAAGGACACCACAGGAAGAAAGATGCCCCTAAAAAAGTCAGTTTATTTGCAGGTATTGGATTGGCTGTTTCTTCACCATATCCAAAGGAGAGTGCCGGAAAGATACACGTCGGAAATCAATCGTCTTGAGGTCAATACAACGGATGGTGGCATCATACATCGTGCGGAAATAGATACAACGATATGACAAATCGGAAACAACCGTCCATTGTGTCGCACTCGGTTGGTCGGGAATATCCTGTTGGTTTTCGAATTGTATTCCGACCGGAATATCAAAGTTATTCAACAAGTGAAACGCCTGTACGACCGTTTCTTCCGTAGTCTCCAATTTGGGTGCTGTGGATTGAAAAAGAGCAGCACGGACAAAGCGTGAAGGAGGCGTCATATCTCCAGGCACCCCGTGCAACCCTGCCCCACCCCCGAATGCCGTAAGATGGAGATCTCCTATTTGGGCAGAGGAAACAGTTCCCGCCTTGAGGTTGGTGTAGTTGTTCAGATTGGTGAGATGCCACTGAAAGTCGGGTGCATTGGTGAGCACTCCCAATGTATTCTCCGTTATACAGATTTTCTCATCAATAATCTCCAAAACGATTTGCCTTCCAGACGGCTCTGCAATTCGCCAATGCACAGTGGAACTGCGAGGATCAATAGAAGTGACATGCACAGAAGACAAAGCCTCTTTTACTTCCTCAACGGTAGCAAACTGGCTGAGTATCCACGCCACCAATTGAAAATCGCCAATGGTTTGCGATTTGAAAGAAGGGTCATAAGCAGGATACTTCCCGTAACCGGGGAAATAGAACAAACCGGCAGAAAGACCAACTTCGTTAATGCCCTCCATGACAAAATCCGGTTGTTCGACAGTAAGTCCCACATACCCATATTTAGCCTTAAAGCGCAACCCTTTCTGTGTGCCGTCCGGCAAGAAAGACTGTTGAGAATAACCACGAGGGACAACCACATATCCACTGTTGAGAGGTTGCAATGCCCACTCTATGGTACGCGCAACAACGGTTTGATCCGTTTGTGTACGGAGCGTAATCCCCGTGCAAGCAAAGGAAGAAACAGGAACAAAAGAAAGAATACAGACGGCTGAAATGAAGCCTGACAAAACAATGCGTTTCATGGTGAAATCGGTTTTAGAGGTTAAAGATATGGAGCAAAGGTAGTTGAAAAGATTGATAAAAACAAATACAAGCGAGGAAATATATTCAGCCATTCACTCCATCCATCCAAAAGAGAAACGGAGAGTTCCATCTGCCTCCCTCAAAGCGAAGAGTATTGTGATTCTGCCAATTTATGATTTTGTCCCGTCAGTCTCCCGATCAGGTCCCGATAAGAGGTCGCAAAGAAAACACACTCTCTCCGCTGGAAAGAACTTCCGTTTGGACAAGATATATCTATCCAACAAGAGAGGCTCTGCTATACCGCATATTCATGACAGGTTTCCCTATAACAAACAGCAGGCAACTAACGATCAGATCTGTACCAAGTATGCAAGACTTCTGCACAAACTCTTCATTATGCGGCAACCAGAGTGACCATTTATCCTTCGATGATCCCCCCTCCGACAAGACAATCGTCCTTGTAGAACACAACCGACTGTCCGGGAGTGACTCCCCAAACAGGTGTTTTGAAATGCAAGGTAGCGTGCATGGACGATTGCGAAGCCACAGCAGACATTTCGTCTCTGTTATCCTCAAGCAAGTCAATTTGCAAAGTTGCATCCACTGCGGGCGACCTATAACGTATGCGTGCCCGAACATGCGGATCCGCCAAGAGTGCCTCCCTATCACGCAAACGCACGGAAGACGCCCGTAAGGTATCGGTATAGAGGTCGTCGTGCGAACCAAGCATGACTTCATTTTTTCCTGCATCAATATGCGTGACGTAGGCAGGTTTGCCTAACGCAATCCCCAACCCCTTACGCTGTCCGACGGTATAATTAGCGAAGCCGGCATGTTTCCCCAATACATTTCCATTCGCATCAATATAATTGCCCTGTTGAAAAGCCTGTTTGCCATTCGGCAGAGAATCGGCATAGGGCGCGATGAAAGAACGGTAGTCGTTGTCGGTTACAAAACAGATCTCCTGACTCTCGGTCTTTTGAGACAGTTTTTTGAAACCATGCTGCAGAGCAATAGCACGCACTTGCTCTTTAGTGAGACCGCCCAAAGGGAAGACAGTGTGCCGAAGATTCTCCTCGGTGAGCATCCACAAGAAATAGGTTTGGTCTTTGTGCGTGTCAACAGCATTGCGCAGATAGTAATGTCCGTTGTGCTGTGCAATACGCGCATAATGTCCTGTGGCAATCCATTCACAATCATACTCGTCAGCCGCCCTCATCAATTCGCCCCACTTGATGTGTGAATTGCACAAGACACAAGGGTTTGGGGTACGTCCATGGAGATACTCTCCGACGAAATCAGCAATCACTTCTTTACGGAATATCTCCCGGAAGTCCAATATATGGTGAGGGAAGCCCAACTGCTCAGCAAGATGCTTCGCCTCCATGATGGACTCCATGGAACAACAACCTTTCTCTTTGCGGAGGCACGACTCGCGGATTGAGTCATAGGTCCGGAACGTGACACCCACCAATTCGTAGCCTTGCTCCAAGAGCAACATGGCAGCAACAGAACTATCGATGCCGCCGCTCATCGCCATAAGAACTCTCCTTGATTTATCCATAGTGAACCGTCCTATTCTATTACAGATTCCCGCAAAATCTCGGACACAGTAGGATGAGGGAAAACGACCTGTTTGAATTCCGGCACCGTATACCCCATGCGAACAGCAAAAGATGCCGCTGCAATGACCTCGGAACATGGATTGCCCAGCATGGTAACCCCGAGAACGGTCTGCTGCTTTTTGTCCACAATGATTTTACACAATCCGTTTTCTCCCTCATTTTCGGCTACAAACCGCCCTGAAAAAGCCATCGGAAGTTTCTTCACCTCACAGGGAACAGGCAGAACACATTCCGGACCTGTAAGATCTTTTTCGGTGAGCCCAACCGACGCGATTTCGGGATTGGTGTAAACGACTGACGGAATGGCATTGTAAGCGATCCGCTGCAAAGGCAATTGCCTGAGCATACGTCC
>JBNMIS010000085.1:0-7233 GCA_050873385.1 Bacteroidales bacterium | reverse complement strand
TGCAAAGATACAACTGTTTTTTGATATGTGCAAGAGTCGAGAAGAAAAAGTTCACCTCGAGCGACGGAGCCTGTTTGTTTTTGTATTCCGAGTCTCCACAAAGGACGGAGCGGGCGCACAAACGCCGCATCCCGTTTCTGCTTCAAGTTGCCCGAGGGGTCGATGAGGTCGGCTTGAGGGGTCGTAAAGAAGCCGGACACAGACTACGGGAAACAGCCGGCAATACAGCAACCGGAGGAATACTCCCATTCCCTCCCGAGCCAACAGAAACACGCCCGACCGGAAACAAGAACACGAAAGGCAAGGCGGGAAAAACAATCCGAGAGACGACCGAAGCGGACGTCTCCCGGACAAAGCAACGTTTTCATGAAGAAGTTTTCTATCAGGAAAACAATATAAACAGCAAAGGAACGAGAACCCCCACAAGGAATTCAACACCTCCAATCCCCAAAAGTCCGTGTTTACCCCGAAGCATGAAAAGCCCCGAGAAGACAATGACTATGATAGACACGGCAAAGAGGTCGGAAAACCACGTCCAAGCCTTGCCCGGATTGTAGTGCAGTTTGCTGAGACTTCCCAAAACGGGACGTTTATGCACCTGCTCCAAGACAGCATTGCCAGTAGAAAGATCCACGACCAAGTTACTATTGCCTTTCAGAAAGACTTTGAGCGTGGAAACATCGGGGAAATAGTGCTGAATCTCCCTTCCCGATACCCCACAGGCATCCAGCCACTCATTGATTTGCGTCTGATTGACACGATCCTGCCCGACAGGCAAAAAACGGAACTCAGTACGAGAGACAGAATACTGGCTGTTGAAGGAATTCTTATGGTTGAGGGCAATGCCGCTGACAGCATAGACCAGCAACATCCCCGCAAAGACATAACTCAACTCACGATGGGTGATACGAAGCCATTTGCGGAGTTTTGCCCCTTTGCTTACTTTTTGCTGTTCCATATTCCAGAGGATAGAGGATTATTCTTCCGTGACAATCTGATAGGAGACGGCTTCGGCAAAGTAGCCTTTGATGGCTTTTTTCTCTGTTTCGCAGCCATTACCATCGGCACCGTGTTGTTCACCCGAGTTATCAACCACGACAGGTTCCGGTTGCACTTCAAAAGCATGGAGCACACCCTTTACGCGGACAACATTACCAATGCAAGCCGCATCAAAATTGCCCATCTTAGCCCCTTCGACGCGCAAGATACGACTCTCGTCGCTTCCCATCAAGAAAGCCTTGCGGCCACCATGTTTGCAAAGGTGGGTGCAAACTCCCTGGAAAGAGACAGTATCGCCGAGCAGAGAGTCTGCCAGATTATACATTTCATCTATAGTATAGACGGTTTCGGGTTGGCTGGCAGTCTTGGAACAAGAAGCCAAGCAGAAAGCAGCGACAAAGGCTGCAAAAAACATGCACTTTTTCATATCATTTACAATTAGAGTTCATTTCAGTGTTTCAAGGTGCTTTTTCCATTCCGTTCAGGAGGGTTGTCAAACCATATCTTTCCCATTTATGACGGATTGACAACCGTGCACAACTTCTCCCCTACAAGGAATCACATTTGCTGTCCGAGCACATCGAACAACCGGTTTCCCCGACGGATACAGAGTTTGCCATCCATCATAAATTTCTGCACTTTTGCGGCTGGACCGTCAGTAGGATCATGCAATGCAGAAGACACATCGGAGATTGTCCATGCGGAGAGCGAAGCATACCACTTTGTGGAATGATTCAAGACGGTATCTCCTACTTGAAAATCGATGTTCTGTGCTGCACGAAATGCCATCCACAACGTGTCACCGGCACGTGCCATACCGGAAGAAGACGCCATAGCACCTTTTTGAGAAGCCACTTGCGACTGATCCAAGAGAGCAAGAGCAGGAGAGCAGGTCATGAGCGAGATCGTACCATCCAATGCATAACCCAATACCAGAAGCGTATCATTGCCCGCAACAACGACACCGGTATAGAGATTATTGGTGGTATTGCCCGCAAGGACGGCATCCACGACAACTCCCGTGGATGCATCGATTTTGAGAAGCATGCCGTCGTTGACCGCATTGGCTCCGTCAAGCAACCGGTCCATAACAGTGATTCCTCCCTGCACAGAACCTACAAGATAAGCATACCTGCCATCGGGTGACCATGCCAAAGAGAGGAGTTTACCACCTGTTCCTGTCTTCGATGTTGCAGAAAAGCACTCTGCATTGAGGTTTTTATCAAGTATGGCAACCGTGACAGAAGGTCCGGTGAGAGACGTTTTGATTTCCCCCAATTGAATGGCAAGTCCCGAGTTATCCGTTGCTGCTATAGCACTGCCAACAACCATCAACCGACCATTGCGACAAGCCATACGCTCGAAACGATCGGCCTGTGCTCCGGTTTCCGTACGGATATGCCCGAGATGGCGGAACTGAGGGTCGGTCTTCAAGAGAAAGGCGGTGGCGTATTTGTACAGGTCTTGCGGATCACCCGTCCAGCCTGTACAAGGACGAGCGCGAAGGGTGTCGGTGCCGAGTGCGATATCCATAGCCTGTTGCCCTGCAAAATAGATATTTCCCTCGTCATCCACAGCCACGGCATTGACAGACGCCACATCGGTTGCAGGTTCGTTCTTTGTATTGGCAGGAGCCACAGCACGGGATGTCCAAAGCGGCTCCATTCCCGATACCGTTCCATCGGCACCAACATGGACAAAAACGATATGATAGGAATTGGTATCTTCGTACCTGGTTGTCAGAGTATGTGCATTACCTGCAGCATCCACCAACGTCATATAGGGAGATTCCTGACCATTCACCAAATTCTTTTGCGTAAGGCGGAACTTGACAGCCAAGACGGCACCTCCATCTGCCGTGGGGCAAAAAACGCCCTCCTTAAAGAATCCTTCATCGCTATGGACAGCCCAAAGAAGATTGCCCCGTTTATCCACTTTGGAGAACAAGAGATTATCGTTCGAGGAAGCCCCCGCACCATATTCCGCACCCGTGAAAGAAGTATTCAAGAAAGTGGTTTCATCGGAAGCGGACAGCGAGCCGAACTTTGCCAATACGAAAGCGTCTCCGTGCTCATCAGAGCGCACGTCAAGGATTTGAGTTTGCGGATTACCTGAAGCAGAGGAAGACAAAAGAGGGGAGACCCATTCCAAACTGACTTCGGTAGCAAACGAAGCAAAAGAAGTCAGCAAAAGGACAAATAACAGATTTTTACGCATAATCTTATTCGTTTTGTTTCTTTTCGGTGTGCAAAGTTAGCACTTTGTATTGAAAGAGCAAGTAGTTGGCTGATAAATACCCATTTTTAGGGATTGTATTTTTTGTGGGATATCCATAATTTTGCAACTTATTAGAAAGTCGATATTAACAAACCTTTTATAGTATGAGAAAATTCTATCTTCTTTTGAGCGCAGCCCTGTTTGCAGGTTATGCAGCGGCTGCCGTGACAGACACTATTCAGACGAATGGTGTGTATTATCAGTTGGACGGCGATGCACATACGGCTGCCGTAATCCGCCAGAGCAAGACTTTTGTTTACAGTCAGGACACCGTCATCATTCCTGTATCAGTAGAGAAAGACGGTCAGACATTCGATGTAACATCCATTGCCCAGGGTGCGTTCAGCAAGGCGGCATGCAAAGCCATCGTCTTTGCGGAAGGAAGCAAAGTGACCACCATAGGCCAGCAAGCCTTCCAAGCCGCCATGGAACTGCGCGAGTTGGCATTGCCTGAGGGAGTGAGACATCTGCCGCTGACAGCGATACAAGGTGTAGGAACAAATGCGAACATGAAGTTACACAAGGTGACATTACCCTCGACAATGGACACACTGGACATGATGTCGCTACAGGTGGCTCATTTGGATTCTCTAATCTGCAACGCCGTGAGACCCCCTCATTGCTGTCTGACAACAGGTTCTGCAATGAAACCATGTTTGCCGTTTACCTCGAACAATTCGCCCGTGTTTGTACCGAAGGACATAAAAGTGATTGTTCCGGAGGGCAGCGAGAAACTGTATCGTGCAGAAGCAGGCTGGGACTACTTTGACTGCTTTGCCGACAATGGGACAGACACATTGCGAGCAGGTGACCTGTATTACACCATTGAAGCGGGAAAAGCATCCGTTATGCCCGACATAACGGGAGAATCCTATAAGAACACTGAATCGGTGGTTATTCCGACACACGTATCGAAGACCGTCTGCACCATCACAGACAGCAAGGCTGCCATCACGGCGACAGCGATACCCGTCACGGAATTAGGCAAAGGAGCATTCCGAGCAAACAAGTCGATACACTCGCTGACATTCGCCACGCCGAGCAATGTGGAGGACATACAATCTATGGCAATGATGCAGATGGAGGGGTTGACCGGTACACTGGAGTTGCCTGAAGGATTGAAACATATTGCCACATCAGGTATCCACAGCGGTCAGAAAGGCGGTCAGATGCCCGTGAAGAAGTTGATATTGCCTTCTACATTGGATACTCTGGACGTCATATCCGTTATTCTGAACGAGTTGGAGACCTTGGAATTCAAGGGAGAAACGGCTCCCAAGTGCCAAGTGAGAGAGACAACAAATCCCCGACAGATTCCATGGGCAATACATCTGACGAACAATCAATTCCCGACGCCAGCCAATGTTGGAATCGTCATTCCCGAGGGAGCATACGATTCATACAAGAACCAAGCGGGCATAGGTGATTATTTCGACTATTTCATATCAACCGGTTTGATTGATACAACGGAGGGGAACGACGCAGAGAAGATAAGCGGCATCTACAATCTGCTGGGTGTATATTTGGGTACGGACGACAGCAATCTACCTCACGGGCTGTATATCATCAACGGCAAGAAAGCCATACGGTAAACCACGACAGGATTCGTAACAAAGGGAGCATCCGAAGATGCTCCCTTTGTTGTTTTATATCACAATTGCAATCCGTTGACGAGATCAGATCCAAAGGTTCGATTGATGAACAAACCAATGAGATTACCACGGAAAGAATTATCGCAGGAACAATCTTATCAAGCGTTCCTTCCAAGCAGTGTATGGCGCATAACGCAGAGGGAGATCGAGCCAGCCAGGCTTACAGACTACAGATTTGGCATGGCTAAAAGTGGAGAAACTCTGTTTGCCATGATAGGCACCCATGCCACTATTCCCCACCCCACCAAAGGGAAGGCTGGATGAGGCTATGTGCATGACGGTATCGTTGATGCATCCTCCGCCAAAGGAGACTGTCCGCACGAACTCCCTTTGTACTTTTTTATCGGCAGAAAACAGATAGAGAGCCAGCGGTTTTTCGCGTGACAGGACGAAGTCCCTTGCCTCCTGAACACTGTCCACCGTCATGACAGGCAGAAGAGGTCCGAAGATTTCCTCCTGCATCACGGCATCTTCAGGAGTTATATTGTCCATGACGGTAGGCTCGATCTGCAATGTCTGCGGAAAGAGTTTGCCCCCGAGAACCACCTTGGACGGATTGAGAAGCGCAGACAGACGGTCGAAGTGTTTCCGGTTGACAATCCTGCCATAATCAGCAGAGAGGGAATCTCCCGAATAGAACATCTTACGGACTTCATCCTTCAACAGGCGGATGAGTTCATCGTGTACCTCACCTTCCACCAAAACATAGTCGGGAGCGATGCATGTCTGCCCGCAATTGAGCCATTTGCCGAATGCAATACGGCGAGCCGCCAGCGGGAGATCGGCTGTACGGTCAATGATACAAGGCGATTTACCGCCCAATTCCAGCGTAACGGGCGTGAGATGTTTCGCCGCCTTTTCCATCACCAACCGCCCGACACAGACTCCCCCCGTAAAGAAAATATAGTCGAAACGCTGTTCCAGCAAGTCCTGATTCTCGGCACGTCCACCCGTTACGACCGCAATATACTCTTCCGCGAACGTTTCACGGACAAGGCGAGTCAGCACCCCGCTTGTATGAGGAGAATATGCCGACGGCTTGAGGACGGCACAATTGCCTGCCGCGATTGCCCCTACCAGCGGTTCGAGAGAGAGCAGAACAGGATAGTTCCACGGGGACATAATCAGCACCACTCCATAAGGTTCCTGTACGATCCTGCTCAGAGCGGGGAAACTGGTGAGCGGCGTGGGTTTGCACTTCGTTCCCGCCCATCGGTTCAGGCGGCGGTCCACATAGGCTATTTCGGACAGGACAAGACCGATCTCGCACATAAAGGCTTCCGCAGACGATTTGCCAAGGTCCAGACGGAGAGCCTGCTGCAATTCCGTTTCGTAACGCCGGATTGCAGCATACAATTTCTTCAGTGCATCGTGACGAGCGGAAAGCGGCAAAGTGCCCCCCGAACGGAAGAATGCTCTTTGCTTTTCCACTACATACGCACTATCCATAGTTGACGACAGGACTCAGAAAGGATATACAGAGTTATTTCTCTTTTTTCCCGAACAAGGAGAAATGGACGTAGCGTTTCGGATGGCTCTTGAGATCGGTGAGCAGACTATCGGCACTCGCCACCGTTTGCGTAAGAGTGAGGTAGAGTTCCTTGTCGTTGAGAAGCATCCCCACCGTACCCTCGGCAGAGTTGGCACTCCGCATGAGCGTATTCAATTGTGCCACCGTGCTATCGATCTGCTGCACAGTGGCAGCCATATCCACTTCCTTGAGGTTATCCGCGAACAAGTTGATGCCGGCAACCGCCTCTTTTGCGCTGCCAATCAAGACAGGGACATCCCCTTTCATCAACTTCTTGAGTTCAGCCGACGAAGCGGTGAGGTCAGCCGACACTTTGTCGGCATTGGCAAGAAGGTTCTTCAAATGACCGTCTTCCAACTGCACCGACACAATGCTGACCAAAGAATCAACACGAACCAATGCAGAAGACAGATTGGCGATTACGCCATTCTGCAGTTCCTCCAGCAAACCTGGAACAACAACCGACGGCAGCGTATCGCCCGAAGCAAAGAGCGGCATATTTTCCACATCAGCCTCCAACGGAATATTGATTTGAAGCGCGGTTCCTCCAAGCAACCCGTCCGCAATCAAGGCACACCCTGCAGTCCGAGGGACTTTGATATGTTTATCCACCGAAAAACAGACCACGAAAGCATCCTCTTTCGCAAAATCATATTGTATCCTGTCCACCTGTCCGACCTTGTAGCCCCGTATGTACACGGGCGCCTGCTCAGTGAGCCCATTCACATTGGAATAGACGGCGCAATAGGTATGCGTGGGGGAAAAGATGTTGAC
>JBNMIS010000084.1:0-7350 GCA_050873385.1 Bacteroidales bacterium | reverse complement strand
AAATAAGTATAACCGCCATTGAATAGTACGTTTTGTGAACCGCTAAAGCCATCTGAAGTCAAGTCGCGATTCTCATAGATAACCCATTGATAGAATCCGAGAAGATCCTTCTCTACAATTTGGTCGGAATGTCCTTGTGCCTGTGTGGTGGCAAAATCCGGCCAATTGGGATCGGCAAGATCTTCATAGTTCCACTTTGTAAAGTCAATAGTAAATCCTTTGGTTTGCGCTTCGCCATACCACTCGTAGTATGTGCAGCCGTCATAGTATTCCACCAATTGATAATTGCAATCCTCTGGCATTTCCCAATACACCTCTACATCACATGTTGCTTGTTTGTCACCTGCCTTGGCAATGATCTTAGTCTTACCCTCTACAAGTCCGTGCACCAATCCGCCTTCTACGGTAGCAATGTTTTCATCAAGCGAAGTCCATGTAACGATCGGATTGCTGGCATTGATTGGCAATACAACAGCATTCAGACGGGCATATTTCCCCTCGGCAATGGAGATTGAAGTCGCATCCAATTCAATGCTTGTAACGGGAGTCTCGCCTATGATTGACACTTTGCAGACATCTTTCTGTCCTCCGCATTCAGCATATATTTCCACTTCACCTGCAGACATTGCCGTGACAAGCCCTTCTGACGACACTTGGGCAATTGCAGAGTTTTGACTGCTCCACTCCACCTCTGCAGTTGCATTAAAAGGCGTCTTTTTAGCCGTTAGTTGTAGAGTTTGACTCACCTCCATATTGGCTGTGTTCGGTGTAATGGCTAATGAAGAAACAGGGACAATATCTTGCTCATGCCCCATAGGAACTATCTGTACGTTGACCAGAAAGAAGTAACCGCCGCTGTTGCGGTTGATGGATATCTCCTTTACATCTGCACTGTTGATAAGCACTGTATCATAGACGCAAGCAGCCTTGCTGAGTGGAAGATTGGCCATACTTGCATTAGGAGCCACATCTTTAAGCCCCACCCATGCTCCTGCTGCATTTTTGGCTTGAATGAACATCGAACCTCCGAAGCCTCTGACTATAAGTTTATGGATACCGTTCTTGAATTTCGGGAAATACACTGTAGGACGATACGCAACCGCAACGGTATTGTTTGCACCGTCATCTGCCGTATTGTTGTTCCATAGCAGAGGAGAGAATGTCTCGCCTGCAATAGAACGTTCATTCTTGTAGCAGAACTTGTATAGTCCGAGTTTTTGGAACTCCAATATCTTCTGGGAATCATGCTTGGTTGTTCCCTCCACATAGCATTCATCCGTAGGCTGCAGATCACTGAAATCAACAGCATACACTTCATCTAATGCCTCACCGGTATAGTTGTAGAATCCTGTCTGTGCATCGCGCTCATAGAGTGCGGCTTGCAGTCCCATTGCGGACATACATAGTCCAAGGACGAATAGAAAATACTTTTTCATTGTCATATCGTATAAACCGTTTACTTACGTTGCCCTAATACATTGTACATAACGCCGTTGTGGCGGATATACAGATTACCGTCAAGGATAACCTTCTCCACGCTCTCTGTGGTCTCGTCAACCGCTTGATTTGTTTTCGTTGCACCACCTGCTTCCATAGGCTCTATGATAATCTTTGTGATGAATTGATAATCTGTAGAGTTGCGCCAGAACATGATGCGTTTAACGTCTGTACTGTTCACTTCAAGAGTGGCAGTTGTATAAGTGGATTTGAGTGTGATGTAATCATTGCCTGTCATGGAGGGCGCCACTTCTTTGATAGATTTCCATTCTCCTGCAGCGTTCTCCGCCATGAAAATGAGATTGCGGTCTTTGTTGGTCCATCCCTCAACAATTACTCTCTTCACGCCATTGGTGATGGCTGGGAAATATATCATCGGTCGTTTGTTTTCTGCAACGTTACCGTTCTTTCCGTTCTCGCTGATACCGCCATTCCACAGCAGATTGTCATAGGTCACGTCACCACACTTGCGGCTGCCATACCAGCACCATTTGTATAGCCCTAAATCCTGAAACTCCAGCAACAGGTCTGCATGTTCCTTGGCTGATGGATTAGAGTAACGGACTTCCGTGGAAGAAAGGTCTTGTGTGAAATCAACGGAGAAATCGTCATAAGGGGCACCGGTGTAGTGGAAGTAACCGTCTGCACCCAATGTATATTGGTCATAAGCCTCTACAGTCACAGCACAACTCTCTTTTACATCACCCACTGCGGCATAAATCTGTGCCGTACCCTTGGATATCGCCGTGATTGTACCGTTATCCACCGTGGCGATGGCATCATCGGAAGAAGACCATACTATTTCCGAACCCGCAGGAAGAACGGATGCTGTGATCGTTGAAACTTTACCGGGATACATCGTCAGTGTCTTTTTGTCCAATACAACCTCCGTTTGGATTTCTTCCGACATTACGCCCAACGTAATCTTTGTGATGTATTGCCATGCATTATTGGCTTTTATGCGGTGGAACATCACCTCTTTCACTTCCGTATCACGAATCCACAAAGTATCAACGGTATATGTATTCTTGTTTAGTACCATCGTCTGGATATCCTCCCATGTGCCATTGGCGCCGCGTTTCATAAACGTGATATTGGCGGGATTGCCATTTCCCCATCCTTCGTATGCGATGTATTTGATGCCGTTCTTGGCAACAGGAAAATACACGGCAGGAAAATCAGTCACTGTAGCAATGGTATTGTTGTTGGTTTTCACACCGTTCACATAACTGACACCGCTGTTCCACATCACGGGACCATAAGTCTTGTCGCCCAATGGACGGCTGGCATAATAACCATACTTGTACATACCCAGATTCTCAAATTCAATCAGTGTGTCGGCAAATACATTCGGCTCTGCGTATCTCGCATCTGATTCGGTAAGACGGGTAAAATCCCAGACTATATCTGTGGTAACAGAGTCGCCTGTGTACGCATAAAAACCGGTTGAAGCATCTTTTACATACATTTTCCCTGCAAAGATACTCATTGTTGCCATCAGGCAACTTGCAATAAGAGCAAATTTTTTCATACTACTAATTCTTTTAAGGTTGAACAATTGAGTTCATAAAGGTACGCCATTGCAGCGGACCGGAACTCTATATTTTTGTATTCTTTTTGCTCATTTTGGCAACAAAGTCGGATGGAGTGTCGCCAAACTCGGCTTTGAAGGATTTTACAAAATAACTTTGACTGCTTATCCCCACACGTTCCATCACATCAAGAATTGTCAGATTCTGTTCCAACAGCAACTTGGCTGCCGTCGACATCCTGTAGGAACGTATGTATTCAATAATGGATTTGCCGGTGTTGTCTTTGATGAAACTGAACAATTTGCGACGGGACATACCCATCTCACGTGCCAAAGCATCTATATCTGTATGCTCTGCCATATGTTCCGACACCAATTGGGTGAAACGGTCCAGTTGGGATTCTATCTGTTGTTCCTTTCTGTTGCTGCCTATGTCTATACAATACTTGTCGGTATATCTGTCCATAACGCGCAGCATCTGTTGGATTTCTGGGACTTGTGCAATATCCACTTCCGATTGGAGGCGCAACAGCGGTGCTTTCAGTTCCTTGCTGACATCCGTAAAGAACCTAACCTTCGCACGGCTTGCTTTTTTTTCTTCTTCCTGACGGACTTGCGCGATATGAAGTTCGTTTTTCAAACGATTGTGGCGGATATACGCATAGACCATACAGCCGGCAATAATGGAGAATAATAATATATACAACAACCAAGCCCAGCCACTTGCCCAGAAGATTGGTTTGACACGCATGGTCAGAACTATCGTATCGCCCCATACCCCGTCATTGTTGCACGCCTGCATCTCTATTCGGTAACGACCCTCAGGCACTTGTACCAATGAGAATGTCCTGCGCCATGCGTCCACCTCACTCCATGATGAAGACTGTTTGGCGGCACCGAAGAACGAAACAGGTATCATGCGGAAACGGTATCGGTTCTTCCCGCTCAGCAGGTAATTGGTGGATGACAGCGTAATGGCAATGTTGTTCTCATTATTGCGCAGTACCAGTTTGCCATTGCGCAATTGGGATATCTTGTCCGTATGGATCTCGCTCTCAAAAACAGACTGGTTGTTGATACTGAGGTCTGCCACCAGTGTATGAGGAGGACAGGTGTTGTATTTGACACCTCCTGCCTCCATGTGGTTCAATGTCCCCAAACCGCTCCAATACACCTGAGTTCCGTCGCTTGAAACGCACGAAGACAGAATATGTTCACAGACGCCGTCATACCGGTTGTAAACATGAAGGGAGCCCGAACCTGTGGAGTAGGACGCAACACCGTTGTCCGTACCCATCCATACGGTGCTGTCCATAAGAGCGATAGTATTGATTTTCGACAATTCGTTTGACGGCTCGTCAACCACCATGCGGAAAACTTCTTGGGTTCTGTCAAAAAACAACAGACCTCCGTTGCGCGTACCCATCCATACGCCGTCACGTACCGTGTCTGCACACAGCGAACATATTGAGTAAGGCTTGTTCGGAGAATAAGATGTCAGAAAACTGCCGTCTGCACGGGAGAAACGGAGCAATGAAGTGGTTGTGGACAGAAAAATGTCATTGCCCATCTTGAATACATTGAATGGACGGGATGAGACATATTCACCGATAGGTTCCGGTATGGCTATGGAACGGGACGTCTTTTCCTTGGGTCGGAAATAAGTCATCATATCGCTCCTTGATTGGTAAAGAATCCACATGGCATCACCGTCTTGGCACAGTGCATAGATTTGGTTACTCAGTATGAGATGTTCTTTCTGGTCCGCTGTATAGGTGGTAAATCTGCCTGTTGCTGTGTTCAGACAACTCAACCCGCCCAAATAAGTACCTATCCACAATTTATTGCCTGTCTTGACAAGCGATTTGATATTGTTTGCACCTAAACCGTCCGTTGATTGTTTGTAGTGCGCCACTATGCCTTTGTCCGCATGCCAGCAGTACAAACCGTCTCCCTCTGTGCCTATCCACAAATAACCATGGTCCTCCAGCAGAGCACTGATGGGCAGATTGAGACAGCCGTAATCCTGCAGACGGACGGAATGGAAATCGTTGTGAACATGTGCCGATGCCAGACATAACCCGCCGGCATAGGTTCCTACCCATAAATTGCCGTTCTTGTCTGAATATAGGGCCTGTATCGAATTGCTCACCAGACTGCCATCCTGGTTGGTCTGCACATAGTGTTTGAGTGAACCCGATGCTGCGTCGTATGAAAACAAACCGTGCATGGTACCTATCCACAACCGGTGGTTGAAAGCCGCCAATAGTTTGCGTGCGCTCATGCTGCCTTCCAGGGGCAATATGCATTGCAGACTGTCACGGAATTCCCACAATCCTCGTTTCTCGCATAATAAATACAGCGTACTGTCCTGCCATTCCATGGCGGTAACACGTTGTAATTTCCCGTCCAGGGAATGGAATCTCTGTTCGCCTGTCTGCAAACTGACAGATAGCAGTGTCTCATTGGCTATTACATACAACGAGGCTATGGAGGGCGATGTATAGAAACGTCCGGTTACGCCGTAATTGCCCACCGACAACGGTGTCTTCGTTCCTGTCTTGGGATCATAGCAGACAATACCTGAAGCATCCAGCCATAAGCGGCCATGCATGTCTTCACATATGGAACGCGAAACGCAATCGGTTACTTTGGTAAAGTTGTCGGTCTCTCTGTCGTATCGGAGTACGCCGCACGATGTTGTGACATACAAATCTTCGCTCTGCGTGTATAATACCGACCAATAGGCTATCAGCCACTCTTCCGGACGGGCAATTTTGTTGTGGTATGCACGGAATGTATAGCCGTCATAGCGGTAGATGTTGTCTCCCGTCACTATCCACATGAATCCGTCTGCATCTTGGGCAAATCCGGTCACGCTGCCGTATCCCAATCCTCCTACTCGGCTGATAGGATGAAAATACACATCGTTTGCTTGACCTGCCAAGGAAAGCACCACCAGCAAAGTCAACAATATATGTCGCTTGATATATAACATTTGCTTACTGTTTGTTCCTTTTTCTGTTGCCTTTATATCCGTTTGCGGATTTGCTTGCCGGAATTTTTCTTTATACTGCCTTCTGTCGGGTTGTCTCCAGTCTCCCTGAATCTTGATGGCGAGCCATTCGGAGTTCTGTTTTCATGGGACTGTAAGCCCGTTTCTACGACCCCTCATCGGGACCTCAAGCACCCCTCATTGAGAGATGAAGAATAAACCGGTAAAGTAAAACGGTATATTGTACATTTGTACATCGTCAAATTGTAAATGTATTATATTGTCTCTTATGGGGCGATAATATCGCCCGCTCAATCCGATTTTCAATGAATCAACAACTCTCAACGCTAAACTATCTCAACTCTTTCAACTACGCATAACGTATAAACGCCTCTACACATCGACCCGATTCCCCTCCTTTGGAGGGGTTGGGGAGGTCTCGGTTGTCACATGTACTTAGTCCTTCTCCCCTCTGTGCGAAGTCTCCAGATACTTCAAAATCTCCTGGGCGGCATACGACATGGCGGCAGGACCATACACTTCCGTCATGTCTGCTGTGATAGCCTCCGGTTTCTCCCCTACCATCTGCACACTGCCCAACATCCCGTCCCCGCGCATGGCGTGTACCAAAGCCTGCCATGCCTTCGTTGCAGGTGCAAGATAAGTGGCTTCATCCAGCAAGCCGTTGTTGATGCCCCACCACATTGCGTAGCAGAAAAAACCTGTGCTGCTCATCTCGGGATTGGGGTAACTGTCCGGATCCAGCATTGTCACATACCAGTGCCCCTCTTCTGATTGCAAACCGGCAATGGTCTGCATCATAGTCTGGTAATGCGTGATGAAACGCTGGCGGGGTTCCCAATCCGACGGCAGATAAGGTATCATCTTTGCTAATCCTGCTATCACCCAGCCGTTTCCGCGTCCCCAGAAAACAGGTTTGCCGTTACTCTCCTGTTTGTCAAAATAATTGCTGTCACGCCAATAGAGGTGATATTCCGGACTGTATAGATAGTCGGTCACTGCCCAATACTCGTCGTTCATAAACTCCAGTAGCGAACTGTCATTCCACAATTGGGCATAGCGCGCAAAAACCTGGGGGGCCATATACAGCGCATCGCACCACGACCAGCGCTGCTTGAAATTATACGTCTTGTCATCTGGGTCACATTCCAAACCGTAAGAGGAAGGATTGTTCTTGATGAATTGCAGACGTTCTATGGTTGGATAGAGAACACGGACATCACCGTCTTGCTCATACAGATCGGCATAGAACATACCCACTATCAGATTGTCGGCATGATATACATGACTCACGCCGTTGCCGTTT
>JBNMIS010000083.1:0-7430 GCA_050873385.1 Bacteroidales bacterium | reverse complement strand
GCCGTGAAAGCCTCATGACCAGGCGTGTCGAGGAAAGTGATGTGCTGCCCGTTCTTCAAGCAGACATTATAGGCACCGATATGTTGCGTAATTCCACCTGCTTCGCCGGCAATGACATTGGTGTTGCGAATATGGTCAAGCAAAGAAGTTTTACCATGGTCAACGTGTCCCATAATGGTAACCACAGGGCAACGCGGAACGAGGTCTTCCTCTGAAAACTCTTCATTGTCACCAAGGTTTTCAATTACTTGGGCTGATACATATTCCGTCGTAAAACCAAACTCTTCCGCCACAATGTTAATGGTTTCTGCATCTAACCGCTGGTTGATACTAACCATCAAACCAAGGCTCATACAGGTAGCAATAACTTGATTGACAGAAATGTTCATCATTGTAGCCAACTCGTTGGCAGTGACGAATTCTGTGAGTTTAAGGACCTTGGACTGTGCCTGTTCCTGCTCAAGAATCTCTTCTTGATGCATTCTTACATGCTCTCGCTTCTCTTTGCGATATTTGGCTCCGGTATTTTTACCTTTCCCTGCTTGCAGACGTGCAATTGTTTCTTTGATCTGCTTCTGAACCTCCTCATCGTCCACTTCAACCTTAATAGGTCGTTTGGGAAGTTTCTGCCCCTTGTTCCCTTTTCGGAAATCAGGATTGTTGACATCCACTTTCCCTTGCTTGATGCGTTCGCGCTTGCGTTTGCCCTCTTTGTCTGAAGGTACGGTATTTGCGGTATTGGCAACGGAAGTTCCACGCTGTTGTTCGCGACGTTCTTCTCTTTCTTTCTTTTTCTGCTCTTTGGTTTTCTGTTTTGGATGAGTCGCCTGATTGAGTTTATCCAAATCCAAGGTACCAACAATCTTCGGTTTATTAACCAATATCGGTCTGCCTAACGTGAATACCTCCGGCTCCTTGGGAGATTTAGGAGATTCAGAGGTCGCTTTTTCCTCTATCGTTTCTTTCGTCTCTTGCGTTTTGACCTTGGAGTCATTCTTTGGCAAATCAGGTTTCTGTTGCTTGGTAGGTTCTGCTGCAGGTCCTAGTATGATATTGCTTTCAGTCTTCTCCTCCTTTGTATCCTTCGTAGATGGAATATTTTCAGCAACTTGAGCCTTCTCATCCTCTTGTGCAACGGCAGGTTCTACATTTTTTTCTTGTTGTATAACCTTTGCTTCTTCCTTCTTTTCTATAGAAGGAGTTGGATGAACTTCTTCCTTGCTCTCGGCATGCAATTTTTCTTCAACAACCTGCGGTGTTTGAGTCGTCTTTTTGTCAAGATCTATATGTCCTACCACTTTGGGTTTCTGCACAGCGTGTACAGGTTCTTCCTCAATCTTGGGTTTGGCTGTAGCGGTTGTTTTATCCCGTTCTTGACGTTCTTGTTGGATACGTTCTGCTTCCATTTTGAGAGCCATATCCTTGTTGAATGCCTTCGCAAGAAGCAGATAAGTCTCATCGTCAATACGCATATTGGGGTCCAGAGATATATCTTTTCCTTGCTTCTGTGCAAACTCAACAGCAGTAGCCATTCCGATATTGAGTTCTTTGCAAGCCTTTATAAGTTTTATTGCCATGCAGTTTCTGATTTTATGTTATTAGTGGTGATTGTTATTTGTTTTTCAAGAAGAAGTGCCAGTCGGAAGATTTGGTTCTTATTCGTTCTCAAATTCGGCTGCAAGAATCCTTCTTACATCATCAACTGTCTCTTCTTCAAGGTCTGTTCTGCTGAGCAGTTCCTCTCTCGGGGTATCAAGTACCGCGCGTGCAGTATCTAGTCCGATGCCTTTAAGAACGTCAATAACCCATTGATCTATCTCGTCATTGAACTCGTCCAGATAGATATCTTCGGCGCTATTGTCTTCCATTTCGCGGAACACTTCGATATCATAGCCTGTCAGTTTGGTCGCCAGTTTGATATTTGCTCCGCCCTTGCCGATTGCCATGCTCACTTCTTCCGGCTTCAGGTAAACGTTTGCCACCTTTTCTTCTTCGTTGATTTCCATTGAGGATATCTGTGCGGGAGCCAGGGCGCGTTGGATATATAGGTTGATATTGCTCGTGTAGTTGATTACGTCGATGTTCTCATTGCGCAATTCTCTGACTATACCGTGAATACGTGTTCCTTTTATTCCGACACAAGCACCAATAGGGTCAATGCGTTCATCAAACGACTCTACGGCAACTTTCGCTCTCTCGCCGGGAATACGGGCAATGCCTTTTATGGCGATGATGCCGTCATGTACCTCGGGAATTTCTTGCTCAAAAAGACGTTGCAGGAAAAGAGGCGAGGTGCGTGATAGGGTTATTCGCGGATTTTGGTTCTTGTTATCCACTTCTTCCACAATGGCGCGGACCATGTCTCCTTTGCGGTAGAAATCTGTGGGAATTTGGTTGGTCTTGGGCAGGAACAAATCATTTCCTTCGTCGTCAAGAAGCAACATCTCCTTTTTCCAGATTTGATAGAGTTCGGCTGATACAATCTGACCCTTCAGTTCCGAATATTTCAGGTATAAGTTCTCTTTCTGGAGATCCAGAATCTTGCTCGCAAGAGTTTGGCGGAGATTCAGAATCATTCGGCGTCCGAAACTCATGAAGTCCACCTTGTCTGTCACTTCTTCCCCTATTTCGCATTCGTCATCAATCAGTCTCGCATCCGAGAAATGTATCTCTGTGTTAGGATTGGCTGCCGCATCATCTGCTACAACCGTACGGTTACGGTAGATTTCCAGGTCTCCCTTTGTAGGGTTGATGATTACATCATAATTCGCATCCGTACCATACATCTTTGCAATTACATTACGGAAACTGTCTTCCATAACGTTGATGAATGTCTGTTGGTCAATGTTCTTGAGGTCATTGAACTCTTTGAAGATGTCAATCAAATTGACAGTCCCTTGTTTTTTTGTTGCCATTTATTAGGTTGTTATTGATTTATATTCAACTGTACTATACTTTCAAATCGTAGCAAACCGACTTCGCATCTGCGTAACTCCAAGTCAAGGTCTTCACTTGTGTCTGCTTGCGTTTCTTGTTCTCCACTTCCACTTGTACTTTCGTATCTACTGAAAAATCCTTATCGGTTGCGTCCACCAATGTACCCTTCAGCCTTTTTCCGTCTTTCAGTACAACTACCACCTCGTTCCCGATGTTCTTTCTGTACTGGAAAGGGGTCTTTAGTGGGTCTGTCAGTCCCGCAGAGCCCACTTCCAATGAGTAATCTTCCTTCTCGCGGTCTAAGTGCTGCTCTATGTAGCGGCTCAGGTTTACGCAGAATTCAATGTCTATGGGTGTCGCTGCATCCAAGGTCACGCAAATCTCGTTGGAGGCGGAAACGTTCACCTCTATCAGTTGATATTGATCTTCTTTCTGGGTGTAATCCGCAATATACTGGTTTGCGATGTCTTCAATAGTAACTTTGTCAATCATTGTCGTGATATATTTGCAACAGAGGGGAGCCGAATTCGGTCCCCTCCGTCAAATCGTCTGCAAAGGTACGTATTTATTTCCTTATATACAAGATTTTCCCGATAAAAGTGTCGTTTCTTGTTGCAGAATATCTGTACTTTACCTTTATGGCAACACTTTTAGTGCAGTTTCAACTCTTCGCAGTGTATCTTCTTTGCCCAATACGTTCGTTATTTCCCAAATGTGCGGACCTCTCGCGGCGCCTACCAGGCAGATGCGGAATGCATTCATCACAATGCCTACGCCATACCCTTTCTCGGCTATCCACGACATTACGACCTTGTCCAGCGTTTCGGCAGACCAATCGTCCTGCTTCTCCAAGAGTGCAAGTAGTTCTTGCATGTGGCGAGGACTGTCTTCTTTCCAGCGTTTTCGTAGCGACTTCTCGTCATATTCCGTCGGTGCAACGAAGAAGAAGTTCATTTGCTCCCACAATTCCTTTACGAAGTTCACACGTTCCTTCACCAAACCTATTACGTGGGGTAATTGTGCACGTTGCTTCTCGTTGAATTCATAGATGCCCAATTTGCAGAATTCTTCGGCAAGATAGTCGTTGTCTTTCATCTGCAGGTATTGGTGGTTGAACCATTTCCCTTTCTCGAAGTCAAACTTGGCGCCCGATTTGCTTACGCGGTCAAGCGAAAAAGCATGGATAAGTTCGTCCATTGAATAGATTTCCTTGTCATCTCCGTTGTGCCAGCCCAATAGCGCAAGGAAGTTGATGACGGCCTCGGGGAAATAACCCGATTCCCTGTAGCCGCTTGAAACCGTTCCTGTTTTCGGGTCATGAAATTCCAATGGGAATACGGGGAAGCCCAATCGGTCTCCGTCCCGTTTGGATAGTTTCCCGTTCCCGTCAGGCTTCAGCAGAAGAGGCAGGTGCGCAAATTCCGGCATGGTGTCTTCCCAACCGAAAGCACGGTATAGCAACACGTGCAACGGGGCGGATGGCAACCATTCTTCTCCGCGGATAACGTGCGAGATTTCCATCAGGTGGTCGTCCACTATGTTCGCTAGATGATATGTGGGCAGGTCGTCTGCCGATTTGTATAGCACTTTGTCGTCCAGTATGTTGGAATTGATAACCACTTCCCCGCGTATGAGGTCGTGCACATGCACATCTTCATCGGGTTCAACCTTGAAGCGGACTACATATTGCTCTCCGTTCTGGATCCGTGCTTCCACTTCCTCATTCGGAAGTGTCAACGAGTTGCACATCTGTCCGCGGGTCTTGGCATCATACTGGAAATTCTGTATCTCGGCACGTTTTTGCTCCAATTGTTGCGGAGTGTCAAAGGCAATATAGGCACGCCCCGCATCCAGAAGTTGTTTGACATACTTCCGATAGATGTCCCGTCTCTCCGATTGTCTGTACGGACCGTGGGGACCTCCCGCGCTTACTCCCTCGTCTATCTGGATGCCCAGCCAGTGCAGAGCCTCGATGATATATTCTTCGGCTCCCGGTACAAAGCGTGTGGAGTCTGTATCTTCAATACGCAACAACATGTCGCCGCCGTGTTGGCGGGCAAAAAGATAATTATACAGCGCAGTACGTACACCGCCGATATGCAACGCTCCTGTAGGACTTGGAGCAAAACGAACGCGAACTCTTCTTTCCATTGTGTAGGATTATTTGTTTTTACAACTGCAAAGGTACAATAATTCTTGTAATTGTTCAAAGAATTGTTTCCTGTGAAAAAGAATCGCCTTGAATGAATGTTTTTGGATGGGGGTAAACGGGGTTTTCCTTGCTTCTGTTCTTGCTTCGCAACAGGTTGCGACGGAGTCTGTTTTACGGCGTTTCCACGACACCTCAAGCCGGCCTTGTCGACCCCTGGACGGAAAATAAGGGACAAACAGACTCAGTCCCTGTAACTTCCCGGGCAACGGGGATCTCTGGAAATGCCCCATCCTGTTCCTGTTGTCTCCCTTATAGTATTGCCATTGCAATCCGTGCGCAGGCTTCTGCGTCTGCCAAGGCATGGTGGTGTCGTGTTAGGTCGTATCCGCATGCGGCTGCCACGGTCTGTAATCGATGATTCGGTATATTGCTTCCGAAGTGATGCCGTGAAGCACATAGCGTATCCATAAACGGATATTCCGGATATTTAATCTCGTAAGCGGCAAAAACTGCCCGCAAACATCCCTCGTCGAAACGGGCGTTATGTGCCACAAATGGTATTGCATCAAGCGGTGTGTCAGGAAAATTCTTGCGTATTTGTTTCTCCGCTTGTTCCCACACTTCAGGGAAATCGGGTGCATCATTGGTGTCGCTGTATCCGAGTCCGTGTATTTCTTGGCAGAAAGTGGCATAGTAATTGGGCGCAGGATGAATGAGTGAGTAGAATGAGTCGGTTATTTCTCCGTTACGCACTATCACCAGACCGACGCTGCATACACTCGATCTGCACCCGTTGGCGGTCTCAAAATCTATCGCTACAAAGTTCTTCATGTCTTTATCAACTGTACATCTCATTCATTGCTCGTGATTCTTGCCGCATCTCGTCGCGCAACCACTCCGGCGATAGTACTTCAACCGCTCCTCCGTACGAAAGTAACTCTTTCTTGAACTCGTATGTCGGTACGAGAAGATATTGGAATACGGAGTAGTCATCTGCACGTTCTGTTTCCTCTTGCGACTTGTGGAGCGGTAGCGAACGCAGGTAATTGGCTTGCTGGGAATCTACCGAAATACGTATTGTCTCAGGCTTGCGTTTATCCGTTGTAACGCCGTAGCGGTTGGCAAAAAATGCTTCGGCATCGAAGTTGTCCGGCATGGCAAATGGAATTGTGGTCTGTTCCGTAGTAAGCACTCTGTCTAATCCGTACAGACGTAATTCTTTCCCTTTCTCCGATGTCCCGAGTACGTACCAGCGTTGCTTGAACACGCGCACGCAATAGGGCGCGATAGCAAAAGTACAGGCTTCTTCGCTATGAAAACTCTGATATGTGATTCGCACTTTCATTCCGTCGCGCATTGCCTCGATGATAGGAGTCAGGTGTTGCTGCCCCGACGGAATATCTTCCGATAGGATACGCTTTTTCAGTGCGCTGCTTTCGCCGAGCAGGTTCTCCACGGCAAACGTCCCGATGAGCCACCGGCGCAACTCGTCCCGTGAAATGTCTTCCGAATCATCGATATAATACCCTCTACGCCTGCTATAGCGGATATCTATCTGAAACATCTCTTGTATCGCCTCTTTGTAGCGGTGGAATGTGCGTTCAGGAATCTTGCTCTCGTGGTCGTAGTTGAGCGGTGCACGGCTCCATCGGCGGTCTATCTCCTCGTGGGTGATATATCCTGCCGAGTAAATCAAATCAATCAACCATATATATCGGTTGAATAGTACGGATGAATTTTGTTTTGGCATGGATGATATGGTTTCTTCTCCTTCTGTATTGTTTAACGTTGCAAAGATACGGTATTGTAGCGACAAATTCTGGCAGTCTTTGTAAAAAACGATTTAACGACACCTGGTAGGACCACGCTTCGCCGCCGCACGGGCGAATATGTAATCTGTATATTTTAGTGATAAGTTGATGGCTCAGGTAGAATACCGTTCAAGGCAATAATTTATATGGTCTTGCAAATGCAACGCTGTGTTTTAATGGTATAACCCGTTGGCGGAATTAATATGAAAAGCGAGGGTCAGCGGGTCTGCAGTTTCCGGCATTGTGTCGGTGCGTCAAAAGTGGAGCGAGGATTTCGATAAGCGGAGATACTGTCTGAGCGGAGCGAGTTGTGTCTCCGCCGAAATTCGAGTGAGATATATTTTTTGGCAACGCCCGACCCCTGGTGGCTAATGGTTTGAGTTTGTGATTGTCCCCCTCTTTGAGGGGGTCGGGGGAGTCCCATTGGTTTCTTTTCTTTTGGTCATGCAAAAGAAAAGAAAGAACTAATCATAGGATAAACTGTAATGTTCATGTATTCGTTTGCTTCAAACAATGAGTGGAATAAGTGC
>JBNMIS010000082.1:0-7454 GCA_050873385.1 Bacteroidales bacterium | reverse complement strand
TGCATTTCAGTTTGAACGCATACAGCCCTCCTGGAACGGAAAGGAGCGTATAGGCAATAACTACATATTGCACCACATTACCGATTGCAGATTGCGGAGAGAAAGCGGATATCTTCTCTTTTGTCACAAGAAACCACATCAGCGTGGCAGCAAACACAGCAAGTACATAGCATGCATAATAGAACCACATCAGTTTTTTCGAGAGTTTTTCTTCCATAAGTATTTTTTCCATTTATGACAGGTCAGCCTACAAAATTTGTCCGATTGACAATACTTCTACCCAGAGTAATCTCATCGGTATATTCGATTTCTCCGCCGACAGCGACACCACGCGCCAACTGGGAAACGGTGACTCCCGTGGGTTGGAGGCGTTTGTATATATAGAAATTGGTGGTATCGCCCTCCATTGTGGTGGGAAGAGCCAGAATGACTTCACGGATCCCCTCTGCTGGGACACGCTCCACCAAAGAATCGATTTCCAGATCACGGGGTCCGACACCGTCCATAGGAGATATAATTCCCCCCAAGACATGATAGAGTCCATTGTATTGTCCCGTATTTTCAACGGACATCACGTCCTGGACATTCTCCACGACACAGACGAGCCCACGGTCGCGATGGCGGCTTGCACAGATGGGACATACATCGGAATCGGAGATATTGTGGCAGATACGACAATAATGCACCTCCTTTTTCAGTTGAAGAATGGATTGTGCAAAGACCTCCACATCCGCCTCAGAGCGCCGAAGAAGATGAAGCACAAGACGAAGAGCCGTCTTCTTTCCGATGCCGGGCAATGAAGAGAACTCATGGACGGCTTTTTCCAACAATATGGACGGATACTCGTTCACTTCAGCAAAGAGCGTGTTACGGCACGCGCCTCCCGGTCGGTTGCCACATAGTCATCATAATCAGGAGAAGCGACATAGGACACTTTCTCCATCGTCCGTTCTATGAGGTCGGACATCTGCAGAAAACCGATTTGCTCCTGCAAAAAGGCATTGACCACCACTTCGTTGGCAGCATTCAAAATACACGGCATATTCCCTCCCATTTCCATTGCTCTGTATGCCAAAGCGAGATTGCGGAAGCGCTTTGTATCCGGTTGCTCAAACGTAAGATTGTTCGTCGTAAAGAAATCAATCCGGGGGAAACCGCTCTGCAAACGCTTCGGCCAAGAAAGAGCGTACTGGATAGGCAAGCGCATATCGGGCATTCCCAATTGCGCCTTTACGCTACCATCCACAAACTGCACTGCCGAATGGACAATACTCTGCGGATGAACAAGAACCTGTATTTTGTCCGCGGGAACACCAAACAGCCACTTTGCCTCGATAACCTCAAAGCCTTTGTTCATAAGAGAAGCCGAATCGATCGTCACCTTAGCCCCCATGTTCCAATTGGGATGCTTCAAAGCCTGCTTCGCCGTGACGGAAGACAGTTGCTGCATAGAGAACGTACGGAACGGACCTCCCGAAGCGGTGAGAAGAATCTTCTCTATTTCGTTGTCTCCTTCTCCCACTATAGACTGGAAAATGGCAGAATGTTCCGAATCAACAGGCAGGATAGCCGTGTGATAACGACTTGTCAGTTGACAGATGAGTTCTCCTGCCACAACGAGTGTTTCCTTGTTAGCCAGTGCTATAGTCTTTCCCGCTTTTATTGCCTGAAGCGTAGGATAAAGTCCTGCATATCCAACCATGGCAGCCACGACCACATCCACCGACGGCATTGTCACCATCCGGGCAATAGCATCTTTTCCTGCAAAGACCTTGACCGGAAGAGAGGAGAGCGCGTCACGAAGTTCGGGATAGCAAGATTCGTCGGCGATACAAACCATCTCGGGAAGAAATTCAAGAGCCTGCCGGACAAGCAAATCCACACTGCGGTTTGCCGATATGGCATAAACCGAGAATTCCTCGGGGTGCTGCCGCACGACATCCAGCGTTTGCGTTCCGATGGATCCCGTGCTACCCAATATAGCAAGTTGTTTCATTCTGTTAGCATTATTCTAAAAAGCAATCACCTCCGCAGGGTCGATAGGAATTCCATTTTGCCATAGTTCGAAAAGCAGCGGACGCACATCATCGGTCATCAAAGCAACGGTTTCACCCGTTTGCACGAATTCGCCCTGCCGTTTGACCACCTGTTGCATATTCTTATAGACAGAGACATAGTCGCCTTCGTGCTGGAGCACCATCACCCAATCGTCTTCCAACGTCCATGCAAGATATATAACCGTTCCAGACAGCACAGCCACCACATTCTCGTTGTGCGGAGTCCGCAAGGCAACGGAATAGTGCCGTTGCTGCCTATCAAAGGGGACTTCAACGACTCCGTGGGCAGGAGGAAACAAAACAATTTTACGCACAGACGACGGCGAAAGAAAGACCGTAAGGTTATCCCGTTCCTTCTCTTCGTACTGAGACAGGAAATCGAGCATAGCAGGAGACTGATCTTCCAGCAACGACTCCCGCCGTTGCAAGACAAGCGAATCCAACGGTCTGACGGAATCAGACACGACCTCTCCCGCAATGACAGCCCGCATAGTGGACAGATACTCCGTCTGCACGCGCAACCGGTTGTTGAGGGAATCCACCCGCTCCATCTGCGCAATCAGTTCATGACGAATATCCTCGTTGTAACCGGGAAGATAGTTTTTTATGGGCGTGAACCAAATGAGCGCTGCAAACAGAAGGAAGGACAACAAGAACAGCAGCAATATCCAAAAGAAGAGACTACGCCGCGACAGATGCGTATGCCACGCCTCATTGAGAGTATTCTCATTGAGGACAGAGACACGGTACTTAAAGCGCATCCGTTGCAGGTATCCTTTGTTCTTCATTGCTCCGTATTCCGTTGTTTGTTATTGTCCGGTCACTTCAGAATAGAGCAACCCTCGCAAGGTTTCAATTGCTTGAAGAAATCGTTCCCTTTGTCGTCCACAAGGATAAATGCGGGGAAGTCTTCCACTTCAATCTGCCAAATGGCCTCCATGCCCAGTTCAGGATATTCGAGACACTTGATAGACTTGATATTGTTTTGAGCCAAGATAGCCGCCGGTCCGCCAATAGAGCCGAGATAGAAACCGCCATGCTTTTTGCAGGCATCGGTTACAGCCTGTGAACGGTTGCCCTTAGCCAACATTATGAGACTTCCTCCATGTTCCTGGAATTCGTCCACATACGGGTCCATACGGCCTGCCGTTGTCGGTCCCATAGAACCGCATGCCATACCGGCAGGCGTCTTTGCCGGTCCTGCATAATAGACAGGATGATTTTTCAGATATTCGGGCATCGGTTCGCCAGCGTCAAGACGTGCTTTTATTCTGGCGTGGGCTATATCGCGTCCGACGATGATGGTACCATTCAGACTCAGGCGCGTCGCCACCGGATATTTGGCAAGTTCTTTCAAGACATCCGCCATAGGCTGATTGAGATCTATACGCACGGCATCGCCCTCACCTGCATTACGCAGTTCAGCGGGGATGAGACTACCCGGGTTGTCATCCATTTTCTCGATCCAGATGCCATCTTTGTTTATTTTGCACTTGATATTCCGGTCGGCAGAACAACTTACGCCCAAACCGACAGGACAACTTGCACCATGACGCGGGAGACGTACGACACGAACATCGTGTGCCATATACTTGCCTCCGAACTGTGCGCCCAGCCCTATGCGATAGGCTTCCTTAAGGAGTTTTTCCTCCAATTCCACATCACGGAAAGCACGCCCTGCCTCATTGCCCGTAGTAGGCAAACTATCGTAATAATGCGTCGATGCCAATTTCACCGTCAGCAAGTTTTTCTCCGCACTGGTACCACCGATTACGATAGCGATATGATACGGCGGACAAGCAGCCGTTCCGAGACTTTTCATTTTCTCCACCAAGAATGGTACGAGCGTCCCTTCGTTTTGTATGCGGGCTTTGGTTTCCTGATACAGGTAAGTTTTATTCGCCGACCCTCCGCCTTTGGTCACACACAAGAACCGATATTCCATTCCTTCGGTTGCCTCCAAATCGATCTGAGC
The DNA here is from genome assembly GCA_050873385.1 of Bacteroidales bacterium. GTDB lineage: Bacteria > Bacteroidota > Bacteroidia > Bacteroidales > Paludibacteraceae > Colicola. The sequence continues at coordinate 3,422 of JBNMIS010000082.1, read as the reverse complement.
GGGGAGGTTGCACTTGGTATTCACCTCCTCGTACATAGACAAGGGTGCATTTTGGGAATAGCGCAGATTTTCTTGCGTATAAGTGAGGAACACGCCTTTTGAGAGTGCTTCTTCATCGGAATAGCCCGTCCAGACCTGCTGCCCTTTTTCGCCATGAATGATGGCAGTACCTGTGTCCTGACACAGCGGCAGTTGCCCTTTGGCAGCCACTTCGGCATTACGGAGGAACGTGAGGGCTACATACTTATCGTTTTCACTTGCTTCGGGATCGCGCAAAATTTTTGCCACCTGCTCATTGTGGGACCGACGCAGCAAGAAGGACACATCGCGAAAGGCTGCGTTTGCCATCTTCGTGAGACCCTCTTTCTCTATTTTCAGAACAGGCTTGCCCTCAAAGTCGCCGACTGAGACATAATCCTTGGTGAGCAGATAATACTCGGTAGTATCGGGACCGAGTTGGAACATAGGCTCGTAGTTAAATTCCATAGTTTCTTATTCGATGAAGTTATATATTCACTTTATTGCAGGAAAAAGTATGCCAATTTTTCGGCATACGTCGTCAGCGCAAAGTTACATTAAAATCTTCGGAGTGGCAAACAGATAGAGAAAGTTTGTTTTTTTTCTCGCAGAATTTGCACAAATGAAAACTTTGCTATATCTTTGCAGCCGCTTTGAGAAAGAAAGCAAGACTCCGTAGCTCAGTTGGTAGAGCAACTGACTCTTAATCAGTGGGTCGAGAGTTCGAGCCTCTCCGGGGTCACAAGACATATAAAAGTATGTGAGCAGCGAGTTGCATTGTGCAGTTCGCTGTTTTTTGTTTGTATGCCCGTTGTTTTTTCTTGGGTGGAGATATGGCAACCATCAGTATTTCGGGAGACCGACAAGGACCATCCGACTGCACACAGCATATAATTCGAGGTAAAAATAACAAGTAGCGGTAAGCACCATTCATTTTGTTCCCAGTATTCTATATCTTCCTTATTCCAAAAAATGCCCCCTTCAACAGCCTTTTTTGCACTCCATTGGTCGCTTTAGAGCGTGCTTGATGACCTTCCGTCGAGGGGTCGTCCAGTTCTCGTTGAGGTCGGCTAATACGAAAAGACGTCTTCCTTACTTTCCAGAAGACAGGGAAGCACCGAATTATGCACAACATAAGCACGAATTGCATTATCCGGTGTGGGTTCTCCGTTAATTGCCGTAAGAAAGATCTGCATTATCGGATCCGAGAGTTCTCCGTTAATAGCCGCCAATAGGTCGTTAATACAGAGTGAGGCGAAACTGCATTATCGAGGAACATTCTCCGTTAATAGCCGCCAATGAGCCGCTAATCGAGGTTGCGGGCAGGATTCCTTTGCTCCATTAAAAGCCATTAAAAGACCATTAAAGTTGGCATCGAACAGGGTGAGTCCTCCGTTAATTGCCGTCAATGGACCGTTAATACAGAGTGAGACAAAATTTCTTTATTTGGACTATTCTCCGTTAATAGCCGCCAATGAGCCGTTAATTCTTTGAGAGGTTCTCCATTAATGACCATTAAAGAGCCATATAAAAGCATTTGCAACTCCGTTAATTGCCGCCAATGAGCCGTTAAAACCATTATCGGATCCGGAGTTCTCCGTTAATTGCCGTCAATAGGTCGTTAATACAGAGTGAGGCGAAACTGCATTATCGAGGAACATTCTCCGCTAATAGCCGCCAATAGGTCGTTAATCCATGGTGGAATTCTTTCCACATTAAAGTACAATCCGAGGAGACACTCTCAAGGCGAGGTGCTGATACAGACCTTCGACCCCAAGAATTTCGTCTATACCCTGCTCCGCAACCACGATTACGAGGGGCTTTACCGCCAACAGATACAAGAGCGTGAGCAGTTCCACTACCCGCCATTCTACAGGCTGATTATCCTCACACTCAAGCACCACGACTATGCGCGGTTGGATGCCGCCTCGCGTCTGCTGCAGGCACGCCTGAGCGGCACTTTCGGCAAGCACTGTACGGGTATCATCGCGCCATCGGTGGCGCGGGTGCAGGACTACCATGTGCGGCAGATACGCCTGTCCATCGAGGTGACGTCCAATATCACCCTTGCCAAACGTCTTCTGATGGAGCATATCCGCTTTGTACAGGTGCAACCCGATTGCCGTGGCACTAATCATCCTCCCCGACGTGGATCCGCTATAGATGTTTGTTACTATCCGATAAAGTATTGTAGTTATCTTGGTTGGAGTACAAAAAGCGAGTTTTATGGGGAGGCTCATATCATGATATTTGCCAGTTATATCCAGATACAGGGGGTACTATTTCTCCGGCAAGCGCTCCTTCTGTTGGGATAGCAGTTGGTCTATCTTTTCGTTGAGTTCCTTTACTTGCTTTTCGAGGTCGTCATTGTTGTCGCTTACCATAGCGTCCACAAAGATAGAGTTGACCAACGACAAGCCGATAATGCTGCACAATACCAGCAACAGACTGAAATACAGGCGCACCCAACGGGCGGTAACAACAGAGGAACCGGCAGCGATGGTGTCGGGGATCTCGTTCCAACCCTCGCCCGTGCAGATACGGAAGATGGAGTAGATGCTGTCTATCGGCGTGGCAAAGTACTCGGGTGCCGCTTCGCGGAACAATGCGCACGACACTAATGCCACAATGAGTATCAGCACAATGAAACCCGCAAACACTCCATAACTGTCGCGCATAGCCTTGCCGAAGTTCCTGGCGATATTGGAGAAATTAGGGAATATATGGATAATACGGAAGAAACGCAGTACACGCAACAGCCTCAGTACCAACAATACGGACAGGTTGCCCAATACGCCTGCCGGCATAAAGAATGCCACCACAGACGGCAGCGACAGGATAACGAGTGTGCCGTCCAACCGGTTCCACCCGTCCCGCCAATAGCCTTTGATGCCGTATCCCACTTGCTTCACCACCATCTCAATGATAAAGATAAGTGTGCAGACAAGGTCGGCTATTGATAGGGCAAGGCTGTTCACTCCGCTCTCCAGCGCAAAGATAATGGCGGCATTGAGAATAATCACGCACAAGATAAAATGCTCGTTGAGAAAGATTTTTCGTATCAGTTGTTTCATTTCTGATTTGTTTAATTTGCTGTACAAAGGTACTGCTTTTGCAGCACATACACAAACAACAACCCGCTTTCCCTACAGCGGAGACTGACAGGAAAGAGGATTGTTATCTATTGCGGATAGTGGTCTTATTCGCCTCGTGCGGCTTGCCCGATGGTCAGGTTGTTGTCCACGCAGCGGGTACCGGCGGGATCTTTGATTTGCACTTTCAGTCCGTAGGCTGTGTCGAACAGTTTCTCGGCGTCGCCTACTTTCATAGAGGCTTTGATTTTGATTTCTTCTGCCGCACGTGTCTTGATGTCTTTTGCGGTTCGGTCGTTCAGTTGCTTGAGC
>JBNMIS010000081.1:0-7489 GCA_050873385.1 Bacteroidales bacterium | reverse complement strand
TTTGAGGTTGCGGGCAGGGGCAAGGTCGTGATTGGTCGGGTCGATGATGTGCGTGTATATGTTCATAATGCTATCCGGCGAGACAGTGATATTGCGCACCTTGAGGTCCTCGTAGATGAGGTTCGGGTAGAGTTGCAGCAGCGTCGGCATCTTAGTGTGCTGACCGATTGCCGCAGCAAGATACACCTTGCCGCCCTTCACGGGGATGTTGTACATAAGGTTGGCGCGGGGGTCGAGGTAGCATTTGCCATGCATGGTGTAGCCCTTGTCCAATCCTAATAGCGATGTGCCGCGCAGACCTATCTCGAGGTCGAAAGAGGTCTTGCGCACGGGGATATGTATGTCGTCCTGGATGTACCACGCCAATTGGTTGGAGGCGGGGATGTCGCTGTACGCGCGCGGACGCATATAAGAGGAGTAGTTGAGCGGGCGTGTGAGGTCGTACACCTGTCCGCGGCCGAAGTTCTTGTCGTACTTCCACTCGATTCCCGCAGCCACCTTGTGCTCCAATGTCCATGTGTGGAAGAAGAAGTTGGCTTTGGGACGGATAAAGACATTCATCGGTTTGCCGTCCACAAGGTGGTGTGCCACGTACTGATACGGCAGTAAGCCCACGTCGGCATTACCCTCCTGCATATTGTCAATGGCAGGTTGGATGGGGGTGGTGAGTTGGGTGAATTTGGTCTGCTTGATTCGGTCGAGCGAGTAACTGATGTTGGTGGTCAGGGCAAAGGACCAGAACTGCCGGCTCTTGTTGCTGATGTTCAACGTATTGCACCATTTCATCAAGTGATACTCGCTGCGGTACGAGTCCTCCTTGTTGTGGTTGATGTCGGGGTCTATCTTGTCATTGTCGATACTCCCCGTGTAGTCAAGGCAGTTCTGCCAACGGATATTGGTGTCGTCCACGCGCCAACGGTTCTGCAACCGCACGGAGCCCGTGATGCGCTGGTAGTTCTCTAATGTATTGGTCGGGTCGTTCTTGGCATTGAGGTAGTCCACGCCTACGTTGAGTACCGTCTGGTCGTTGTTCCACCCTACGCCTTTGCCCACATAGAAGAGTTTGCTGAAGCCGTCGGCTTTGAAACGTGCCCGCCACGGGGTGGGCTTCATGGTGCGCTCTATCTTGACCACGCCGCTGGTCACATCTCCGTATTCCGCGCCTGCGATGCCGCGGATAATCTCCACTTTCTCAATGTCATCCGTCGAGATGGTACGCATGTCCACACCTTTGTTCACCACCTGCCGCTGGTCGTCCTGCCCGCTGCTACCGCCCTGCACGTACTGCATGTTAGCATCGGTGGAGATGGGGGCACCGTCCACCACGAAACTCGTACCGAGGGAGGCGGCATCGTAGTCGCTGCTGGTCGAGCCATTACTTGCTTCGCGCAGTCTGATGGTGTTCGCCGATGTCAGATTGGGGGCTTGCGAGGAGGCTCCCGGGAGCATACTCACGATGTCTGCAAAACTGGAGGGCTGCAAGTGCTGCATCGCCTCTTTGCCTACCACCGAGGCAGAGGACACGCCTTGCGACTCGCTGGCTGTAACCACCACTTCTTCAATCACTTGCGACTGCTGCACAAGGCGGACTGCTATTACTTGGTTAAGACTCTTAATCTGCAAAGGACGAATGACTTCTCCGTAGTTGATATGCGTAATATCAAACGTATAGACTCCCTGTTTAAGATTGAAACGCGCCACCCCCTGTGCATCGGTAACCGTATTCTGCCCCGCCTCCAAGACCATGACGGCAGCATCGCCAATCCGCTCACCTGAGAGAGAATCGACCAGCACGATTTCCACACTTGCCCATACGCCCGAGACGGAGACAAAGAGAAAAAGCATGCACAACTGTATTATATGCAACAATTTATTCATTGACGAAGCACAGTTGATCCCATTTGTTTCTTTCTGCGCAAAGGTAGTCTATTTTTTATTTTATCCAACTCCCAATATGTAGGTATTTTTACAACTGCTCATCATTCTTCCGGTCATCCTTTTTCCTGTTGCAAATATCCTCCATGACAAGTCCCGCCAACATAAAACCGAAGATAGCCGTGATATGCGCCACGGTACCATTGATTTGCGCCTTGCTTGTACACCATTCATGGTTTATCAGGTCGGTCCGTCCCAATCCGGACTGCAATCCCTGCGCTTCGGCTTTTGCCGCGGCGGACAATTGTTCTTCCGTCACCTTTGGACACATACAATGCTCCGTTCCACAAGAATGGTTGACACCTTTGTTCTGAAGCAGTTCGTCGCTATAGACACAGCGGAATTTGCGGGCAGGAAATCGTTTTTCCCGTTTGAAACGCTGCCGCAAAGCACGAGCCAACGGGTCGCCTGTCACATTCCAGAACTCATCCACACGAATACGCGCAGGGTCCATCTTGAGGGCTGCCCCCATAGAGGAAAAGAGGACGGTGTTTTTGAGACGTGCCGCCGTCAGAATAAGGTCCGCCTTATCCTTGAGCGAATCGATGGCATCGATGACATAGTCATACTGCTCCAAATGATAACTATCTCTGTTTTCGGCAGAATAGATACCCTGAATTGCCGTAATGTCCGCATTCGGATTGATTTCCAAAAGGCGGCGGCGGAGCACATCCGTCTTGACCTGTCCCACCGTTGCAGTGGTTGCCATGAGTTGGCGGTTGATATTTGTAATGCAGACACGGTCGGAATCAACTATTGTCAGATGCATTATTCCTGAACGAACGAGAGACTCGGCACACCAAGACCCTACCCCGCCTACACCAAAAACAATGACTTTTTTTTCAGAAAGGCGCTGCATGGCATCAGCACCCAGCAACAATTCCGTCCGTCGCAGTATTGCTTTTTCCTTATATCCCATACGTTAATGATTTTTCCCATTTCCGAGACCTATACGAACAGGGAATCGCATAATTCCCATTCAGCCCCACTTCCATCTGTTTTTCATCTGCAAAAGTACAAAAAATCTTTGTGAAGATTGCGCATTACCCTATTTTCAGGGTTGCGCAAGCCAACTGTATTTATTTCCGCATGTTTCCGGACGGACAAATGCAGTCACCCGAATCCGACCGGAAACGAGACCGGCAGGCGGTTTCCCGCAAAATCTCCATCCGCTGCCGAGGGATGCTTCAGGGGTCGTCGAGACCTGCTCCACAACGCCACGAACAAAGCCTCCGTGTCCCATTCATCATGCCACCTATCAGACTACAGGAACGCAAGCAACAATATACCCCACCCTTGCCCAAAAGGCACCCCGTTTTATGCAGGACACCCCACAAACGAACCTCAAAACCATCTCCCGAAAAAAACAAAACAAACAAGACCGGCAACAAGGACCAACCGCCGCATACATAAAACAAGAGCAAAGTTTATCCTGAAGGAAAGTGATTTTTATTTAAGAAAGAATATCTGTTTTTTGCGCAAGCACTTGCATATTGATTGGATTTTCTGTATCTTTGCACGAGATAGTGTGCAATCGGGAAAGCGCAGCAAAAAGCCGTCAGACAGCGGATTGCGGAGATAACAAGAGGCGGATTGTACACTGACAGACAGAAGATTGACAAAATGAGCAGGAATAACAGCAACATGATACCGGAACCGAGTTTGAGAAGGTTGCCATGGTATTTGGCATTTGCGAAGTTGGAACTGAGCGAGGGCGGCAAAGCATTGTCGTCCACTCAGATTGCGCGAGGTGTAGGCGTGGAGGCATCCGTTGTGGCAAAAGACTTATCGTATGTGAATATAACGGGAAGGACGCGTGTAGGTTACGATTTACCGGAGTTGGTGCAATATCTGGAGGAGTTTCTTGGGTTCCGCGAAAAACACCGTGCCTTTCTGTTCGGTGTGGGGAGTCTGGGCAGTGCACTGCTGCATGACGGCGGACTGGAACAATACGGTTTGGACATAGTAGCCGGTTTCGATGCGAAATACGAACTTTCGGGAACGAGCATCAATCATATACCCATCCACCACATTGACAGATTCGAAGATTTGCAACAGCAGTTGCATGTACAGATAGGCGTACTGACGGTTCCTACCATCAAAGCGCAGCAGGTGACAGAGATGATGGTGGAACACGGGATACGGGCGATATGGAATTTCACGCCATTCAGAATACAGGTGCCGGACAACGTAGTGGTGCAGAACACGAGTATCTATGCCCATCTGGCACTGATGTACAAGCGAATTGAGACGAACAACAAATGACGGCAAATATGCAGAAAAGGGGATTGGTTGTACTATTAGGTCTGTTGCTTTGCGGGAACATGGCAGCAGGCAGGCACAGTTATGCCCAGACCTCCGTTCTGAATACCGGCAAGTTTGTAAAGATACAGGTTCGCGAATCGGGCATATACCGCATCACCTACGAGGCATTGCGCGACATGGGTATCAATCCGCAACAGGTAAGGATACTCGGGTATGGCGGTGCGATGCTCAACCAGGACTTCACCAAAAGGAAGATAGACGATCTGCCGTCGGTGCCTTTCTATATGGAGAAAGGTGCGGACGGAGTGTTCGGTGCAGGAGACTACATCGTATTCTACGGTCAGGGAGTCACATCGTGGACTTACACGGGCGGACGGTTTGCCCACACAATCAACCCTTACTCGGAATACGGTTATTATTTCGTCAGTGACAATGCGGGTGAACAACGACTGTTAGAGAGACAGGAAACAGTGCTGCAACCTGACGAAGATGCCTATGAGATACGCACTTTCACAGACAGATATGTACATGAGCAGGAGTTGGTGAACCTTCTGGACAAGACAGGCAGAAACGGAGGAGGAAGAGAGTTTTACGGCGAGACGCTGAGCCTGAATTCACCATCGCTGAGTTGGACATGGGATATACCCGACATTACGGAGGGGGGCAATCTGCGTGCATACGTGAACATGGCTGCCAACTCGCAACAGAATGTGAAGATACATATAACCGTAGGGCAGACAACCGGCAACATGACCATCAGCAGCATGGAGAAGCAGGGGGTAACGGTGCTTGCCATGACACAAACGGCAGACAATTACTTCGAGCCCTCGGAAGGAGAAGAACAACGGGTTACGCTGACATACAGCAATCCGACTACAGAGGGGACGGCATACTTGAACTATGTGGAACTGACGACGGAGAGAGATTTAGTGATGCGGAACCATTACCTGCCAGTACGCAATACACAACATACAGGTTCGGAAAAGCAAGGGATATACAAGGTACGAGGCTGCACTGCCGAGACACAAGTATGGAACATCAGCAAATTGGACAGCATTTACTCCGTCCCTTGTCAGACTACAGGCGATGAACTATGGTTTATCACCGATTGCACCAATGCCGAGGAGTTTATTCTGACAGAGCCCCGGCAGTGTACATACATGACACCCACCGTAATAGGGAAAGTGGAGAACCAGAACCTGCACAGTCTCCGCGATGTGGATATGGTAATCATCTATCCGAAAGGATTTTACTCCGCAGCAGACCGTCTGGCACAAGCGCATGAACGAACAGACGGACTGAGCGTAGCATGTGTGCAAGCAGAACAGATATACAACGAGTTCTCATCGGGTACACCTGACGCCACAGCCTACAGATGGCTTATGAAAATGCTCTATGACAGAGCCAAGGAAGAGGGAGGCAATGCGCCAAAATATCTGCTACTGATGGGAGACGGTTCGTTTGACAACCGCAAACTATTGCAGACATCACCCAAAAACACCCTATTGACCTATCAGGCACGCAACTCGGTGTCGGAACCGGATGCTTATGCGACAGACGACTACTTCTGCTGGCTGGACGACAACGAGGGGAGTGTGGACACAGACCCCCGCATTACAATGGATATCAGCGTAGGGCGACTCCCCGTGAACAGCGCAGAAGAGGCAGGACAAACGGTTGACAAACTCATCGGATACATGGAGAGCAACAGCGTGGGAAACTGGAAGACGCAACTCTGTTTTCTTGCGGACGACGGTGATGCAGGGACTCATACCCTTGGAGCAGACCGTGCCGCAGAAGCGGTAAGGCAGAAAACGAAAGATTTCGTGATACACAAGATCTATACGGACGCATACCAGCAAATCACCAATGCCACAGGGGAGAGTTATCCGATAGCGCAAAGCAAGATGCAAAACCTGTTACAGGAGGGCGTACTCATGTTCAACTATTCAGGGCATGGGGGGTATAACAACATTACAAACGAAGGACTGCTGGACGCCAGAGGGATACGGGAGATGAGCAATACGAACTTAAGTTTCTGGCTGTTCTCCACCTGCAGTTTCTCACACTTCGACTCCTTCTCACGCAGCGCAGGCGAGGAGGCAATACTGAACACACACGGAGGAGCAATAGGAGTGTTCTCGGCATGTCGCACGGTATATGCCACACAGAACGCCTATTTGAACCAATTCGTATGCGAAGCCCTGTTTACACAAAGCGAGCAACATCGCTATGAGAACACATTAGGCGACGCCATACGTATAGCAAAGAACCGTGCACGCAGTTTCAAACCCACACAAGACAAGAATATTTTACCCTACCTGTTATTAGGAGACCCTGCCATACGTCTGCCTTTCCCTGACGACTACAAGGTGGTGGCAACGATGAAAACAGACACACTTCGGGCGCTCAGCACCCAACACATAGAAGGATACATCGCCGATGCAACGGGAGACACCGTAAGGGATTTCAACGGAGAAATGTCGCTCACGATGTGGGACAAGCAGCAACGCCTGCTGACCAACGACAATGACCAGACATACGAAAACAACAAAGTCCGAACAGCCTATATGGATTTTCCAAACATACTCTTCAAAGGAAACGCCATCGTGGAGAACGGGCTCTTTGAGATTTCGTTCATGGTTCCGAAAGATATCCAATACAACTATGGCAACGGGAGGATGGCACTATATGCATATAACCGCGAGAATCAGGAAGAAGCAATAGGAAGCAGGGAAGACTTCATGGTGGGTGGCAGCAGCAGTTTCACAATAGAAGACACGAAAGGTCCGGAACTGCGTTTATACATCAACAATGCTGCATTCAAGGACGGAGGAAAGACGCACGAATATCCGCACTTCTATGCCCATATAGAAGATGAGAACGGCATCAACACCGTAGGAAGCGGTATCGGTCATGACTTGATGATGGTGGTGGATGACGATCCTCTGCAAACCTACACATTGAATGAATACTTCACAGCAGAACGGGGCAGTTATCAAGCAGGGATAGTGTCGTACAAGTTGAGCGAGATGGCAGAAGGGCAACACAAGATACGATTCAGGGCGTGGGATTTGCTAAACAACAGCAACAGTGCGACGCTGCATTTCGAGGTGGTGAAAGGATATAACCCACAGATATTCTCCGTGATGACCTATCCGAACCCTGTAAACCGGCACGGGACCGTACACATAGTCATAGAACATGACAAGCCCGATATGGCACTAGAGACAGAAGTGACCGTATATGACTTCTCGGGACGACAGATCTGGACACACAAGCAGAGCGG
>JBNMIS010000080.1:0-7653 GCA_050873385.1 Bacteroidales bacterium | reverse complement strand
AAGCGCACGGCTATTCCCGACGAGCACAAAGACCGCGCCCAAAGATCGGGACGGACACTATCCTGCAAGCAGGCAGGAATACGAGTGTAAGGCGTAAACGTATCAGAAAATCCCTTGTTGATAATCTGCAGTTCCAATGCATTGACGTACCGCAAAGAAACTTCCTCTGCTCTCAAGGGAAGCAAAGCAAAGAACAAAAGTGCAAGGAAGAGGTTACGCTTCATGGGGTTTTGTTTTGCGCTACAAAGGTAATACTTTTTCTTCGGGAAGCAAAACAATATGCAAGTTTTTTAGTGCCACTGTATCTCTTCCCTTTCTCCAAGGGAGAGGGGAGGATACTTCCCCAATCTCCCTCAAAGAAGGGACTCATTTTATTTACGATTTGACAATTTACGATGTACAATTTCTTATCTTCATCTCCTGTTGAGGGGTCGACGAGGCCGGCTTGAGAGGTCGTAAAGATCCACAATCTGACAATTGACGAGCGGACATTTACAAGGAAGATTATAGTTGAGCGGACCGATTAGAGATTAGAGATTAGGGATTAGAGGATAGAGGAGCATATAGATGCCATCCTTAAGACATATCAACCCATTAAAGAGAAGATGGGTGTTTGTAGAAATCCCAGTTATTCGAGACGTTCCAGAGCGTTTGATGTTTCTTTATTTTCCATGAACGGAAAGAAAGAAAGGGTTCCTCCTCCGAGAGGGGGCTGTATCAGACTTTACCCACAGGCTAACTTCATGTCGAGTGTTGTCCCCAAACGAGGGTCACTCGGATTTCGACGGCAACACAACCCGCCACCCAGACTGCATCTCCGCTCGTCGAAAGCCTCGCTCCATTTTTGACATACTGACACAATGCAGGAAACTGCAGACACGACAACCCGCATAGTTGCACTTGTTTTTCCCCTTCATGCAGCCACCTAATTATCTCAACAATCACGCATAAACTATCTTTTTGATGTGATTTTCATGCAAGTTTTATTCACAGGCTTGCGAGAATGGGAAAAACAATGTATCTTTGCAGCGCAATTGCGGAAAGGATTCTCTTTCCCGTATTATTCCGAAGAAAACAGAACAGACATTTATGGTGTATGATGTAACCAAACTCGGACGTCTTTCGTTCGACGAACTGACCGACTTGGCTAAAAGTTTCGGTCTGAAAGTGAGCAGGAATGCCACAGCACAATCTCTGATATACGATATTTTAGATGCTCAAGCCGACCAGAAAGCACTGCAAGTGCAGGCAAGAGTGGATGCGAGAGGCGAACAACCCGAGCGAAGAAAAAAACAGCGTATTCACACCCAGAAAAAAGCAGAGCGTATCAATCTGGACCACTTCAAACAAGAAGCCAACACGCAAGTGCAGGAATCTTTGTCATCTTTCCCTGACAACAAAAAAGAGGAACGCACAACGCAGGTACCCCTATTCACGGAGAAGGCTCTGAGCGAAGCCCAGCAAGCCGTGGAGACACAAGCCGAGAGATCGAGGTATGCAGAAAGCCGAAAGGCGGAGGAAGCGAATGAAACCAGTCCGAAGAAACGGGGCAGAAAAGCCAAAGTACAAGAGACAGAAACAACTCCACAAGCAACCGCCCCCGAGAGACCTGAAGAAAAGGCTGCAGAAACCACACCGGAAATTCCAGCAGAAACAAAGGACGAGGAGAATACAGAGACCGGCGCGCCAAAGAAAAAACGCGGCAGAAAAGCAAAAGGGACAACTGAAACCGAGAACAAGAGCGTAACCGCAGAAAACAAAGAGACCGAAAACAAAGGCGAAGAGCAACCCACAACGGAGAAACCCGCCGAAGCCACCGAGAAAGAGCCTACCGAAGAAAAAACAGCCCGTACGACAAGCACGGAAGAGACACGCGAGATGCAATACGAGCAAAAGCGTGCCATACTCTATGATTTCGGCGACCATATAAAAGGTTGCGGCACATTAGAGTTGCTCCCCGACGGATACGGTTTTCTACGTTCTCCGGACTACAACTACATATCTTCCCCAGACGACATATACGTTTCGCAACAGCAAATCAAAGCATTCGGTCTGAAAGCAGGTGACACCGTGGAATGCACCATCCGTCCTCCGAGAGAAGGCGAGCGTTATTTCCCCATCAACAAGATTCTGAAAATCAACGGTTGCCTTCCCGAACAAGTGAGAGACAGGGTCGCATTCGAACATCTGACCCCTCTCTTCCCCGACAAGAAGTTCCGTCTTTGCACAGGACACAATGATCCGTTATCGTGCAGAATCATAGACTTGTTCGCCCCCATAGGCAAGGGACAACGCGGTTTGATCGTAGCCCAGCCCAAAACAGGAAAGACCGTGCTTCTCAAAGACATTGCCAATGCCATTGCCGCCAACCATCCTGAAGTGTATATGATAGTACTCCTGATAGACGAACGTCCGGAGGAAGTGACCGACATGGCACGAAGCGTGAAAGCAGAAGTGATAGCCTCGACCTTTGACGAGCCTGCCGAGAACCACGTGAAGGTGGCAAACATCGTACACGAGAAGGCCAAGAGACTGGTGGAATGCGGTCATGATGTGGTTATCTTATTGGACTCCATAACCCGTCTGGCACGTGCCTACAACACCGTGACCCCTGCCAGCGGCAAAGTGTTATCGGGAGGTGTGGAAGCGCAAGCACTTCACAAACCGAAACGTTTCTTCGGCGCCGCAAGAAACATTGAGAACGGGGGTTCTCTGACCATCATAGCCACCGCCCTGACAGATACGGGCAGCAAGATGGACGATGTTATTTTTGAAGAATTCAAAGGCACGGGCAACATGGAATTGCAATTAGACCGCAAACTGAGCAACAAACGCATATTCCCCGCCGTGGACATCATGGCATCATCGACACGAAGAGACGACTTGCTATTACCGCAAGAAGTACTGCAACGCATGTGGATACTGCGCCGACACTTATCGGACATGAACTCGGTGGAAGCCATGGAGTTCCTGAAAGAGAGAATGGAACGTACATTGGACAATGAAGAGTTTTTGGCTTCGATGAATTCGTAAATACACCCATACAATGAGACAAAGGCAGGACCGCAGAGAACGAGATCCTGCCTTTGCTGCATAAAGCAGACCACAAAGAAACAAAAGAGACTTCTCCCCCTGCATAGAGGGCTATGCCAGACTTCACTCACAGGCAAACTTCATGTCGGAAGGATAGAAAACTCGCTCCACTCAGACAGTATCTCCGCTTATCGGAATCCTCGCTCCATCTTTGACGCACCGACACAATGCCGGAAGAACAGACACGCGGACCCTTGTGCCTGCGTTGGATGATAGTTGTTCTAGACATTCTAGAAGTTCTAGTTATTCGAGGCGTTCCATGACGATTCATCCATAGTTATCCGAGCAACCACTTGAGTGCTACCCGATTTTGATGCAGTTGCCCTGAAACGGAAGAGAAAGGTTTGTTTATATAAAGATTTATCCTTAACTTTGCCGATTGAGCATACAATGAAAAATCATGTCAGAGAAACGTTTCCATATAGCCATTGTGAATGGTCCGAACCTGAATCTATTAGGGAAGAGAGAACCTGAGATATACGGAACCATGTCGTTTGAAGAATATTTACCGATACTGCGGAACAAATACCGGGATATAGAGATTGATTATTATCAAAGCAACCATGAAGGGGATTTGATAGACTATCTGCAACAGGCAGACGAAAGGGAGGAGATTGCAGGTATTGTACTGAATGCCGGCGGCTATACCCACACAAGCGTGGCGCTAAGAGATACAGTGGCAGCCATAAGCAAGCGTGTCATAGAGGTACACATCAGTGATCCACGGAGACGAGAAGCATTCAGGATAATATCCTATCTGAGCGATGTGGCTGCCGCCACTTTTGCCGGACTCGGACTGCGAAGTTATGACATGGGGATAGATTATTTACTTTTATCGAACCGGAAATGAGAAAACATCTCATCATATTGTTGCTATCAGGGCTGTTTATGCCAGTTGCCATGGCCCAAAACCGTCCATATATAGATGACAAAACCGTCCATTTCGGTTTTTCGCTCGGTATGAACTTTATGCATTACAGTGTAGCAGAAAGTTTAGTTCCCCAAGACGAAGAAATATATCATGCCCGAGTAAGCAGCATGCTGCCCGGTTTCTCGGTAGGTTTCATCACCGATGTACGACTGAGCAGACATCTGAATTTCCGCTGCACTCCGACCCTACACTTCGGAATGCGGACCATCACTTACAAGACTGGATCGGGCAGCGTGAACAATCTAAAAACAGATGTGCTGTCGCTTCCCATTTCGGTTCCCATATATCTGAAATGGTCCGCCGAGAGAGAGGTGAATTACCGACCTTATCTGCTGGCAGGAGGCGGTGTCAGTTTCGACTTCGGCACGGACAAGAAGCGCCCTATTCTGCAAAAACCTTTTGACTACTTTGTGGAGGTAGGTTTTGGTTGCGACTTCTACTTTCCCTGGTTCAAGTTGTGTCCCCAGTTGACTTATTCCATAGGTTTCAACAATGTGCTGACTCCAGCGGACAAACGAGCAGAACTGCCCGTGCAAGATACATTCTACGCCAATGCTTTGAACAAGTTGCTGAACCGTCAGATTACGCTCACATTCAATTTTGAATGAAACAGACATTGCGACATAGTATATCAGCCGTACTCAGCATTGTGCTACTTGCGATGACAGGTTGTGAAGAAAAAATCAGTACGGATCCGAATGCGCGACTGCGTTTCTCATGTGATACATTACGTTTTGACACCGTATTCACAGAGATGAACAGTCCGACACTGCAATGCCGCATTTACAATCCACAGAAACAAGCCGTCGTGATAGACCAAATCAGACTGAAAGACGGACGATATTTCCGGCTGAATGTGGACGGAGAGGCAGACAGCGGGCGGCTACAACACATCACACTTGGCGGACGAGACAGCATGTTCGCATTCGTAAAGGTCAGAATCGACGAACAAAATGCGGTAACGCCCGTATTTATAGAAGACGAAATCTGCTTCCAAACAAACGGAAACATGCAAAATATCGTACTGGAGGCATTCGGACAAGATGTAGAACGGCTGAGCCGATATACCATTTACCATGATACGATATTTGGGGGAGGAAGACCTTACCTCATTTACGACAATCTGACAGTGGATACGGCTTGTACGCTCACACTGCGAGAAGGGACAACTCTGTACATGCATGACAATGCAAGCATCGTTGTGTACGGAAACCTGCATGCCAACGGCACGCTTGAAAGCCCCATACACATTCAAGGAGACCGGTTGGACGACATCTACACCCATGTGCCTTATACCGCTGTTTCAGGAAAATGGAACGGGATATATCTGGTACAAACAGACAAAGGAGAAAAAAGCCAACACCGATTGGAACATACGGAAATAACAAGCGGCAAAGTGGGACTATATTGTTCTTCGCAGGACAAGAAGAAAATGCCAGACCTGGTGCTGAGCAACTCACGAGTGCATAATTTCTCGCAATACGGCATAGTGCTGCAAAATACGAATGCGACCCTACAAAACACAGAGATAAGCAACTGCGCACAATATTGCCTGCACCTATCGGGAGGAAACTACGAACTGATACACAACACGATAGCCTCTTACTACCGAAATACGGACATGAGCATACAACCCGTAAGAAGAGAAGATGTGGCTGCCGTCTATATCAATGACTTGTCGAAAGAAAACAGTCAGACAATCTGCAAGATGTACAACAACATCATTACGGGCATCAGGAAGAATAATCTAGTGCTTGCCACTCCCCTACCCCAACGATACCCAGGAGAGTTTGCAGGAAATTATCTCCGCTCGGACAGTATCTTTTCAAACTGTTTCAAAGACAATCTATATGCAGGAGAAAAAGATACCGTTTTCGTCCGCCCATTCTATTCCATAGACGATTACAACTACTATGATTTCCACTTGGACTCCGTATCGCCTGCCAGAGGAAAAGGATTGAGCGAGGCGGCTGCCGCACTACCTTATGACAGAGACGGCAACCCCCGTCCGACGGAAGGAGCGGACTTGGGGTGCTATCAATATGTAGAAAAAGGAAAAGAGTGAACAACCTTTGACCACCTGCAAGGAGCAGGATTGTTTATAAGGAAAGATATTAAAGACAGCCGGTTTTATCTTTTTCAATTGTAAGTAAGTTGAAGAGCCTCCCCTACGACATAATTGCTTCCTCCGATAAAAATCAAGTCATTTTCCGAAGCAGCACCGACTGCGGCTTTGACAGCCTCAGCCACTGAAGAATACGCTTCTCCATGCAGAGAAAGAGAATCTCCGATATGCTTCATCTCCGATGCAGGAACGGCACGGTAGGTTTTTGCCTGAGTGAAATAGAACACTGCCCCAGCAGGCAACAAAGCCATTGCATCCTGTACATCTTTGTCAGCAACCATTCCGAAGACAACATGCAACCGCCGGTATCGACCGGAGAGCGTCCTCAACTGCGAGGCAACATAACGAATGCCATGCGCATTATGCCCTGTGTCACATATAACGGTTGGTTTACCTTTCGAGAGCGTCTCCCAGCGTCCATGAAGTCCAGTCAGACAACACACATGGGCAAAACCATCCTTGATAGCGTTTTCATTTACACAGAAAGACGAGGTCTGATTCAATACGTCCAAGGCGACTTGTGCCGTTTGTATGTTTTTTTCCTGATAAAAACCTTTCAGTTCGCATGGTATGGTTCTATGAGGCAATTGGTCGGCAAAGACAATACGAGAGTGAGTTTCAGCAGATTTACCGACAAAGACAGGTTCTGTTTCAGGATTTGTTTCTCCAATGACAACAGGAACATGTTCCTTTATAATCCCCGCTTTTTCGGAAGCAATCGATGAGAGAGTATTACCCAAGAATTCCGTGTGGTCTTTACCGATGTTAGTAATAACGGAAAGGAGGGGAGTGATGATATTGGTACTATCCAACCGACCTCCAAGACCGACTTCCACGACGGCTATATCAACCTGCTGCTCTGCAAAAAAAGAGAACGCAAGAGCCATTGCCGTTTCGAAGAAAGAAGGTTTTAGTTCTTCCAAGAACGGCTGATTCTGTTCAACAAACCGCACTACTTCACTTTCAGGTATCACCTGTCCGGAGATGCGAATACGCTCACGAAAATCGACCAGATGAGGGGAAGTATATAAACCCACCTTGTAGCCGGCAGCCTGCAATGCCGCTGCAATGAGATGAGAAGTGGACCCTTTTCCATTGGTTCCCGCAATATGGACTGAAGGGAAATGCAAATGCGGATTGGAGAGATGTTCCATCAACCGATACGTATTTTCCAGACCAGGCTTGTAGGCAGCAGCCCCTATCAGATGGAACGCAGGTTGCGAAGAGTACAGATAATTAACGGCTTGCGTGTAGTTCATAATTGTTGTGATAATCGCAATAGCAAAGGTACAGGTATTTTTGCGAAAACACAATTCTTTTTGTAACTTTGCAGAGTCCGTGAAACAGACGGGCTTATGGTTATGATGAAGCATTTTATTTCATTCTTGCTGATGAGTATCCTGTTTATGGGTTGCAAGCAAGGTGAATCGGAAATTAAAACAGAGCACATGAAACAAGAGGCTGTTTTGGAAGCCATCCAGACCCGTGCTTCCATTCGCAAGTT
>JBNMIS010000079.1:0-7668 GCA_050873385.1 Bacteroidales bacterium | reverse complement strand
TACACTTTCTTTTCTTTTGCATGACCAAAAGAAAAGAAACCAAAGGAACTCCTCCAACCCCCTCAAAGAGGGGGCTATATCGGACTTCACTCATAGGCCAACTTAGTGTCGGGCGTTGCCAAAAATATATCCCGCTTGAATTCCGGCGGAGGCAAAACCCGCTTCGCTCAAACAATATCTCCGCTTCTCGAAATTCCCGTTCCATTTTTGACGCACCGACACAATGCCGGAAGTTACTGCTCCACAGAACACCGCTTTTCAAATTATTTCCACCAATTAGGACAAGGAGTGATTTATTATGATGTTCTATGAATTCGAGACGTTATAGAGAAGAGGACATTGAGATATTTTTCAAGTAATGTTGCCTGGTACATTATTTACATACGATGTACCATTTTCATCTCAACGGCTCCCCGTTGAGGGGTCGATGAGGTCGGCTTCAGACCGGCTAAACGGCAAAGATTTCCAAGAAAAGACTATCCGACCTATCCGGAAACAAGTATTGTACACAAAAGAGAGGCTACCTGAACATGTCAGGCAGCCTCTCTTTTGTATAAAGCGACAGGCTCTTATTTTGCAGGTCCGGACAAGGAACGGGAAGCGGACATCCTAGCACGAATCTGCGTTTCCAATGCGTCTTCCCTACTGCTGTCGATACATTCGGGAGAGGGCATGCCTACGCCCAAGTTCTCCGGCCACAGACGTGCTTTTGCCACAGCATCGAGTGCTGCACCGTATTTCCCCCGATTCATCAACTGCGTTGCATAGCCGAGACAGGCATCACGATAGATGTCGTGCCCCTCGGTACTTCCTTCGTAGGGCAATATACGGGCTTTCTCCAACAGTTGCAGGCAGTTTTTGTATTGCCCCGCCTTGCATAGTGCATTGGCATACGCTATCTGGAGATAGTAGTTGTCAGGGTAACGTTTCGTGTACTTTTTCCCAGTTTCCATTGCCTTGTCATACTGCCTGTGGTTGTTGTACCAAGTCAGCAGTGCCTTTCCGCAACGCCAGGACGGGTCCAGCCGCTGCGCAGCGAGCAGACTATTCAACTGCGCTTCATCCTGCTGCATTGAAGCGCGTGTCAGGAACAACGGGGCATACGCAGCATCATCGCAAGACTGCAACAATTGCAACGCCTTATCAGGCTGTTGCGTTCCATAATAAACCAATGCCAGATAGTAGCGATTTTGCCATGCAGGCAACGTCTGTTCCGCCCATTGCAACGCTTTGGCGGTAGAAGGACGGAAGGGGAAGATACAGTATGGCGACAATTGTTGTGCCTGCTGCAATGTCTGCATGGCAGCAGAAGCGTTGCCGGACAGATGTTGCACATACGCTTTACGATAGGCGGCTATCGGGTGCGAAGGTGCAAAGGAGAGCAATTCCATTGCCTCGTCGTACCGTCCTATGCGTTCATACATATCCGCCAACTCTATAAAGACCTCCGCAGGCATCTCACAACGGATGGCGTACAGGAAATCCGCTTGCGTGATCCTGCCTGAACGATAGTATTCATATTGCGCCCAAGGGTAGAGCGGGACATCCGCAAGGAGCCGGTTGAGGATTTGTTCTGCACGGGAAGTGTCTCCTTTGAGACGAGCCAATACTGCCTGCAACGTAATGGCATCCAGATTAAGCGTATTGGTGCGCAGAGCAGCATTGCAGTGTGCTTCCGCCTTAGCAGGATCACCATCGAGCAATTCCACCTGCGCCAGGTGCAGAAAGGCAGCAGAAGCCAGAGCCTTATCCCGTGCCGCCATGGAAAAACCGTCTTTGGCACACGTGACATGCCCCAACGCCTGTGAAGCCAATCCGTATTCATAGTTGCAGGAAGGATCGTAGGTAGAGACAGAGAGACCTTTGCGACACAGTTGAAGCGCCTCGTCGTAGCGTCCCATTTGGTTGTACACACGCGCCAGACATGTGATGGACGGCAAGAACCAAGGTTCTATATCCAAGGACAGACACAAGAGAGAATCGGCTTCAGCCAAGTGCTTTTGATTGGCACAATTCTCTCCTCGCAAGAACAAACCATACGCCGTATTCCAATTGAAGTCTTCCGGTGATTCGAGCGGCCGATTCGTCTCCACATCTTCCGGCACCTCGGAATAGACCAGCGCATTGTCGCCTATAACGATACGCAGACTTCCCCCTGATTGCAGTGTTTCCGTCAGAGGAACAGACTGTTCCCATTTTTGCAGGACTTGCGTCTGCAAAGGAAATACGGCTACCAGACTGTCTGCAGCATAGACCTGCATGGTTGTATTCAGTTCAACAAGAGGAGAGAACAACAACCGCAAGCGGCTGCTATCCCGAATGACATTGAGAGAACCGATGGCAGAGGCTTCTTTGACGCCATTGATATCCATCACGGGGAACCAGTACTCCGTCCAAGTATCCGTAGCACAGGGTTGCAGGGCAGTATGCTTGAACGGGGTCAGTGCGCAAGCGCTGTTAGGCTGACAGAACATACGTCCTGACTGCTGCTCGATATACTGCCCGTCGGAATCCGTGAGCAGGTTCTCCCAAATCGCCCCACTACGCGCTTTGCTCCATATAAAATACTTCATACCGAGTTTGTCGGCATAATCTGCCACGTGTGCCGATCCAAAATTCCAGTCGTGCCAATAGATGCCATAGAAATGGTTGTACTTGCCCAATACATGGACAGACATATCGCTTCCTGAATTCACATTATTGTACCACGATATGTCTTTACCAGACTTCGTTACGGGATAGGTATCCCAATCGCCATCGTGCGTTATACTAGCATTACCGGGATAGACAAACTCGGCATTGCCCCGTATCGTATAGGCTGCATTCATCCACTGGTAGCATGGCTGGTACATGGTACTTGCATTGTACCACGTGACAGACGTTGTGAAAAAGGCTTTATCCTTCGGCAGATTGACCTCGACCATCCACCATGTACCGGTTATCCATTCATAAGAGGCTACATAGCAACTGACCGAACCATCGTCCTTCTGCTTCGTAACGTAGTCAACAGGAGTTGCCGTAGTGGGCACATGCCCGATGATACCAAAATTGAACTCCACCCCACCCGATGTCCATGCTCCGCGCAAGGCTATATCACGGAACTTGACGACATGATTTTGGTAGATAAACTCACGCCCGCTCTGTTTTTCCACCGCTCCCCAAACCTTGCCGCCCAATTGGGGAAGCATAGAAACACGGATATAGGGATTTTCCAATGTGACAACAGTCCAATCACGGTTTTGTGCCTGTCCGGAATAACCATCGAAATGGTTGTAAGGATAGGCGGGACGCCCTGCCTGCGGAGCCAACACGGCAACGGGTGTGGGATCGTCAAACATATAGGTGCGCAGCGATTCGGTTGTTTCGGTGACGGTTGCAACTTGGGCAGGAGTCCTGAGCAAAACGAGTTGCTGCGTCATACCCAAACGATTGACCGTGGAAAGGTGTATCTGCGTCTGTTCGCCATCGGTAGAAACCCTGACATTATCATCCGGTTTGGACGACAATAACCGGTAGGTCCCTTTGAGAGTGAACGTTTGTGAGGCACGATCCCAAGTGGGGTCACTGACATTAAGGAAGAGCGTGTCTCCACTATAGCGACAGAGGACAGCGGCAACACCATCACTATACAAATCTCCAAGAGAGCCGGCTTTCCAGAAATTAGCCGCCACCACACCAAGCGTGGTTTCAGTCACAGCCTGCAAAGCAGACGTATTACACAAGACTTTGATTTGAGGTTGCCGGCTATATTGAAGGACCTCGTTTTTGCTCATTTGCGGCAGCAATACATACTGATAGGATTCATCTTGAGGAGCATTGCCATGCGAGAGCCATAGTTCGTTGAAACCATTGTCGGAGATATTGGCATGAAGCGTGACAGGCTGCGGGAAATAGTAACCTCCCGTGCTGTCGATATACGCCGTTGTAGCAGAAGGAAAGACCCTGTCGTGCGGTGTACCGAGATGTTGACCGTTGATGTACATCGGACGGGCATACTGTCTGTTATCAACGGTTGTGATGACCTCCCGCTGTGCATCCAAATGAATATCCGCGCCCAAACAGACAACTTCATTGTCAAAACAGAACCACGATTTCTTCGCCATCAAGTCAGACCGTGATGCCAAGAGTTGCATCATAGCGGAAGAATACGTATTATCCATAGTGACACCACCCGCTCTTCCTACATCCACTATTTTCGACTGATGATCGAAAAGAATCATGTTGCTGGCACAGAAGTCGCGCGGCAGCAAGTCAACCGTGGTACCCGGTACGCGGTAATGATTCATACGGGGGATATACTGCCAATACTGCATAGGATCGTTTGACGTATAGATATAGGTCATGCCATCGCCTGTGTACCATGCATAGTTGTTCTCGCTCTTGTCGGTACGGATAAACGCTTCGTACTTGCCTATACGATTGGAGGACATAGCAAGTCCGAAACGGAAGAGAGGAGTCTGGTGTATGACCCTGTCACCTGCTGCGAGGACAATACTGAACTCATCGGGTCCGGCATTGTTGTCCGCCATAGCGAGTGCGGAATCCAACATAGGCTTATATACGGGAAGAGGCGTCATATTCTCGTAGATGGAAGCATAGTGACGATCCGTTGCTATCATGTCGGCACAGGTGTGCCTGACACGCTGCCGAATGGCGGTATCTGCAATCAATACAGAAGATTCGAGGATATCAAGCGCCATGGATCGTGCAGACTTATAGGGATTGCGTGCGTTGCCGCGTCCCATAAACATCAACATCACTTCGCCCTTGTAGAGCGCAGGGAGGTAGGTTTTTGTTATCCACGCAGGCAATACCTGAGAGATGGCGTCGGGTACACCCAACCCAGTGCCATCCAATACAGCAACCAAAGTGGCAGTGAGGTGAATCATAGATTGCCCATAAGTGCCGATATAAGGAATGGCTATGTGCTGGATAAAAGTACCATCTTCATAGAGTCCTTCTTTCTTCCACACCGGCGTATTGTGCTGATATCGGGATTGTGTACGCAAGATTTCATCATGCGCAGCATTGGCTGCAACCCGTTGCTCCGGTGTCGTGCGATCCACAAAGGCAGGTACGGCACATCGCAATGCAGCATTGATATCTTCTTCGTTACCGGTAAGAACCCCTATGAGGAACAGATTGCGGCAGATGTCTGCGAGATTGGCATAGGTCATGTTGCCATGCTGTGCAAAGTGGCGCACATGACGGGCACCACCAAGGTTGAATTGGCGGATTTCTTCGGGTGTGAGTTCATCATAGAGAATGCTGACAATGTTGGCGTAGGTCTCCGTATTACCAATACGCCACTCCCACCAATTGCCACACATGGGCGTATTCTCATTGTAGGCATAGCGATAGAGAACGGACAGTCCGAAGCGGATATCACGCAACAATCCTGCATTGGCATACAAGGAATTGCCAGGATATGCCCATGCGCGTGCCATCGTTTCCAAACGCTGATAGGAATAGTGGACATGGAAAGGTGTATAGGCAGGAACATCCGTCAGCAGATTCAGCGAATCCCAGAGAAAACAAGTGTCTTTGCGCATTGTGTGCCAATAGTCTTGTGCCTGCGCAGAAAGACTATCCAAATAAGCACGCATTTCGGGTTGTGCAGGATCATAGTCGAGCGAGCCTAAAGCACAATGATCACGGAAATTTTGCCGCATACGGGTGAATGTATCCGGACTAACTGCAGCAATGGAAAAAACAGATGTTACGATACATGATATAATGAGGACAAGAGTTCGTTTCATTGATTTCTGTTTGATTGAATATGGTTTTGGAACAAAAGACAATTATAGGGTATAGTTTCGATAGTATTCCATCGTGACACTATTTGATTCGTGTACCTTGCACAGAATAGACATGTCCGTTTCGATGAATATACATCACTCCATCATGGACGGTCTTGAAGACAGCCGTGTCATCCGCATCCGTATAAGAAACAGCAGAGGGGGTATCCGGTGAAGGCAAAGGTTTGATGATACCGAGTTGCAAACACTGCCCCTGTCCCATACGGTCGGCGCAATTGATGGTAATAGTAGTGGAAGAGTCGGAACGCGTCAGTGTTACTCCATCGGCAGGTTCTGCGGAAGACAGCGTGAAAAGTCCGTCTAAAACGAAGGTCTGCGAAGTACGTTTCCATGTAGGGTCAGATGCAGCAAAATAGAGAGTTGTCGGTGTTTGATGATACATCACAGACGCCTCTCCGTCAGAGGTTACAGACGCAGACTGACCGGCTTGCCAAAAATTGATCCCCACAATGCCCAAGGAACGATGATAGACAGCCTGACAGAGCGTGGTGTTAGACAGCGTAACCGTTTGTGGATTACGAGTATAATCCAGCACATCTTCTTCTGCCATTTGCGGAAGAAGGACATAGTTGTAGGTTGCGTTCTGCGGTGCTTTGCCATGGTCGATATAGAGGGAATAGTACTTGTTTTGCTCAATGTAGGTAGTAAGTTGAACGGGTTCAGGAAAATAGTAGCCACCTACTTCATTGATATATGCATACGTCGGATTGTTGTAAAGAACCTCATAACATTTCTTGGTTGTTGCCGGTTCACCGTCAACAGACCACCCTTTGTTGATACGTCGTGACTCTATCGTAGTAAGTACCTGGCGATTTTCACTCATAGATATGCCTGCGCCAAGGCAATGTACCTCATTATCGAACATGAACCATGATTTTTTCGCAACCAAATCGCTCTTGGCTCCGACATGACTCATACCTGCAGCAGAGTATCTACCAAGCAATGTGATACCTCCTACCCATGCCTGTGCATTCACAGGATTATCAAAAAGCATACCCTCTGAACCCTCTGCAGCCCGAGAGAGCATATCAACTGTAGTACCCGGCATGTGATAGAAATTGCACGAGTTGAAATAATTGAGCCAATGGTCGCAGTTGTCCGGAGTATAGATATAAGTCATACCATCGCCTGTGTACCAACCAGACATATTGTTATTACGAAAGCCCTCGAACTTACCAATACGATTGGAAGACATAGCCAATCCGAAGCGGAAATGTTCCGTCTCATGCACGACACGGTCGCCTGCAGCAAAGATATGGCTGTACGGCTCGGAGACAATACCAGAGGCTTCCGATTGCATTTGCCCGACATGCGGACGGTCAATAACCGGATTGATGCCATCGTAGACAGAAGTATAGTAAGCATCATCGGTAAACCACGAATAGCAAGTATTGATTATACGCTGCCGCTGTTCGATATCTTGAATCAGATTACGACAACGATATATATTCAACCCAATAGCACGTCCCATTGTATGCGGATTGTGAGCGGAATTGGTGTTGCGTCCCATAAACATACGCATCATTTCTCCCTTATAAACAGCAGGAATATAGGCCTTTTCAATCCAGAGAGGTAAGGCTTCGCTGAAATATTCAGGTGCGGTATATGCCTGTGTGCCAGAGAAACACAGTTGCATCTCTGCTGCAAATTGAATCATACTGCTACCATATCCGCCGATATAGGGCATGGCTATATGCTGAATGAAAGTACCATCGGAATAGAAACCTTCTTTCTTTGTTATTCCATTATAGTTATGATAATCTCCCTGCTCAGCAAGCATCTGTTCGAATAATGATTGCGCCTTTTTACGTTCAGCAAGCGTTGTTTCGTCCACAAAAGCGCGTTTCAC
>JBNMIS010000078.1:0-7982 GCA_050873385.1 Bacteroidales bacterium | reverse complement strand
GACTCGGAAATGCTTGAAAAAGAACGCATTAAACCTCTTTATGAAGAAAGTGTAGAATTAAGAAAAATAATCTCGAAGTCCATCGTGTCCATGAAAGAGCGATTGGATGCAGAGGATAGAGACCGTGCAATCCGTAAATAGTAAAACGACAAAGCATAGGCACATCGTAAATAAAAGAAAATCGTACATTGTAAATTGTTAAATCGTAAATAATATGATACTTATTTTTGGGGCGCCGAGCGGGAGCGGGAAAAGTACGCTGGTGAATTATCTGCTGCGCAAACGAGATGATTTGGAGTTCTCCATCAGCGCGACAACACGTGCTCCGCGCGGGCAGGAAGTGAACGGAAAAGAGTACTATTTTATTAGTAACCAAGCGTTTGAGGATTTGATTCGCGAGGACAAACTCGTGGAATGGCAACAGGTGTACAGCGGCACCTACTACGGCACATTGCGGTCGGAGATTGAGCGCATTGAGGCAAAGCATCACCATGTGGTGTTTGACGTGGACGTGAAAGGCGGAGCAAACCTCAAGCGGCTGTTCGGAGACAAGGCATTGTCTATCTTTGTGGCACCGCCAAGCGTGGAGGAGTTGCGCCGCAGGCTCGTCGGCAGGGCTACAGACAGTCCGGAGAAGATTGAGGAACGCCTTGCCAAAGCCGCCGAGGAACTGACCTACAAGCCGCAGTTTGATGTGGTGATAGTGAACGACGACCTGCAGGAAGCAGAGAAGAAGTTGGACGAGACAGTTGACAAGTTTCTCGAAACAGCGGAACAAGACATATGACCAAAATCCGAACTTGACAGACCATAACGGGGAAAAGCCCCAGCAGAGAACAAAACAGTCTTTTCCTCAGGTGTCGTCCAGATCCCGACGAGGTCGGCTTGACAATAAAACAACGAAACAGAGTTTACAGAAACCGGACAGAGACACTGTACGACAGGTTATCAGACATTGAACAAACATCGGCAACAAGCAGGAGTTGTTATGGCACAGATAGGTATATACGGAGGTTCTTTCAACCCAATCCACACAGGTCATATCCGGTTGGCTGAATACATACTGCAGGCTACCTCTCTTGACGAAATCCGTTTTATGGTATCGCCCAACAATCCGCTGAAAAGCGGAAAGGAACTAATCGGGCAGGCAACACGTTTCCAGTGGGTTGAGACAGCATTGCAAGAATACAAAGGATTAACAGCATCGGACTTTGAATTCACATTGCCCCTACCCTCTTACACCATCAACACACTGCAAGCACTCCAAAAGACCTATCCCCAACACCGTTTCTCACTCATTATCGGAGCGGACAATCTTGCAATCTTCCGGAAATGGAAAGACTGGGAGACGATCCTGAAGGACTATGCGCTGATTGTCTATCCACGCAAGGGGGAAGACACAGAACAACTACAACGAGAATACAGTGCCGCAACCTTTTTACCCGACGCCCCCCTGTTCCCTATTTCTTCCACAGAAATAAGACAAGGGCTCATGGAAGGGAGGGATATGCGGCAATGGATCCCCCCATCAATTTACAAGGAAGTAAGAACGGCCTACAAAGGTTAGACAGGATTATTTCCCCGTAACAATCTTCTTTATCCCATTCAGTTTATTGAGTGCTTCCAGCGGCGTAAGAGCATTGATATCCATTGATATAATCTCATTGCGCACCTGCTCCAAGACGGGATCGTCCAATTGGAAGAAACTCAGTTGGACGCTATCTTTTCCCTGCCCGATAGCCGCGACCTGCTTGTTCAGACTCTCGGACTGAGAACTTTCCAACTCATGAAGCACCTGTTCAGCCCGCCGGACAATGGAAGCCGGCATACCCGCCATCTTTGCCACATGAATACCGAAACTATGGAGAGAACCACCGGGGACCAACTTGCGAAGAAAGATGATTTTATCTTTTACCTCCTTGACCGATACATTGTAGTTATGGATACGGGTATAATTCTTCTCCATCTCATTGAGTTCGTGGTAGTGGGTAGCAAAGAGCGTCTTCGGGCGTCCCTGGAATTCATGGATATACTCGACAATCGCCCAAGCAATACTGATACCATCGTAGGTACTTGTACCCCGCCCGAGTTCATCGAAGAGAATGAGGCTACGCTCAGACAAGTTGTTGAGAATGGTGGAAGCCTCGTTCATCTCGACCATAAAGGTGGATTCGCCCAAAGCGATATTATCATTCGCCCCCACACGGGTAAAGATTTTATCCACGACTCCTATCCTGGCACTTTCCGCAGGCACAAAACTTCCGATTTGCGCCATCAGGACAATGAGAGCAGTTTGCCGAAGCAATGCAGACTTACCCGCCATATTGGGTCCCGTAATGATAATTATCTGCTGCGAGTTGTTGTCCAAACAGACATTGTTGGAGACATATTGTTCTCCTACAGGCATACATCTTTCGATGACAGGATGGCGCCCTTCACGGATATCAATCTCCAGACTATCGTCCACAACAGGACAGACATACTTATACCGCTCCGCCACATCGGCAAAGGAGGAGAGACAATCCACCTGAGCCAAGAGATGGGCGTCTTGCATAAGATCGTTGACAGAGGCGGACAAAGTATCCAGCAATTCATTATAGATACGACTCTCTATGACCGCGATATTGCTCTCCGCACCCAAGATTTTCTCCTCATATTCTTTGAGTTCCTCCGTGATATACCGTTCGGCTTGCGCCAATGTCTGCTTGCGGATCCAATCCGATGGAACAAGATGTTTGTAGGTGTTACGGACTTCCAGATAGTAACCGAACACGTTGTTGTAGCCTATCCTGAGGCTTTGGATCCCCGTTCTTTCGGCTTCCCGCTGCTGAATACGCAGCAACCACTCCTTTCCATGCTGTCCGATGGAACGCAACTCGTCCAACTCGGCATCCACACCATCACGGATATAGCCCGGTTTGCTCAAGAGAGAGGGTGCATTTTCGCTAACCGTGTTACGGATAAGTTCTTTCGTTGCCGTACACAAGAGCAATTGTTCTCCCAACTTAGCGAAACTTGCGACATCGCTACCAGACGCCATTTCCTTGACCGGTTCTACGGCAGAGAGTGCATAATAGACTTGCAACAAATCGCGTGGAAGGATTCTCCGCGTAGCGATTTTCCCTGCCAGACGCTCCAAATCGTGTACAGAAGCAAGAAGTTCCCTCAGCCTTGCACGCTCTGCCGGATTGCGAAACATCCATTCCACCACTTCCTGCCGGGAACGTATAGCATCGATGTCCTTCAAAGGGAAAGACAACCATTTATGCAACAAGCGCGCCCCCATAGGGGATTTGGTAGAATCCAGAATATCAAACAATCCGACAGCACCATTCTGTTCGGCATACAATTCCAAATTGCGCACCGTGAAGCGATCCAACCATACATACTTATCTTCCTCTATCCGGCTCAGATGGCGGATATGGGCTGTTTGCAAATGCTGCGTCATGTCCAAATAATAGAGGATAGCCCCCGCAGCAATAATTCCGACATGAAGATGCTGCACGCCCAAGCCCTTAAGGTCTCTCACCTCAAACTGTTTTTTCAGGCGATCCATAGCAGTTTCCTCCGTAAATATCCAGTCCTCCAATTCGAACGTGAACCACTTTGTTCCGAAAGACTGACGAAAACCGTCTTTCTTTCCGCGTTCGTAGAGAATCTCCTTAGGGGCGAAATTTGTAATCAGTTTGTCCACATAGTCGCGGCTACCTTCCGCCACCAAGAACTCACCCGTTGATATATCCAGAAACGAGACACCTATTACATTCTTTCCGAAATGGACACAGGAGACATAGTTGTTCTCCTTTTGAGGAAGCGTTGTATCGGAATAGGAGACCCCCGGAGTAACCAACTCGGTCACACCACGTTTTACCAACTTTTTCGTCATCTTAGGATCTTCCAACTGGTCGCAAATAGCGACCCGGAAACCTGCACGCACCAATTTTGGGAGATAGACATCCAAAGCATGATAGGGGAACCCTGCCATCTCGATGGTTGCAGCGGAACTTCCTCCATTGCTACGATGTGTCAGCGTAATATTCAATACTTTGGAAGCACGCACAGCATCTTCACAATAAGTTTCATAGAAATCGCCACAACGGAAAAGAAGCAAGGCGTCTGGATATTGTTCCTTTATATTACGAAACTGCCGCATCATGGGTGTTTCGGTTGGAGTTGATTGTGCCATTGTGTCCAAGATGTTTTTACTTAAAATCAAACGTTAACTTCACATTATACATACGTCCAGTCAGATAGTTAGGCGAGGCCCATTGGTTACCTGTTGCGTCCGTCACCCAGAAATATGAATTGACATTATTGAAGCCTATAAGGTTGAATATCTCCAAGTTAATCCAAAGGCTCTCGAGATGCTTGGTCTTGAACCATTTGTCGCTCTTTTGTCCGATGACCCTTGATGCACCGATGTCGAGGCGGCGATAGGGAGTTGAGCGCAACATGGCGCGAGTCTGCAGATTACGCGGCGATCCATAGGGCAGACCATCGCTCCAGATAAAGCGCAGGTGGAATTTATATTGCGGGAACTTGGGAATATAGTCCTGAAAGAGCATACTGAAACTATAGCGTTGCTCGTTAGGTCCCGGAATCCAACCGCGGTTATCATGCAACAAGTTCTCCCGAGAGCGCATCAAAGAGAAATTGATCCACGACTCTGCTCCAGGCACCAACTCGCCATAGAGTTTAAGATCGAGCCCCGTTGTATAGGCAACTGCATCATTCTTACCCGAATAGCGAATGCGGACATTGTCCATTGTATAACTGACGACCCTGTCCATGTATTTATAATAGGCCTCCGCAGTAAACTTGAACGGACGTCCCCAAGCGCGGAAATAGTAGTCCATACCCGATACGACATGCACCGAGCGCTGGGCTTTAATATCACGATTGAGAATTACACGCGTGACACCCATATCATCGGTCAGCGTATCCCGCAGTTCCTTATAGAACGGAGATTGGCAATAAAGACCGGTTGCCAATCGAAATACAAAGTCGTGTTTCCACTTGGGAGTATAAGAAACGGAGGCTCTCGGGCTGCACAAAAACTCACGATTACAGTTCCACCAGTGCATGCGAAGCCCAGCATTCAGGAAAACCACCCCTTGATCCGTATTCCACTTGTAGGTATCCTGTACATAGCCTTGCAAGCGGACCGTATTGAGGTTGCCTGTACCCCTCAGATTATAGTATAATTCCATGGCGTCCGCCTGCGTAGGAATGGAGTATCCCATCGAGTCGCGCCATTCCCATTCCAAGAGTTGGTCCTTCACAAATTCGGCTTGAGCGGACAAGCCCCACTGCAAGAGATTCATACCACTTTTCCATTCTCCGAAGTGGGAAACCGTTGCAATTCCCATTTGCAGCCGATTGCGTGCATGTTCATGGTAAATACCTGTGCCCAAGACTTCATCGGATTCTTCGTCTTTGGTGTCAACGGTTTCAGAGACAGGCTTTACCCGAAGGATGTATTCCGCCGTAATATCATAGTTTTCCCGCTCGTTGCTATAGAATCCACCTGCGTTGAATCCGATGCGCAAGTCCCGATTGGCTTTCCAGACAAGTCCGAGATTGGCAAAGGCTGTGCGAAACAAATCCTTTTCAGCACCTTCGTAAGCGACCGTAAGACTGCGGGCCGTAGCGTAAGTACCAAATGTTTGCGCCAATTCCTCCGGTTGAAATTTGTAGGAGTTCTGCGAGAAATTGCCTAAAAATGTCATCTCCCAACGCGAACTATGCTGCTTATGTTTACCCAACTGCCACGTCATATACGTTTGATAATCCACAAAATTGGGTTGATATTTTCCCTTTGTGGCCAGCGTACCTAGCAGATATTGCGAGGTTTTGTAGCGGATGCCGTGCATCATGGAATAAGAACTATCACCTGCCGCCACATAAGCACTTGCGCCAAGAAGGCTCAGATTGAGTGTAGTCCGAAACGCTGAAGGCCTCTTATAAACCACATCCAAAACGGAAGACATCTTGTCGCCATATTGCGCACTATACCCTCCCGCCGAGAAATTGACCTGTTCAACCATCTCCGGATTGATGAAAGAAAGTCCTTCCTGCTGTCCCGAGCGCAGCAAAAGGGGCCGAAAGACTTCCACTCCGTTGACATAGACGGCGTTTTCGTCGAAACTGCCCCCCCGTACGTTGTATTGTGTAGAGAGTTCGTTGTTCTGACTGACGCCCGCAAACGTGATGAGGAGGCTTTCAATGCTTCCTCCAGAAGCATCGGGCATAGAACGAGTGTTGAGGGCACTGATATGATCGAAGTTATCCAACTGTTTGCGCAACCCTTTCACCTCGACTTCCTGAAGTGATTCGACATCGGCAAAAAGGACCACATTGATCTGTACGAGAGGCTGGGAAGCGTATAACGTGCGTTTGACAGACTGATAACCAAGCATGGAAAAAACGAGCGTGGCACTATCACGGATATCCAGTTTCAAGTCGTAATAACCATGATTGTTGGTCGTGCAACCTATGGTAGTGTTTTCAACCCATACATTGGCGAACTCGACACTTTGGTTCTCGGCATCCAGAACATAGCCGTAAACACGCACAGAACCTGCCCTTATTGCCACACCGGCAAGAATAGCGAGGAATAATACTATGCAGCGATGTACCTTCAACTATGTCGTTTCCTTATCTCCAAAAAGTCCGTGACCGATCCTAATCATTGTACTTCCCTCTTCCACAGCAATTTTCCAATCGTGCGTCATACCCATTGACAGAATGGCAAAGTTGGAATCATCGGCAAAAAAGTCCCGTTTCAATGTCTCAAACAACGCATGCAAGCGGGAGAATTCCTGCCTGATACAAGCGGCGTCACCGGTGTTGGTTGCCACTCCCATAAGCCCGCAAATACGTACACTATGCAGGGTATTCCATCCGCCACCACGAAGCATATCAAGCAAAGTGGGCACAGAGAAGCCCGATTTCATCTCATCGCGGGATATTTTGACTTCCAGCAACACATTGACCACGAGTGATTCTGAACTTGCCACCTTGTCAATTTTCTCCAAAAGGTGCCACGAATCGACCCCGTGAACCAATGAGACAAAGGGGAGCAATTTCCGTATCTTGTTGGTCTGAAGGTGTCCGATGAAATGCCACTTAATATCCCGAGGCAATGTCTGCGCTTTTTCCACAAGTTCCTGCACCCTGCTTTCGCCGAAACAACGTGCACCTGCCTCATACGCCGCAAGAACAGCATCCGAGGAATGATACTTGCTGACACACAGCAATTGTACCCCCTTCGGCAAAGAACGGCTCAAAGCAAAGAATGCTGACTGGATATCAGTCTTGGAAGCAGACATAGATATTACACGCGGAGGACATCAACAATTCCGGTTTCCTGCAAGGTCTTGATGCTGTAATCGGTAATGGAGTTTTTCATCATTTCGTTGACCGCCTTATAAGCACTTTCCATATCAACATCCTGCACCAGAACCGTAGTTGTCACTTTCTTTTCCTTTCCTGCATTTTCATCAACCGTTATCAGACTTATCTTTGCCTTATACCAGAAGTGCCCGTTATCGTTGGGGAGCAATTCAGTGATATTCACCTTCCGGATACTTTTCATTTCGACTTCCTGCCCCGGGAGGATGAAAGGTTTTACCTCCTCCAACACATGCTGTTCGGCATCTCCAAAAGAAACACCCTCCACAAGGTAGATGTCGGTAAGCGTTTGTATTTTCCCATCAGCGACTTCGCGCTGGTACTTGACTTTACATTCGTAGAATTCCATAAGTAACTATTTTATAATGTTGACAATATCATATTTTTCACTTCTGTGGCATCGACCTGTTCCCTATTCATAATCCGATTGCTTTTTGTCCAAAGAAAACAAACCGACTCGGTATCAGAAGACGGAAAGACCTGTGCCTCCAATCCCCACAAGGGCTGCAAGGTGAACAAAATGTCTCCACAGCACTTCTTGCTGTAACTATTGCGCAAACAAGAGACTG
>JBNMIS010000077.1:0-8095 GCA_050873385.1 Bacteroidales bacterium | reverse complement strand
GTTTATGCGGACGATCCACAACTGCAAGCGGTTTGTCTTTCCCTTGTAGATCAGCAATATCTGCAACTGCAAAGTTATCTAGAAAGACTCAGCAAAGAATTGCCGCGACGTTAGGACACGGCGTCCGTATGCAGAAAAGCCTCCTCGCAATCGGCAGAAATCTGCTTCCGAAGGTCGTCCAAAGAAGAAAAGCGCTGTTCCTCCCGCAGGAAACGCAGGAAACGGATAGTCAAGACCTTCCCATAGAGATTGCCCGAGAAATTGCGTATATACACTTCAAGACTCCGGACAGTTCCGCCGACAGTGGGATTGGTACCTATATTCAAGATACCCTTATAATTACAATTGTCCATTTCCACCTCCACGGCATAGACCCCCGAAGCGGGTATGAGTTTGGAAGAATCCAACGGCTCGATGTTCGCTGTAGGGAAACCCATTCTGCGTCCGATCTGCCTGCCATGTACCACACGTCCCGCCAGGCTATAAGGAGCAGACAAAAGCGCATTGGCCTGCTCCACACAATGAGAGAGCAAGAGGTTGCGTATCTTCGTGGAACTCACCACGACCTCGGCGGCAGCATAGGGTCGGGCCTGAATCAATTGCAAGTGTTCCGCCGCAGCAGCACACAAATAGTCCTGAAAACCGGCATCTCCATCGCAACCGAAATGATGATTGTATCCCATCAAAAGCACCTCCACGCCGAGACGACAGTGAAGGTGATGCATAAACCGGCGCATTGTCCAGTCACGGACATCCGAGAAATCGAGCATCAACACCTCTGCTATTCCTTGTGCACGGATTGCCTCCAAACGCTCGTCGGGCGTCATCAGAAGTTGCGGGACATAACCGGAGCACAACACGGAACGAGGATGTTGCCGGAAAGTGACCACCAAATGAACAAGATGGCGTTGCGACGAGAGAGACAACAATTCCTGCAAAAGAAAGCGGTGTCCCAAGTGCATTCCATCGAAAAAACCTATTGTTGCCGCATACGACATAGAGTCAGTCCGAGATACCGGTTTTACAGTTTGATGTAGATTTTCTTCTTATAGAGCGGATGGGCGATGAGCCACAACACGACCACCAACGACAATGCGCATGCCAAAGAGCCACCCAAATTGCCGAACAGCGGCACCATGCAGCAACGATACCATGCATTCCACACGGAACAGGTTTCACCTGCTATGGTGAAGCGTATGTTCGCCATTATGGTAACCAATATATTCGACAGTACAAAAATGAACAAAGGATTCACTCCGAAACTCTCGAAAAAGACCGACCAGCGGCGTTTCCCGCAGATGTCGATTATCCAAACAAAGAGCGCGAGGAGCAAGGAAGCGAGTCCGCAGGTCACAAACACATAACTTGCCGACCAAAGAGACTTGTTGATGGGAAAGGCGTAATCCAGCATAAACCCCGCAAAGAGCAGGATGGTGCCAAAGATAAAGAGACGGTTGACCGCCAACCATTTGGCTGATTCGCCCGCCGATTCCCGGTTGGACTTGAGAATAAGACTGCCCGCCATTGCGCCGACGAGCGCATGAGCAACGCAGGGGATGGTGGACAAAAGTCCCTCGGGATCGAACGGAATGCCCCCCATGTGGTAGATATGATTTTCTCCGAAGAGGGCGAG
Organism: Bacteroidales bacterium; assembly: GCA_050873385.1. Taxonomy (GTDB): domain Bacteria; phylum Bacteroidota; class Bacteroidia; order Bacteroidales; family Paludibacteraceae; genus Colicola. The sequence continues at coordinate 6,462 of JBNMIS010000077.1, read as the reverse complement.
ATCGACCCGAGCCACGATGTTATCGGTGGTCAGATCGAAACTACGGGTTACCCCGATCACGATGCAATAGGCAAGAAGCAAGGCTCCCGCCACCCAACCGATCCGCCGAGGTTTGAAAATCATGAGCAGGAGACCAGCAAACAAAGACACCAATCCCAGACGGGGAAAAACTCCCAAGAAACGCAACTTGTGTACGGGATTGAGCCAAAGGGCTTCCGGCCACGTGCCGCCGGCACTGAGCGTGCGAAGGCAGATACCGAACCAACCCAATGCCCAACCTATCAAGATGAGGAGGAGAGAACGGTAAAGGAGTTTTCCGAACGTGTGCATGGTGAGTTGGTAACCTGTTTTGCTATACGAAAGACTCATGGCAACCCCCATCACGAAAACGAAGAAAGGAAAGACCAAATCGGTCGGTGTACAGCCATTCCAGGCAGCATGACGCAACGGGGCGTACACATAACTCCAACTACCAGGGTTATTAACCACAATCATGCCTGCAATGGTCAGTCCGCGCAGGACGTCCAAAGCAATAAGTCGTTTGCCATTTGCCATATATTCGTCGTTACAGTAAGTCAAAAAGGATCTCCGCACACAATGCGAAGCACATATCCACAGATGCAAAGGTACAACAAAAAAGCATATTGACAAAACGCCGGGCGGAGGCGAGTTTCTGCGGGTCACACACAAGAATTCCAACCAACGCCCCTGCGGAAAGGTCTCCGCACAAAACAGGACAAGGCTCTCTCCTTTGCGGAGGGAGCCTTGTCCTGTTATCCTTGAGATGTTATTCCCTAAAGAATCAATCCACGTTGAGCGTTACACGGCGGAAGTCGGTGACAACAACACCGGCTTTGCGGAGTACGTCCTTCACGAGTTCCTTATCTTCGGACATCACGTAAATCTGCTCCACAAGCGTGGATTCCTTCAGGAACTTCTGCAGACGGCCTTGCGCAATCATCTCCACCTTCTTCATGTTGATGTTTTGAGCAGCCTCCTTAGCCACGTTGACTTTGATGTCACGCGCCTGCTGTGCCTGTTCGGGAGTAAGCCAACCTTTCGCGGTATTGGATTCGATATGCTCATCGGTATCCACATGCGAAGGATTGATGCCAGCTTTGCGGAGAGCGTTCTCCACAGCCTTGTTCACTTCGTCCTGTTGTGTTTTCTCCACAGCCACCTTCAATTCATGCTCTTTTACCTCGGCAGGAACATGGTCGGCATCCAATGCGATAGGCGCCATAGCGGCAACCTGCATTGCCACACCGTGCACGATCTCTTCCGAAGCATTTGCATCGGCAGCGGCAACGATCGTTGACAACTTGTTTCCGAGGTGGTTGTAAGCATCCACTTTGGGAGCCGAGAGGAAAGCATAATCTGCCAATTCCATCTTCTCGCCCGTCACACCGGAGCGCTCAGTTACCAACTCAGCCACCGTGAGACCATCTACTTTCAAAGCCTTCAACTCGTCCAGACTCTGAGGACGCTCGGCAATAGCCAAATCGAGAATTTTCTTAACCAGAGCCACGAAGTCGGCATTCTTAGCCACGAAATCAGTCTCGCACTTGACAGCCACGATAGCACCGAAGCCCTCGACAGCCTTAGCCAGGACACAACCTTCGGAAGCCTCGCGGTCGGAACGTTTGGCAGCAATGGCCTGTCCGCGCTTGCGGAGAAGATCCTTAGCCACTTCGAAATCGCCGTTAGCCTCTTCGAGTGCTTTCTTTACGTCCATCATACCTGCGCCTGTAATGTCGCGCAGTTTTTTTATGTCAGCCAATGATACAGCCATAATGATAGTATTTTCAAGAGTGATTATTCTGCTTCTGTTGCTTCGGTTTTCTCCTCTTCAGCAGGTGCTTCTTCTTTTGCGGTCTCTGCCTTTGGTGCAGATTTTCTCACACGCGTACGACGCGGTGCGGGTGCTTCGCCTTCGGCATTCTGCTGAGCAGCATTCTCGTCAGCCTTCTCCACCTTGCGTTCTTCCAAACCTTCTTTGATTGCTCCGCAAACAGCGTTGAGGATTACCTCGATAGACTTGGTAGCATCGTCGTTAGCAGGGATTACGAAATCAATAGGAGTAGGATCAGAGTTGGTATCCACGATACCGAAAACCGGAATACCCAAACGGAGCGCCTCACGAACAGCGATATTCTCTTTGCAAACGTCCACTACAAACAATGCAGAGGGAAGACGGGTGAGGTCGGCAATTGAACCGAGGTTCTTCTCCAGTTTCTCACGCTGGCGCGTAATCTGGAGTTTCTCGCGCTTGGAGATGTTGTCGAATGTGCCGTCGGTCATCATCTTGTCGATGTTGGACATCTTCTTCACAGCCTTACGGATAGTGGGGAAGTTGGTCAACATACCGCCTGCCCAACGCTCCGTGATGTACGGCATACCGATTTCCTTAGCCTTTTCCGCTACGACTTCCTTGGCTTGCTTCTTGGTAGCCACGAAAAGAATCTTGCGACCACCTTTGGCGATGTTCTTCAGAGCCTCTGCAGCCTCTTCCACTTTGATGACCGTCTTGTTGAGGTCAATGATGTGAATACCATTGCGCTCCATGAAGATGTAAGGAGCCATTGCGGGATTCCATTTGCGCTTGAGGTGACCAAAATGTGCGCCGGCCTCGAGCAATTCATCGAAATTTGTTCTCATTGTAATTTGTTTTAGTTTGTTATGTTATTATTTATTCCCTCTCTCTCGGTTTGCCATACATCGCAGGAGCGAGGCTCATACGACAGGCGAGAACAGCCTTTAGCAACCAAAAGAATCCTGCAGTAGTCCGGAAGGAATCTGCAGGATTTGTAGGAACCGTATTAACGTTTGCTGAACTGGAAGTGCTTACGAGCCTTCGGCTGACCGGGTTTCTTACGTTCAACCTCACGCGAATCACGCGTCATGAAGCCTTCCGCCTTGAGAGCAGACTTGTCTTCGGGGTTGATCTTGACCAAAGCGCGGGCGATTGCCAAGCGCAAAGCCTCAGCCTGACCTTTGAATCCGCCGCCATCGAGGATAACGGTGATATCATACTTCTCAGCCACACCCAACTTATTCAACGGCTGCTTAACAATATATTGCAGGATAGGCGACGGGAAATAAGTTTCCAAATCTTTCTTATTGATAGTGATTTTGCCTTGTCCTTCTGCAAAGAAAACGCGAGCGACTGCTGCTTTTCTTCTACCTAAAGCATTTACTATTTCCATTTGTTGAATTATTTAAGTGTGTTCAAATCAATTTGTTTAGGTTGCTGTGCCTGCATATTATGCTCAGCACCTGCAAACACATAGAGGTTATCGATCAAGCGATCGCCAAGACGGTTTTTAGGAAGCATACCTTTCACCACTTTCTTGATGAGGCGATCGGCGCCCTTCTCTTTCAGAGTAGCAGGCGTAAACTCACGCTGACCACCGGGGTAACCCGTGTAACGGACATAGGTTTTGCCATTCCACTTGTTTCCCGTGAGGGCGACCTTGTCGGCATTAATAATAATCACATTGTCGCCGCAGTCCACATTAGGAGTGAAACTCGGTTTGTACTTGCCACGCAAAATTTTGGCAACTTTTGAGCACATACGGCCCAATACCAAGTCGGTAGCATCAATCAAGACCCACTCTTTCTGAGCAGTAGCCTTGTTCACCGACAGGGTTTTGTAACTTAATGTATCCACTGTTTTGTTGTTTTTCGATCCGGTCTACAGACATCTTACCACTGCACAACCGAACGTAATTAAATAATAATAAATTAGTTATGGCGCGAACGCACCACCGCATTAAAACGGCTTGCAAAAGTACCACATTTATTTTGAACTTGCAAGCATTTGAAAGATATTTTCCAGAAAGGACAGTTTCACATTCCTTTTCCCTCCAAACGCCTTCCACTTCCCAAAAAGTACAGACACATCCGCAAAAGGAAAATTTTCAGCCACACAATCATACCTTATTATATAAGGACCCATAATCCGTTCAGGGGTCGTCCAGGGGTCGATGAGACCTGCCCGGCCGATCAGAGGCCGGAGGGAGGCCAGAGGACCTGGTTGTTCGAAACGCCCCAGTGAACGGGACAGTTCTTTCCTTTCTTTTGCGTGAGCGAGAGGAAAAGAGACCGAGGAAACTTCCACGCCCCACTCAGAAAGGGATTATATCATACGAGCGAAGACTGCAAGACACTGCATTGCAGGAAGGCAAGCACACTCACAGACCCAGCAAAAAGCATATATACCCTCACAAAATTTCATGCAAATGCAGAAATACCGTTGCGTATATTGTTTTTAATGCGTGCGTAATTTTGCAGCCCAAATTTCGCAAGGGAGGAGATGGTAAAGTAACACATAGTTACACATAGACACAAAAAGATGTCACTTCACCTTCCTTTGTGAATATATTGGACACAAACAACACACAGAAACAGTATTTATTGACACTTTGTCAAAAGATCCAAATCCGTATGTTTTGCCAGACGGGAACAGCCATAAAACACAGCAGCAATAGATACCCGTTCGGTGTGGACAGATTGCCCCTCCATGCCTATGCATGATGCCCTTAGCATCATAAACAGGGTTCATGTTCCGCAGCAAGCGCAACATACGGAGCCGGTTGCTATCAGTACATGTCGCACGTTGGACGACCGATTGTCAACGCCATAAGACAGCGGACAGATTCCAACCGAGCAGACAGACAGAAGGTATAAAGGTATTAAAAAGATTGTTATATAGCCCTTAACACTATGTGGCTATTAGTTTTCTCATTGCTACTGTTGCAAACTCCTGTGAGTGCAACAGGTACATACATCTACGCGCCCTATGCGTCCTCGCCATACTCACAACAGGCAGGAATCACACAAAGAGCGGAATCAAGTTCTACCCATTACGGCATTTATACGACATCCGGCAGACAAATCCCAACCAGCGGACAACAAGGGAGAGTGATTACTGCCGGAAGCGGCATCGGCCACCCAAAAGAACAATACACTTTTGAGATTGGAGCATCGCGGGTGCCCCAGATGGCTGTCGTAACAAGCAAGAACCGTCCTTTCCGAGCAGGCGGATTAGGAGAAGAGGGAGAGGACGGTGATGGAGAAAAAGGTGAAGACGGCTATGTGGACGAGGGCAAGGGCGACCACTTGAAGAATCCCGAACCCATAGGCAATATACCATGGGTATTCATGCTGTTGCTGACCGCCGGTTACCTATCCGGAAAGAAGCGCTTCCAAAAACAAACACCTCAATCCGAGTTATAAGCAGAAAATCGACACCTTAATTATAAGACAGAATTCATCATGAAAAGATTATATTGTTACTTACTTTTTGTTGTCTTTATCTTCTCGAGCGCCAACACACTGGCTGAGGAGTTCTATTTCAACCGTATCTGGGCAGTTTCACCCGACGAGTTGCGCAATATACCCGCTACGGTTGCGTCCCAATCGGAGAACGTAGGCGCAGGTACGTGCGGTTCGTTCTTTGTGCGCACCGCAGGCGACAGAGAAGACGGTACCTATACGGGGCGGTTGCTGCGTTTCTCGCAGACCGACGGTTCGTATTTGGGCAGCAAGGATGTATGGCAAAATGCACCGGACAACTACCAGTGGTGCGACTATATGGGAGGTGACTGGGATGACTTGTATTGGTTCAACTACGAAGGATACGAGAGCGGAAAAATCAACGGAAGAACCAAAAAGTTTACGGAGACAGACGGAACTACCACAGAATGTAAGAAAACATTCAGTGGCAACACGTCACAGGTTCTGTGCTATTACTACCCTCTGTATAAAGAATCACGAACTATCTGGAGTTTAACCACACTGGATAAAACAGGCAGTCCTGTTGTGCCTACCGGTTATGGAGCGAGTCTTGTCAGCAGTACTACTTCCGACACTTATTTAGATGCCAACCAGCACCTGTCAAATTTATCCCCTATTGATGTTAAATCATTAGCCATTCCTATAAGTTTTGCCGACGCACTCATCTTTCGCCAGAATACTGATTTAGGGTGTGTTAAATTCAATGCCAGTTCTTCCAATGGAGAAATAAGCATTGATAACGCTTTAAGCAATGGAGGATATATAGAAAACGGTCTGGCTACGTTAGGAGGAACAACATTTCGCCACAATGGTATCTATTATTATGTAGCAGGATGTGGTGCCGACTATAAAGATACCAACAATCAAAGAACGCTCCACCGCGGTGCTTGTGCTGTATATGAACTGATTCCTTCGGAAAGCAATGAAAACTTTGGAAACACCAACCAAGTTATAACCTCAGCCAAGGCGGTAGCAACATACGGGGCGAATATCGCCAATATGGACGAGGAGACAAGCCAAGAAAACGCATCCGAAGATGTTACGTTCCGTGCGGTAGTGAAGGATGACTATGTACTGATTTATGCCTTCTCGCCCTGTAACGGCTTGGCGTGCTACTATTTCTCCACTCAGCACGATTATCCCTACACCGTACAATTCAACAAC
>JBNMIS010000076.1:0-8126 GCA_050873385.1 Bacteroidales bacterium | reverse complement strand
TTCGACAAGGGCGCATTCATGTCTGCAAGTACAAGCAACGCCATCAACACGGAGGCAAGAAACGAACAGATTGCAAGTGCGGAAATCGGTTATGGATTCCACAACGAGTACGTGAATATCGCCGTAAATGGTTATTTCACGGAGTGGATGGATAAGACAATGGCAAAACAGAACACGCTTTCCGACCCCGCACAAACCCGCTACAACCTTAATATGACGGGTGTCAATGCTCGTCACATGGGCTTGGAGTTCGAATTGAAAGCGCGCCCCACGCGCTGGTTGGAAATCTCAGCCATGTTCTCCATCGGCGACTGGAAATGGGACAGCGATTCCGTCAAGGGCTATATCTACAGCGAACAGGGGCAAGCCCTGACGATTGACGGACAACCCACCACACCCGGAGCATCCGATCACGCGTGGGCAATGGTCAATATGAAAGGTATTGAGGTCGGTGGTTCCGCACAAACAACGGCTAACCTCGGCATTACGTTCAAACCTTTCAAAGGTTTCCGCATCGGAGCGGAATACACTCTGTATGACCGCAACTATGCCTACTATTCCTTCTCAGGTAACGATCTGCAGATTGGCAAGGCAATGAATCTGCAACGCCCGTGGAAGATACCGACAGGCGGCTCAATGGATATGCGCGCTTCCTACCACTTCAAAGTGGGCAAACTCGATGCAGTCCTCTCGGGTAGTGTCAACAATCTGCTGAACCAATACTACATTGAAAAGGCTTGGAATCCGACGGCCTTGACACAAACAATAACCGAGGTCAACAAGGACAACGTCTACTTCTATTTCGCCCAAGGCAGAACGTGGAATGTTCGTCTCAAACTTAATTTCTAACCATCTCACAAACAGAAACCTATGAAAAAGATATTAGGATTGTTATTGATAGTCGTCGCACTCGTGTCATGCGATGATTTCTACCTGAATCATCAGTTGGGAGGCGAACCTCCTATCACGGTCGTGCGCAATTTCACTTATACACTCTCCGATGCCGACTACTCTGCGGTTGCATCCAATGCTACCAACATCGCAACGGCATTGGCAATGGGAAAGAACGAAACCGACTCTTCCGTTTACAACCGTCTCAAAAAGTTGGGAACCGATAAGTATTTCTCGGATACGCTCATCACGCCGGAACTTTTCCTTCCTGCCTTCATGGCAAAGAAATATCCGCAACTTTCTTCTGGAACGCTCTGCGAAGTAACCTATCGCACTGTGGCTGACCTGCCCGTTTATTTTGGTGATTTCGATATCCTCCGCGAGTTCTATCCATCTTCTCCTCTCGCTTCCGTCGACGAGATCGTTCCCGCTCTTGATGCCAATGTAAATAAGTTCATGAAACGTGAAGGCTACAAATTCATCGTCTATTTCTCCGATGATAAAACCTATCTCTATCAGTACACGAGTGGTGCTTTCAAGCCTTACACGTCATCAGGACCCGATGTGATTGCCCTTGCCACGGCCGATTACAGGGAAATAGGAGCCGAGGGCGTCGCAAATCCGGAATCCACGCTCAATATCTATCTCAGCCGGCGTTTCCCCTATGCGGCGGACGGAAAAACATGGTTGGTAATTTATCGCAATGCGGATCGGCAAACAACGGTCGACCAGTTCACCTATGATTTGGCATCGAAAACATGGAATATCCTTCCCAAGATCACCGATGAGAGCATGTCTTTCGAGATGAAGGACGCATGGAAAGCCAATACTTCAACCTATCTCTCCGAACCGTTCTTGGGTCATGGACAGGGCGACTTTATGATACAGAACGTTTATCTTGAATCACCGCTCACCTATGTCTGGTACTATTCGTCCACCTACGGTATGTGCGCGTCCGGCTATAAGGACAATGCAAGCCACAAGAGTGAGGCGTGGTTGGTATCTCCTGTGGTCAAACTCAAGAAAGCAAAGAAACCGCAGTTGGTTTTCGACCAGGCATTCAACAAGGCTGACAACTTCACCGAGGAGGCTACCGTGCTGGTTTCTTCCGACTATAAAGGCGATGTCACCACTTGTACTTGGACTCCTCTCGAGTGGAACAAGAACGATGACGGCACACTCAATGTCCCTGCCGGCACGTCATGGGTATTCCAATCTTCTGGCGACATGGACCTTACTTCCTATGTCGGAAAGTCTGTGTACATAGGTTTCCGCTACACTTCTGCCACAGGCAAATCCGGTAGTTGGGAACTGAAGAACGTCCTCGTTTACGAACCCGAAAACAAAGACGAAAAGTAGTTATTCTCGTACTCTGTAGTACGATTCCTGTTCTGCTCACTACCCACTCAATCTGTTGGCAACTCGGATTGAGTGGGTAGAGTGCCGGAATACAATGTAAAACCGACTTGAATTTTCCGCCCGCATGAAATACTCTTTCGTAATACCCGTTTACAATCGTCCCCAGGAACTTCAGGAACTGCTCTCCTCGCTCGCGTCACAGCGGCTTGCCGACTTCGAAGTGATTGTCGTGGAAGATGGTTCTTCCCTGCCGGCACAAGATGTCTGCGACTCGTTCTCTGGGCAACTCGCACTGCGCTATTTCAGTAAACCCAATTCCGGACCGGGACTCAGCAGAAACTATGGTGCGGAGCGCGCTTCCGGCGAGTATATCATTGTGCTGGACTCCGATTGTGTCCTCCCGCCCGATTATCTTCTCGGGGTGGAAAAGGAGTTACAACAGGCTGCTTTGCAATCTGTTCGGATTGATGCTTTCGGCGGTCCCGATCGTGCTTCCTCCGATTTCACGCCCGTGCAGAAAGCAATAAGTTACTCCATGACTTCTTTCTTTACAACGGGTGGCATACGCGGGGGAAAACATAAGATGGACAAGTTCTACCCCCGTAGTTTCAATATGGGTGTTCGCCGCGAAGTATGGAACCTGTTGGGAGGTTTCTCTCCTATGCGCTTTGGAGAAGATATCGATTTCAGTATCCGCCTTTATAAGGCAAACTGTGTGGTTCGGCTTTTCCCCGAAGCATGGGTGTGGCACAAACGCCGTGCTAATTTCCGTCAGTTCTATAGACAGGTGTTCAATTCCGGAATTGCAAGGATCAATCTCTTTAAGAAATATCCCGAATCCCTCAAGTTGGTACACATGCTTCCTGCGGCTTTCACGTTGGGGTGTATCGCTTGCCTTTTGCTGTCTCTGTGGCATGTCTGGTTCATTCTGCCTGTTGTTTTCTATGTCATCTTGCTTTTCTTCGATGCCTTGTATCGTTGCAGAAGTCTTAAAGTTGCCGCTCTCGCTGTCGTTGCAGCCTTTGTCCAACTCTTTGGCTATGGGCTGGGTTTCTTGCAAGCCTTTGTCCGCCGTGTGCTCTGCAAACGTGATGAATATGCAAGTTTTCAAAAGAACTTCTACAAATAATTTGCTTATCCCTTCTGAACCTCACAAGATGAAATAACTTGATTAAATTTCTGTCCATTGTAATGGGTGGCTCGGAGGTCTTTTTCGTGTTGCAAAGATGTAGTGTCAAGAATACATAGCGCATGGAAAGAACCGCAAAAAATGGATGATATTCCGTATTGCTCTCTTGAAGTTCCTGTTAATGTTTCCACGACCCCTCATCGGGACCTGGACGCCCCCTGAAGCCGACACCAATAAGATACAAAGAGGCAAATGTGTGTATTATTTCCACTTTTACCGCCAATCTTTCCACATACATTCCCTTTTTTTGTGCGTACCTTTGTACGAATTTAATACAAAAATAAAGGTATGAAAAACATATTCAAAAAAGTTCTGTCTGTTTTTCTGTTTGTTGGCACCAGTTCCTATGCCAATGCTGCTGACATCTTTCTGCCACTGGCGGACGCCACCAAGACATCGGTTGCGCCTAATGATACGTATGAATGGACGAATTCATCAGACTGGAAAGCAAACAAGAGTGCTATTTACGTAGAGTTACCCTCTGCAAATGTTTCAGGTACGATTGCATGGAAATGCGGTAGCGCAAAAAAAGATCGTTTCCTTTACATCAACAGCAATGCAGGTACACAACAAGACCAGAGCCGTCCTATCGTAATGTCTAAGACCTACGTAAGCATCTCTTTTAGCAGCAGCGATATTACTACCTATCAAGGAAAGCCTTGCCTCAAGTTTACTACTAAGGATGATTTTAAGGGGAAATGGGTACTTTTAACTATTCCGCAGGGTTCTACGCCTGCGCAGAAGTCCGATGATGCGATGCTGAAGGAGTTGAAATATGATGGGACGAGTGTGCCGAATTTTGATGCAAAGACATTGGACTATAGTGTTACGCTGCCTGCCAACTATTCGGGTGTGCCGAATGTAACAGCCACCGCTAATGACAGCAAAGCCACGCCGAACATCACACAAGCCGCGTCGGCAACGGGCAAGGCTACGGTATTGGTTACCGCCGAGGACGGGACCACGAAGAAAACCTATACGATACAATTCAGCCAAGCCGCAGCCGATGAACCTGTTATTACATCATTTGTAGTAGCAGGCGTACAAGCCACTATTGACGCGGCGAACAAGACTATCACTGCCACACTGCCCATCGGAACAAGTCTGACCAATCTTATCCCGACCGTAAGGGGCGACAACATTGCTTCCTGTACTCCGCAAGGGGCGCAAGACTTCACCAATCCTGTACGATACACTGTAACTTCCGCGTCGGGCAAGACTGCTACCTACACCGTTACACTGCAAGTGGAGCAACCGAAATCGAGCGACGCCACGCTGAAGACGCTGACCGTAGGCGGCAAGGCGATTACGCTGCAAGCAGGCGTGTACAACTACACGGTGGACGCAGAGAGCGGAAATGCCGTGCCGCAAGTGAGTGCTACAGCAAACGACAGCAAAGCAACTATCAAGTTTACGCAAGCCGCGTCGCTGACCGACAAAGCCACGGTGGTAGTAACTGCTGAGGACGGCAGTACACAGACTTATACGATTACTTTCAATGTGAAAGTGCCGTCTTCCGAGCTGAGTATCCACACACCCGGTGTCTATGAAGCCATTGCCGGTGGCTATGGCGGCACGCTTACCGTTTTCGGTGGGCGGGAGTATGAGGTGTATTATGCCGCCCGTAATACCGACGATCTGGCTACATTGAATACGACAGGTACGGACAGAACCAACGGTGTGACCACCAACGAAACCGCCACCTCCTGCGAAGCGACAGACGGATGGTTTAAGGGGAATATAGCGTCTGTAGGTTCAGCCTCGGCAGCAGCCCAAGATGAGTTCGCCCAAGGTACCTCCGGACGGGAACACCGTATGGAGAACGGACATGCATACACTTTCCATTTCAGCGGATACGACCAGTTCTCCATCTATGCAAAGGACAAGAAAAAGGATTCCAAAGGCACAAAGCCAGGTGACAACCAGTATTTTGAGGTATATATAGACGGTATTCCGCAACCCTTGCAGTTCAACAAAGACAGTTATACCATTCGCCGCTATAGTATTTCCACGGGCGAGCATGTGGTGATGGTAAAAGCCATCAACGGTCAATGCCGTTTCTTGGGCTTCTCGCTGCGTGTGGCGGATGAACCGCGCGTTAGTTGGATAAAAGGTAACGATTCCACACAGAATGTATTGCAGACCCGCTCCATAGCCCCTGTTACCTACTATACCAAATACAACAGCAAAGGCAAGACCGTTCTCGAATGGGAGGGCGCAGAGGCTACGGGCATCAGTCTGGCAAAAGGCAACAGCGACGGCATCGGCGACACGCTGACCTTGAGCGGCACCGCCAATTGTCCCGTTGGCATATATACATACAAGGTGGTGGCATACAACCAAAGCAACCAAGTAACCAACTCGCTGACAGGAAAGATAACCGTTTCCTCGAAGATTGAGGCAACCTCTGATACCATACAAGAAGGTTTCATTAACGAGGCAATTGATGGGTTTACTTTCCGTTACTCTGCTCTGAGCAGCGATGCTGTCACACTCACATGGATCAACGGTACGCCTGCAGGAATAACCGGAAGCGGAAATAATGGTACGTACACCATCAGCGGTACGCCTACCACAGCAGGCACTTATCCGTTCATTGTCAGTGTGCTGGGAGGAAACAGCATTACCGGAAAACTGACCATCACGACTTTTGACCCTGGCAACAACCCTGTACTCTATCTTTATAGTAATACTTTGGCTTACGAGAAAGACGGTGTGTATCTCTACTTGAAAAGCAAAGGAAAGAACCTCGTGCCTCGTAAAGCGCAGGAAAAACTTCGCGACAAGGAACAGTACGGCAAGTACACATGGGTACTGATCTCCGAAGATGTGGATGCCAACAATCAGGAAGCAATCAGCATAGCCCGAGGTGACTGCAGCTTGCCGGTGCTTAATATGAAGGCTTTCCTCTATACGACCTCACGCCTTGGTTGGGGGTACCCTGACAACGGAAGCATTGAGAATACCGATATTACAGTGCTGCAACCGTCTCACCCCGTATTCCGTGGAATGCAGGTCAAAGAAGGTACTTCCCTCACCCTTTTGTCAGGAGTGAACGACAAAAAAGGACTGATGCCCGTCAAGGTGGACCTGGGTGGAACGCTTGCGCTTGCAACGGCACCCCGTCGCGGAGAAGACTACTACTCGGAAGGTGCTCACGAAACGTTCCTGCATGAGATACCCGCTTCTCTTCGTCAGGCTAAGTACATTCTTTTCCCGCTCGGACAAACAAGTGGCAATCTGCTTACGCAGGCGGGTAAACAACTCTTGGGCAACATTGTGACCTACCTTCTTGAAGACAACACCGTCTTCGCCCTGCCGGAACTGCGAATCTCCTCTTTCCGGATCAATGGGGAAAATGCCGTTGTCAACGAGGCGGAGCAGACAATCACGATGACTCTCCCTGCGGGTACCGATCTGACGGCATTGCAACCGGAGGTTACTGTCGTAGGTACGGGAACGTGGGTTTCACCCTCTTCCGGAGAGACCATCGACTTTTCCGACCAGCATTATGGCGTCAATTATATTGTGACGGACGGAATCAATCGGAAAGTTTACAAAGTTTTTGTCCGGACTTCCACCGCGTTGGACGAACTGTTGGAAGAAGGTCTTTGGTTCGATGGCATAATTTTGCACAACGATAATAATGTCTCCGTCAACATCTACGATGCTGCCGGCCGGAAACTTACAATGACCAATTCGTCCTATTCATTTGATTCTCTGCCGGCAGGCTTGTATATCGTACAAACTCCTGCAGGGGCGATGTCGGTTCTGCATTAAAAAACGAACGGGATATTCTGCAAAAAATATCGGCAAGTCGTCAACAAGATACCATACGGGGGAGGTGAAATTCATTTCACCTCCCCCGTATGGTATCTGTCTCTTTTTAGTAGATCGGGACGATTTCCCGTTCAATCCGTCGGCTCATTTCGTCTTCGTTCAAAGTCCTTACTCCCTTGTTCCTCGCCTCCGTTGCACGCTGTGTAGCCCTTATTTCAAGCGGGATTTCTGCCTTTCGTGTCCCCAATAGCAGCGCATTTGCCTGCAGATTTCTCTCTTTCATCAAGCGCACGCCGTCCTGCATTTGGAACAATGTATTCATCTGGACGTTGGCACGTATCCTGCGCAAGCGGAAACGCTCAATGGCTTGATCGTCCACGTTGAGCAGATTCAGTAATTCCAAGTCGCCGCCTTTGAGTTTGTATCCGAACGGTATGACCAGTTGAGCCACGGCATCCTCCGAGAACCGCAAGAGGGAATAAGTCTCTGAATCCACTATGTAATGGCTGTGAATGGTATATTTGAATATCCCCATGTAGTTGTGTTTCTCGGTGTAAGTAAGCACTGTCTCCCTGTCGCTCTCGTTTGATACTTGCCAATGTCTCAGGTCTTGCATGGCTTCTTCAAAGTGATAGCGCGCATCTCTGGAACGCCATAGACTCCAATGCACAATGATGCCCGAATCTGCTTCCGTGGCTACCACCCTCAACTGGGGATTTAAGTCTTCGTGGCTCAGCACGGCATCCGCACGTTGTCGTATTGTCGCATCCAAAAAACGCTTGCAATGTTCCGGTGCGAACTGGATGGAATCATGCCTGTCCTTGCCCTCGCGCGGTATATGTACGGCAGTAGCAATCATTTGTTCCATGCCCCAAGGGGCATTGTCTGCATTCATCGCTACGTCGCT
>JBNMIS010000075.1:0-8285 GCA_050873385.1 Bacteroidales bacterium | reverse complement strand
TTGTCCGCTACCGGCGGTTCGGCAGGATAAGCGTAGATGTCATACAACCTTCGGCAGTTGGCAAACGCATTTGCCCCGATAGAGGTCAGCGTATTGGGTAGTTCTGTCCTGTTCAGTTTCACAAACCCATTGAAAGCGTTGTTGCCGATATGCGTAATACCCGTTTCTAACACTACCACATTGGTGGTGTCACGGAACAAAATCCACGGTACATCATTTTCGTTGTAATCGTACATATCTCCCGTACCCGAGATTGTCAGCGTATGCCCTGCATATTGCCAATAAAGATTATCTCCGCATTGCCCCGAGACTATCAGAGCGAACTCTGCTGTCAAGGTTGTATCTTGTGTAACTGTTATCAAACGCGGACTATCAGTACTCCCGTCTGTCCATCGCACAAAATGGCGGTACTTGTTTTCAGGTACGGCGGAGACATTCACTTGCCGCCCTGTGTTGCATATAATCATATTTGCACTCTCGCAACCATTTTCCTTGAGTGTGAGAGTAACAGCGTCTGATGATGAAATTTGACAAACAGGGCGCACAGAAAAGCCGAAGTAGCGGTAGTTGCTGTCCCTGAACACGTAGTCCGAACCGAAGTAGACGTTCCACGCGCTGCTCGGGTAGCCCGCGCCGAGCGACGAAGACCAATAGTTGCCGCCGGAGCCGGCACGGCTGAGGCGCGTGTCGCGGCGGTAGCCCGCAGCGGGGAGGAAAATGGAATTGCCGTTTGTCTTGCTTGTTACTTGATAACCGTTCACCCCATTCCGTGCAGTCTGTCTCCATATACAGTTTTCGCGCAACTCTGTCCACTCGGCATCAGTTGGCATACGCCATTCTTCTCCCAAGTTGGCAGTAGCGGCATCATCCTCAGGGTCCAAAGTTGTCTTGCTATCGGTGTAACCACTGCTACCATAACTTTCCTTGTTGCAGTACTTGGTGAGGCTGGTCATAGTACCATTGGCATACTTGTAAGTTTCCCACGAATAGTTGTCTTTGGGTGTGGTTTCGCCCCAGGCATAGTAATTGCCATAATCTTCCGGCTTCTCGGCACCGACATTGCAGGTTGCCCATTTGATACCACTTGGCAAACCGAGATCTACCCACTGATAACCATTTTCTATACCAACGTAGCCATTCTTGTTACCATCGCCATAGACATTGTAGTTCCATACATCGTCCGCCCATGCCGCCATCCCTAACAGCAGAGCAATACTCAAAGAGATAATTTTTGCTCTCATACTAAATTGATTTCCATGTCTCCACTTTGTTATTCGGCTGGCGACTTTCTCCGTTTCTGTTATACAATTTTGTTCACATACATACAGGCACAAAAAGAGCGTGAACTTTTCATTTACTGATTACTATTCGGCTCTTGAAAGGAACTCGACTTACCTTAAATGCACCAAATATATCTACGAAAAAAGCCCACGCTTACGCATGAGCATTTTGGCTTTTCCTTGGTGCATTTTTATGTCTTAAAGAAAGTGTCGAGTTTTCTCAAGAGCACAAGTCTGAAGCAAAACGCTATTTATGTATATGTCATTGCATCGCCTTACCGATGCGCAGTTATGCCATAGGCGGATTGTTTAGTCGGTTGTCGTTTATTTTATTTGCGCAAAGTCTTTCAACATTGCGCTGCAAAGATAGAGATTCATTTGCAGGTATGCAAATGAATTGATTTACAATTTGCAAGAAAGAACAGATCCACTGACCCTCGTGCTATCGTTAGATGATAGTTGTTATAGATATTCTAGTTGTTCGAGACGTTCTAGGGGACTCCCCCAACCCCCTCAAAAAGAGACTATACCAGACTTTATCCACAGGAGAACTTGATGTTGGAAGAAAAATAACCCGCTACCCCTCGTATCATCGTTGGATGATAATTGTTCGAGATATTCTAGTTGTTCGAGACGTTCTAGGGGACTCCTCCAACCCCTCAAAAAGAGACTATACCAGACTTTATTCACAGGTAAACTTCATGCAGGAAGGAAAATAACCCGCTACCCCCTCGTTCCATCGTTGGATGATAATTGTTCTAGATATTCTAATTGTTCGAGACGTTCTAGGAAACTCCCCCACCCCCCTCAAAGAGGGGGCTATGTCTGACTTTATTTACAGGTAAACTTCATGCAGGAAGGAAAATAACCCGCTGACCCTCGTTCCATCGTTGGATGATAATTGTTCTAGATATTCTAATTGTTCGAGACGTTCTAGGAGACTCCCCCAACCCCTCAAAAGGGACTATATCAGACTTTATTCACAGGAGAACTTCATGCAGGAAGAAACGGACCCGCTGACACGCATAGTTTGACTTTATTCCGTCAACGGGTAACAATTATACAATATCAGCAAACGGCAGTATGCGTCCATTCATAAAGCAGATTGCCATCGATATTTCTCGCAGGCGAAACAGGCAATACAATTGCAGGGGCTTTAACCCCTTCTTTCACACAGAAAGGTGCCACTTCCACATGGACTTCATCGTAGATTCCCGTATCAATAATTGTCTGCAAAAGCGTCCTTCCCCCTTCAACCATCACACTGTGAATCTGCCTGCCTGCCAAATCCTGCAAAAGGAATTGCCAGTCGGTATTTTCGCGATAGACCAGCGTGGGTGCATCATCGGAAAGGAGTTGAGAATCGAGCGGCAAACGTCCATGCCTATCCAAGACGACACGTACGGGATTGCGTCCCGACCAATGCGTAGTGAGAAGACGAGGATTGTCCTGCAACGCCGTATTCGTTCCAACCATTATAGCCATGTTCTCGGCTCTCATCTTATGCACGATTTGTTTGGTAACAGGATTGGATATCTGCAGACGCTGCCCACGCTCCGTAATCTGCCCGGGCGTATAACCCATATAGCCGTCGGCCGTTTGCGCCCACTTCAAGACGACATACGGACGATGTTTCTCATACAGGCACAGGAAACGCCTGTTGAGCGAACGGCATTGCGCTTCCAGAACGCCTACGACAACCTCCACACCTGCCTCCCGAAGAATGGAAACACCCCGTCCCGCCACACAAGGATTGGGATCGAGACACCCGACTACGACACGACGGACACCCTCCTTCAGGATAAGATTGACACAAGGAGGCGTTTTGCCATAGTGGCTGCAAGGTTCCAAAGAGACATAAAGCGTGGCATCGGAGCAATCGGGGCAAAGAGCCCTGTTGACACTGCGGAAGGCTTCGACCTCCGCATGAGGTTCGCCAAAACGATGATGCCACCCTTCCCCTATGATCCGGCCATCCTGAACCAAGACCGCTCCCACCATCGGATTGGGTGCCACATAGTACTCACCCAGCCTTGCCAACTGCAAGCAACGGTGCATATAGATTTCATCGTCTGACATTTTTTACCTATCTTTGTCGTCGTATATGAACGAGGTTATCCAACAAATAGAAGACCAACTGCGAGGTTACATACCCGACGATGAGTTGAGAGCAACAGCCTATTGGGTTGCAGAAGAGACGACGGGTATGAGCCGCACTGACATTCTTTCGGGCAGATGTACAAAGATTGTACCAGAGATTCCGGCTGTACTGAGCAGAATACAGAGACACGAGCCCATACAATACATCTTCGGTCACACCTATTGGAGAGGAATGCGACTCATCGTAAACCCCGCCGTACTGATTCCCCGTCCAGAGACATCGGAGTTGGCAGACTGGATATTGGAGGACAATCCCGCCGAGCGTCTCACCCTGACAGATGCAGGCACGGGAAGCGGCTGCATAGCCATTGCATTGAAGAAAGAACGGCCAAAATGGCAGATAACGGCATTGGACATATCCCAAGAAGCCATAGGAACAGCACGGAAGAACGGTGAAGCACAAGGGACGGAGATACGATGGATAGAGGTGGACATGCTGCATCTACCTCAAGAACTGCACACAGATATTCTGGTTTCCAACCCGCCCTACATCATGGACAAAGAGCGAACATCGATGGAACAAAACGTGCTTGACTATGAGCCGCATACGGCACTGTTCGTACCCGACTCCGACCCATTGCTGTTCTACCGTGCGCTTGCCAGGCAACATTGCGCAAAAGTACTCTATTTGGAGATCAATCCACTGAAAGCGGACGAACTGGAGGAGATGCTGGCAGCAGAAGGCTATCTGCATATCGAACAGAGGAAAGACATGCAAGGCAAAGAACGCATGATAAAGGCTACGGAATAGAAGAACTAACGCTACGGAATGGACAGCAGAAACGAACAATATATCACACTGCGGCAGAAGGCAACCGCCTATTGTGCCACTGCCGAGCACTGCGAATCGGAGACAAGGGACAAACTCACGACATGGGGTGCGGAAGACAACGAAATGACAGACTCCATTATCGCCTACCTGAAAGAAAACAACTTCCTGTCCGCATCACGCTATTGCCATGCCTACGTGCATGACAAACTCATCTACCAAGGCTGGGGAAAAAGGAAAATAGAAATGATGCTCCGGCAAAAACATCTCCCGAAACAAGACATACAAGAGGCTTTGGAGGCTATAGAAGAAGGGCAATACGAAGACATTCTGCTGTCCCTGCTGCAAAAAAAAGCCCGTTCCCTGAAAGGAGAAACGGGCGATAAAGTGCAGATGAAACTGCTACGCTATGCCGCATCACGCGGTTTTGACTACGAAAGCAGCATGCAAGCCGTCAAGAGACTATTTTCCCTCCACCAAGTCGAGCATAATTTTTGAGACTTCCGTATTGTCGTGCCAACCCGTGAAGCGCTCTGCCCCGACACCAACAGCAAAGACAGGCACCGCAGCAGCAGAATGGGAACGGGTGGTCCACCCTACTTTAGCCTTGCGATTGAGCAATTCGACAGAAGCATCCGCCAGTTTGGAAAGTTGCTGATAGAGCGTCTTCACATCCTGCTGACGATTGCCCTTGCTTTCCTGAAATATCTGTTGCAACACAGCATCTTCTTCGCCGGTTATTTCAACCTCCTTGTAGAAGCCCATTTTCTCCTGCAACAGTTCCTTCACCTGTTCCCATTTCAATTTCCTGCCATACCGGCTCTGAAGTTCCTTCAATGCATGAGACAACTCGCCGACACTGCAATGCTGGTTCTGCAAGAGTTGAAGATTGAGCGTATAATCGGAATTACCCAAGGCGAGCCCTCCCGTCTCATGGTCAGCGGTAACAACGATAAGCGTTTCATCGGGATGCTTCTCATAGAAAGCAAAGGCTTCCTCCACCGCTTCGTCAAATTCCACGACCTCTCCGATAACAGTGGCGGCATCGTTGCTATGGCAAGCCCAATCGATGGCGCCCCCTTCCACCATCAGGAAGAATTGCTTATGGTCACTCAAATGACTGATAGCCGCCCTTGTAATCTGAGGAAGCGTAAGATCGTCCTTATCCTTGTCAATAGCATAAGGAAGCATGCCGATTCCTTTATAGTCGTCAGTCTTACCCTCATACTCAGGAACAAGAATAACCCGCTTTACATTCTGTGACAGTTTCCCCATCTCCGCCATGCCATGCGCAACAGCGATACCTGCACTCTGAGCCTGCTGATAAAGCGACCAGCCAAACGGATTCTCCTTGTCGATAGGTTGCAAGAATGTGGAACCAGCGAAGAAGTCGTATCCAGACGCAATCAGTTGCTGACCTATTTCATAATAGTTGCCACGGCTTGACGTATGGGCATAGAAAGCACCGGGAGTAGCATGGTCGATGCTGACAGACGTCGTGACACCTACCCCCCAACCATAATTATGAAGAATCTCGGCAATTGATTTACAAGGCGAGCCGTCAGGCAAGACACCCAACATGCCGTTATTGGTTTTCTGCCCAGTAGCCAACGCCGTTCCCGCCGCCGAAGAATCGGTTATACCATTGGAAGCGGAGAAAGTGGCCAATTGTCCCGAATAAGGGAATCGCGTGATACGAAGTTGCTTACGATTAATGTCACCTGCCAACTCGGCACGGTACATCTCCGCCAGCAACACCTCGTTGGGCCCCATTCCGTCTCCTATGAAATAGAAGATATAACGGGGTTGTGCCACCAAGGACAATATGCAAAGCAGAGACAGAATGAACGACAGACTGATTTTTTTCATTGTTACCAATTCTTTTGATGCATGATTATACTTCGGTCCGCAAAGATACGGATTGTTTTCCTGTTTGACAACTACAAAAACAAGACAAATAACAAAACAAACGGGTCAAAAAAGAGGATATATTCGCAATCTGGCAGGAAAGAACGGGCGTTTTATTTGCGTTCTAAGAGGTTATCACATATTTGACGCACAGACAGCAAAACAAATAGACCGTCCAAAATGCCATTTATTTGCGTTTTACCAAGAGATCGGAAAAATAAATATGGTTTCCCATTGCCAAATGAGAGTTTATTATTACCTTTGCGTGATAATTTACAGTGGATATTATACACTTAACACACAAAGAAATTTACAGATATGGCAGAAAACGAAAACAAAGAACAATACGGTGCCGATTCCATTCAAGTGCTGGAGGGTCTGGAGGCAGTGCGCAAACGCCCTGCGATGTATATCGGCGACATCTCGCAAAAAGGTCTGCACCATCTTGTGTATGAGGTGGTGGACAACTCTATCGATGAGGCGCTGGCAGGCTTTTGCAACCACATAGAAGTTACTATCAACGAGGATAACTCGATATCGGTGCAGGATAACGGACGCGGTATCCCCGTGGATATGCACCCGAAAGAGCACAAGAGTGCGCTGGAGGTCGTGATGACCGTATTGCACGCCGGCGGTAAGTTCAACAAGGACAGTTACAAGGTGTCCGGCGGTCTGCACGGCGTGGGTGTGAGTTGCGTGAACGCCCTCTCGACAAAGATGCACGTGGAGGTGTATCGTGACGGCAAAATCTATATGCAGGAGTACGCCAAAGGCAAGCCCATCTGCCCCGTGCATGAGATAGGCACCTACGGCAGCGAGCGCGGCACAGGCACATTCGTGCAGTTCTGGCCCGACGGCAGTATCTTCACCGAGACCGTTTACCAATACGACATCCTTGCCAACCGTATGCGCGAGTTGGCATACCTGAATGCGGGTGTGAAGATAACCCTGACGGACAAGCGTCACCCCATCACCGCAGAGCCGAAGCCGTTGTCCGAAGGCGAAGTGCCCGCCGACTTGGCAGGCGTGGTAGCCGCTGACGGCAAACGCTACAAGGGTGAGGTGTTCTATTCGGAAAAGGGCTTGAGCGAGTTTGTACGCTATATCGACAACACCCGCACGCCGCTTATCTCGGAGGTTATTCACCTCAATACCGAGAAGTTCGGCACCCCCGTGGAGGTGGCGATGATTTACAACACCGACTTCAACGAGAATGTACACTCGTACGTGAACAATATCAACACGATAGAGGGCGGTACCCACGTGGCAGGCTTCCGCGCCGCGCTCACGCGCGTAATGAAGAAGTATGCCGAGGACAGCAAACTGCTGGAGAAAGCCAAACTGAAGGACAAGGACGGCAACTCGACTATCGACCCCAACGACTTCCGTGAGGGATTGACGGCGGTTATCTCCGTGAAAGTGGCAGAACCGCAGTTCGAGGGACAGACCAAAACCAAACTCGGCAACTCGGAGGTGGCAGGTATGGTGTCTGCTGCCGTGAGCGAGGCGCTGACGAACTATCTGGAGGAGCACCCCGATGACGCCAAGAAGATTGTGGAGAAAGTGATATTGGCTGCACAGGCGCGTATCGCTGCCCGCAACGCCCGCCAGAGCGTACTGCGCAAGTCGCCCCTCAGCGGCGGCGGGTTGCCCGGCAAACTGGCTGACTGCGAGAGCAAAGACCCTGCCGAATGTGAATTGTTCCTCGTTGAGGGAGACTCCGCAGGCGGTACGGCAAAGACCGGACGCGACCGCAAGCATCAGGCTATTCTGCCTTTGCGCGGTAAGATTCTGAATGTGGAAAAAGCCATGGAGCACAAGGTATTCGAGAGCGAGGAAGTGCGCAATATCTTCACCGCCCTCGGTATCACTTTCGGCACAGAAGACGACCCCAAGGCGTTGAACCTGAGCAAGATACGTTACCACAAAGTAATCATCATGGCGGATGCCGATGTCGATGGCGCGCATATCGCCACGCTGATTATGACGCTGTTCTTCCGCCACATGAAAGAGGTGATTGAGCAGGGGCACCTCTATATCGCGATGGCACCTCTGTATATGTGCTCGAAGGGCAACTACAAGGAGTACTGCTGGAACGACCAGCAACGCCACGATTTCATTATGAAGTACGGCGGCGGTGACGAGAAACTGATTAAGACCCAGCGATA
>JBNMIS010000074.1:0-8405 GCA_050873385.1 Bacteroidales bacterium | reverse complement strand
TATGAATTTACGCAGTCTGCCGATACTATCATAAACGATGTTATTATACTAAGGTGATGCAGCGTGCAACGCTCACTTCGGATGGCCTCAAGTACGCCGCCGCCATTCGCCAAGAGGAGGACAAAGTGTATGTCTGCTATGATGGGAAAGAATACCTGTTGTATGATTTTGGTGCGAAAGCAGGTGATGAGAGGATGGTTTGGGGCGGATTGGACCACCCGGCCACGCTGTGTAAAAACAGGGTTAAAGACGTGCAAACAACAGAAGACGGGAAACGTGTATTGACTATAGAAATAGCAGACAACATCCCTGATGTTACGGACGAAGAACAGTTCCGGGAGACGGTACAATGGATAGAGGGCATCGGTTCCACCCATGGTTTGCTATACACGGGTGTCACTTATCCGGGTGGTTCGTACCATTGTCTGCAATGTGCCTATTCCGACGGGGTGCAAGTGTACGAAAGTAATAAGGATGACTATTTCGCCCAATTCGGCTGCGAATACAATAGCAACCACGCCTATTTCCCCGCAGGCAAAGTGTGGTCGTATAGTGTGACAGAACTTTGCGAAGGTGGTGACAAGACTTTTATTCGTCAAATGAGTGTTTCCTGCGATACAATAATCAATGGTACCAAATACCTACTACTTGACAATGTGCCTGTCCGCGAAAGCGGGAAACAAGTGTTTGCTTACTACGAGGGCAAAGAAACGCTCATCTATGATTTCGGTCTCAATGTAGGAGACAAGATCGCTTCGCCTTTTGATGAAGAAGAAGGTTTGGCTACCGTTACTGCCGTTGATTCTGTTACATTGTCGGATGGCCGTAGGGCAAAACGGATTCAATACGACCACCGTACGACGGATATAGAGTATGTAGGTTCTATTGCGGATGCAGGGGTATTGGCACCCTTGTACGGTGAAATCATTTTACCCTGTGGCGGTCAAGAATTTCTCTGCTGTTCTATGAACGGAGAACCAATCTATGAGACTTCGGAGGGTAGTTGCAGTATCAAAGATGATTTGGAAAACATAAGGACAGCTGACCGATTCGTCAAATACATGAAAGACGGTCGTATGTTTTTCAAGACAGACCATACGGTTTACGACATCTTGGGACGCATTACAAACGAACCTCTGTGATAGTATTTCTGAATGAGGCATAGGGGATACTACTGACAACGGGAATCCATTCGCTACACAGAAAGACCGCCAGAACACAGGAATGATTGCTGTGCAATATAGTTGTCTCTGTGAGAATTGATTTTCGTAAGAAAGGTTGCGTGAACAAAAGAAAGGTTGTATCTTTGCGGCGCCTTTCGTGAAAAGGCATAACCATTTATTACTAACCCGAGTATGCGACTCAGAGAAGTCGTAACTCACAAACAACAAACAAAAATGGCAACAAAGATTCGTTTGGCCCGTCATGGCCACAAGGATTATGCTTACTATCACATTGTAGTGGCAGACAGTCGTTCACCTCGCGACGGAAAATTTATTGAGCGTATCGGTTCTTACAATCCCAACACCAATCCGGCAACCGTTGATTTGGATTTTGAGCGTGCGTTGTATTGGGTGGAAGTTGGTGCACAACCAACAGATACTGTCCGCAATATTTTGTCGGGCGAAGGTGTTCTGCTGAAGAAGCACTTGAAAGGCGGCGTTAAGAAGGGTGCATTCTCCGAAGATGAAGCAGAGCGCCGTTTTGCTGCTTGGAAGGCTGAGAAGGATGCCAAGAATGGCAAAATCTCAGACGCAGAGACCGCCAAGAAAGAGAAGATTGCCAAGGATCGCTTAGCCGCTGAGGTGGAAGTGAACAAGGCAAAGGCTGCAGAGGTGGCAAAAAAGAAACAGGAGGCTTTGGCTGCTGAGGCTGCCGCTGCAGCAGAGGTAACTACAGAGGCAGAGGCTCCCGCAGAAACTCCTGCAGAATAACGAGAGTTTCCTGTTTCGGGTAAAGGTTCAGACATTGCGCAAATGTTTGAGCCTTTTTGTTTTTCTCCAATTCCGCATAAATAGATTTGCAGAAGAAAAAAGAAATGAGTACCTTTGCCGCATAATAGTGTCGTTGTATGAAAAATTACAAAATCTTTCTCGGAATACTCATTCCGGCTATTTTGTTTCCTGCTTTTGTTGGTGCAGCCAATCCGTTGCAACGAGATAAGGTGGACATAGTATGGACCAAACGTTCCAACAGACAAACAGGTCTGTACACACAACGGAATAGTGCCATCGCCAACGGATTGACTCTGTCCGTAAATGCGCTCTACTACTATGGTGACGTAGACAGAAAGGGTGTGGCAATGGACGGAGGTTTTCAGAAACAGAATCTCACGTTCGGCGGAGCCGCATCGTTTGCCTACACCATGCCTGCAGGCAAATTCACCAATTGGCGGTTTGGTCTGAATGCAGGAGCATTGCGGGGGGACAACAGCAGTTCCTATCCTGATTCATACAGAAAATTCAATTCTGTCTTCGGGGAATTGTCAGCAGGCGTGGAATGGTATCCGTTCCCATCTGCAGGTTTTTACCTGTACGGAGGCATTGCATTAACCTATAGTTTCATACGTTACGATTTTATGGCAGCAACGGGAACAACCAATTCCTTTCTCCCTATGATCCCGTTGGAAGTGGGTTATGATTTCCGTATCGGGAAAAGTTTCGGTATAAAACTAAACGTAGCCGTTCACCAAGGTTTGCTGGATTCACCTGTATGCAACTTGGACGGCTATCCCATGAACTCTTCCCAAAACTCGGAAGGCGTAAGTTTCGGAAGAGGAGGCGGAAACAAGTGGGCAGACGGTTTCTTCCAAATCGGTTTGAGTTTCACTTATCGCTGGCATAATTGTGAATCCTGCCGTTTGTACAGATGGTAGAATAATGTAAAACTAAGGATAGCAAGCAGGTAAGAATTTTGCCAAATAAGCGTAAGATAATCAATGACCCTGTCTTTGGGTTTATTTCCATCCCCAATGACTTCCTATATGATTTGTTGCAGCACCCGTACGTGCAGCGTTTGAGTCGTATCCGTCAGTTGGGGCTGAGTTTTTTTGTTTATCCGGGTGCGATGCACACACGTTTCTTACATTCGCTCGGTACGATGCATTTGATGCAGGAAGCGTTGCAAGTGCTGCGTCGGAAAGGCATATACATCTCGCACGACGAGGGCAATGCCGCCATGGCTGCCATTTTGCTGCACGATATAGGACATGGTCCGTTTTCACATGTATTGGAGAATACATTGGTGCATGGCGTTTCGCATGAACGGCTGTCTCTGATGATGATGGAGAAGATAAACAAAGAATTTGACGGACAACTGTCGTCAGCCATAGACTTGTTCAAAGATGAATATCCGCGCAGATTTCTGCATCAGATGATTTCGTCGCAGTTGGATATGGACAGATTGGATTATTTGTGCAGAGATTCTTTTTTCTGTGGTGTAAACGAAGGGACGGTGGCTTCAGCACGTATATTAAAGATGTTGGACGTTGCCGATGACAAGTTGGTGGTAGAGGCAAAGGGTATTTATTCCATTGAGAAGTTTCTGGTGGCAAGACGATTAATGTATTGGCAGGTCTATCTGCACAAGACATCGGTGGGGGCTGAACAACTGCTTATCAATATACTGCGTCGTGCACAGGAATTAGCATCCAACGGATATGAGTTATTCGCAACCCCTGCATTGCATTGGTTTTTGTATCACTATGTGGGCATAGAGGATTTCGGTAACAGCCCTAAAGCCTTGGAACGTTATGCTCAATTGGATGATACAGATATACTCTCTGCCATCAAAGTGTGGGAAGATTGTGACGATTTGATCCTTTCCACATTATGCAAAGCATTCAGCAACAGAAGATTGTTCAAGGTAAACGTTCTCACTCAGCCCGTTGACGAGAACAAAATGGAGGAAAACATGGCAGCATATGCCCGCCACTTCGGCATAGAGAAGAAAGAAGCACAATACTTTTGCGGTGTACATACTGTATCAACAGACACCTATTCACCTAAGGATGACTCCATAGATATACGCTACAAGGACGGCACGATAAAAGATATAGCCGAAGCGTCCGACATGCTAAATATCCAAGTGTTATCGAAAAAGGTGGAGAAACACTACTTATACTATTACCCTTTATAAATTGT
The DNA here is from genome assembly GCA_050873385.1 of Bacteroidales bacterium. Taxonomy (GTDB): domain Bacteria; phylum Bacteroidota; class Bacteroidia; order Bacteroidales; family Paludibacteraceae; genus Colicola. The sequence continues at coordinate 4,263 of JBNMIS010000074.1, read as the reverse complement.
TTAGATCCCACAATCTATATGGAATTTACAGCAGAACAGATAGCCGCACTTATCGGTGGAGAAATCCGCGGAGACAAAGACAGAAAAGTGCATGACGTAAGCAAAATTGAAGAAGGACGGGAAGGAACATTGTGTTTCTTAGGCGAACAGAAATATGTCCACTATCTCACTCATACCGCTGCGAGTATTGTACTGATGTCCCGTTCCTTGGAATTTCACGGGACTACAGGTGCCACGCTTATATTGGTAGAGAATGCTAGAGCCGCTGTATCCCGGTTGCTGGCAATGGTCGCTGAAGTGATGATGCCTCGCAAACACGGAACAGAGCAACCTTCGTACATAAGTGAAGGAGTAGAAGTTCCTGAAGATGCCTACATCGGTGCATTTGCCTACATCGGGAAGAATGTACGGTTGGGCAAAGGTGTACAAATCTATCCGCAAGTGTATATAGGAGACAATGTCGTGATAGGCGATAATACCACCTTGTATGCTGGAGTGAAAGTGTATGCTTATTCACAGATAGGAAAAGATTGCATATTGCACTCCGGAGTAGTGATAGGCGGAGACGGGTTCGGTTTTGAACCCGACAAAGAAGGTCTTTACCAAAAAGTCCCGCAGATAGGCAATGTGGTGATAGAAGACGATGTGGAAATAGGAGCAAACACCACCGTTGACAGAGCAATGATGGGGAGTACAAGGGTGCATAAGAATGTTAAATTGGACAACTTGGTACAAGTGGCACACAATGTAGAAGTAGGAGAATCAACGGTATGTTGTGCGCAGGTGGGTATAGCCGGCTCCACCAAAGTCGGTAGCCATTGTATTCTCGCGGGGCAGGTGGGCGTCGCAGGACATATTGAGATAGCCGACCATTGTGTCTTCGGGGCACAGACAGGTGTTGCAGGTTGTGTAAGGGAATCAGGTATGTATCAGGGTACGCCTGCTATCCCTGCAGCCAAATTCCGCAGAGCCTCTGTCGTGTACAAAAACCTGAACGAACTGCAGCAGATGGTTTACGCTTTGCAGAAACAACTAAATGACAGCAAAAAATGAAACAGCATACCATAAAATCGGGCTTTGCCTTTGACGGGAAAGGATTGCACACAGGATGTATTCTTCATGCAGAGTTTAAGCCTGCGGCAGAAAATACCGGTATACGAATCTGTCGTACTGATTTACCCGATAAACCCTGCTATGAAGCAACCGCAGATTATGTAAGTGCCACAGAGCGGGGAACCGTATTGGAGAAAGGCGAATGGAGGGTATCCACAGTGGAACACGCTTTGTCTGCGCTTTATGCAATGGGGGTGGACAATTGTCTCATAGAGGTGGATGGTCCTGAGATACCTATATTGGATGGCAGTGCAAAATACTATGTGGATGCCATAAAACGAGTCGGAATAGAAGAGCAGAAAGCAGAACAGAAGGTGTTTGTTGTACGGCACAAGATTGAATATAAGAATGAAGAGACCGGTACAAAGATTACATTGTTGCCGGATGACGATTATAGTCTGGATGTTCATATATCATTTCCGTCAGATGTTTTGCATAATCAGTATGCTTCTCTTGAATCCATGTCGGACTACGCAACAGAAATAGCGCCGGCGCGAACATTTTGTTTCGTCAGAGAGATTCACTGTTTACTCAATCACGGTTTGATCAAAGGCGGCGATTTACAGAATGCTTTGGTGATTTATGATCAAGAACTATCGCAAGAAGAATTTGACAAACTTGCACTGCAATTAGGACAACCTACACAAGATGCCTCAAAGTTAGGTTATCTCTCTGCATTGCATCACGACAATGAACCTGCAAGGCACAAACTATTGGACTTGATAGGAGATCTGTCTCTTATCGGTTGCCGCATTCAGGGAAGAGTGATTGCCACACGTCCCGGACATGGTGCCAATACACAATTCTGCAAACAATTGCGCAAAGAGATGAGGAAAACAGAGATCCTGCCTCCTGTATTCAACAGAGACGATAAACCTCTTTTGGGAATAGCAGATATCCGTCATCTTCTTCCCCACAGATACCCGATGCTTTTTGTTGACAAAGTTCTGCAAATGACAGATAAAACAATTATTGCCATGAAGAACTTTACCACCAACGAGCCGTTTTTTCAAGGACATTTTCCAAATGAACCTATTGTCCCCGGAGTGTTGCTTTTGGAGGCTATGGCACAGGCCGGAGGTATATTGGTGTTGCATGACAAACCCGATGCAAGCAACTATTCCACCTATTTCGTTAAAATAAACAATGCCAAGTTCCGCCAGAAAGTACTACCGGGTGATACGCTGATTTTCAGGATGGAACTGCTTGAGCCTATTCGTAGGGGAATAGTAGTAATGCAAGGGTATTGCTTTGTAGACGAACGGCTTGTGGCTGAAGCAGAATTGACTGCACAAATTGTAAAGAACATAAAATAAACAAGAACATAACAGAAACTAACAGGAAAAACGATGAAACAACCATTGGCATATGTACACCCCGATGCAAAGATTGCATCTACGGTGGTTATTGACCCTTTCGTAAGCATAGACAAAAATGTGGAGATTGGAGAAGGAACACGCATAGGATCGAATGTTACAATTTGTGAGGGCGTACGCATAGGAAAGAATTGTACCATTTTCCCTGGAGCCGTAATAGGTGCCATACCACAAGACTTAAAATTCAAAGGAGAGGATACACTTGTTATCATAGGTGACAATACAACCATTCGGGAGTGCGCAACTATACACAGAGGAACCGCCAGCAAAGGGAAAACCGTGGTAGGGAACAATTGTCTCATCATGGCATATTGTCATGTGGCACACGATTGTGTAGTCGGAAATAATGTGATAATGTCCAATTCTACTCAGTTGGCAGGCGAAGTCGTTGTTGGTGATTATGCCGTAATAGGTGGTGGCACACTGGTACATCAGTTTACACATATAGGAGCACATGTTATGATACAGGGAGGTTCGCGTATCAACAAAGACATTCCTCCATATATTATGGCGGCGAGAGAGCCTATCCAATATTGCGGGGTGAATAGTATCGGTCTTCGCAGACGAGGGTTTTCATCGGAACAGATCCGCGGAATACAAGATACTTATCGTCTGCTCTTCCAACCAGGGCTAAATGTTTCGCAGGCGATGGAACGTATTGAGACGGATCTACCCAGTTCGCTTGAGCGCGATGAAATCATTCTCTTTGTAAGGAATTCGCCAAGAGGAATCTTGAAAGGATACTTTGATTAAACAACCTGTCATTAACAACTATGGAAACAGAAGAAAGAAGCCTCAATTTCATTGAGCAGATTGTAGAGAAAGACCTCGCTGAGGGCAAGAACAACGGCCGTATCCAGACCCGTTTCCCGCCCGAACCCAACGGATACCTCCATATCGGACACGTCAAGGCTATCTGTATGGACTTCGGTATTGCGGAACGCTACCACGGTGTCTGCAACCTGCGTTTCGACGATACCAACCCCGTCAAAGAGGATGTGGAGTATGTGGACTCCATCCAGCAGGACATCGCGTGGTTGGGCTTCCGCTGGGGCAATATCTACTATGCCAGCGACTATTTCCAGCAACTCTACGACCTCGCTATCCGTTTTATCAAAGAGGGCAAGGCGTACGTAGATGAGCAGACTGCCGAGCAGATAGCCGAGCAGAAAGGTACGCCTACCGAACCGGGTGTGGCTTCGCCTTACCGCGACCGTCCCGTCGAGGAGAACCTGCGTCTCTTCGAGGCAATGCAGGCGGGCGAGATAGAGGACGGCAAGATGGTGCTCCGCGCCAAGATTGATATGGCGAACCCCAACATGCACTTCCGCGACCCCATCATGTACCGTATCATCACCACCCACCCGCACCACCGCACGGGGCGCAAGTGGAATGTCTATCCGATGTACGATTTCGCGCACGGTCAGAGCGACTATTTCGAGGGCGTCACCCATTCGATCTGTACCCTCGAGTTTGTCGTCCACCGTCCTTTGTACGACTATTTCCTCGACCAGTTCGTCGAGGGCGACTACCGTCCGCACCAGTATGAGTTCAACCGCCTGAATATCACCTACACCGTGATGTCGAAGCGCAAGATGCTCCAACTCGTCAAGGAGGGGCTCGTACGCGGCTGGGACGACCCGCGTATGCCGACCGTCTGCGGTCTGCGCCGCCGAGGTTACACGCCCGAAGCCATCCGTGCTTTTATCGACAAAATCGGCTACACCAAGGTGGAGGGCATGATTGATGTCAGTCTGCTGGAGCATACCATCCG
>JBNMIS010000073.1:0-8588 GCA_050873385.1 Bacteroidales bacterium | reverse complement strand
CGTGGAATTGCCGGTGGAACGGTTTATCAGGGGAAATGTCTATATAATGAAGTATCATGTTGCCGGCACAATGAAACGCAAGGATAAAAGTGCAAAGATAGTCTTCTGATGCAGTTGCTTTCCTGTTGCTTCGTTCCATTGTCAGTGGAAAGTCTTCTGTACCGTTGACGGCGGAATTTGTCTTGAGGTTGCCCGTATCTGTCTGGCAACCTCTTTTTATGTATTTGTGTACGACCCCTCAAGCCGACCTCAAGCACACCTGGACGAGAGATGAAAGTGAAGTCGGTGAAGCAAGATCGTACATCGTAAATTGTCCAATTGTAAATAACGTGACCCCTGAACGGGATTTCTTAAACAGACGGTCTCATTTTCTAGAACGTCTCGAATAACTGGAACGTCTATGCTGCATCACCCTTTGGCAGAATTCCCTGAACAAAACACCTCCCTATTGTGGGAACCGGAAAAAAAGACTACCTTTGTGCGATTTTTAGAGTCTATAACTAATTGAGGGGCTGATGGTCCCTCGTAAAACATTTAATCGAATGAATATTGTAACAAAGACTGTCACGCTTCCCGATGGCAGAACCATTACCTTGGAAACAGGTAAGTTGGCTAAGCAGGCGGATGGCGCAGTGATGGCAAAGATGGGCAATACGATGGTTCTTGCCACCGTATGTTCCGCCAAAGAGGCCGTTCCGGGTACCGATTTCATGCCCTTGACGGTAGAGTATAAAGAGAAGTTCGCGTCAAATGGACGTTTCCCCGGCGGTTTTACGCGCCGTGAAGGAAAAGCATCGGACTATGAGATTCTGATAGCACGTCTCATCGACCGTGCTTTGCGTCCGCTCTTCCCTGCGGATTATCATGCAGAGACTTTCGTTAACGTGACGTTATATAGCGCCGACGGCGTGGATATGCCCGAGTCTATTGCAGGCTTGGCAGCAAGTGCAGCCTTGGCTTGCTCCGATATACCTTTCGAAGGACCTATCTCCGAAGTCCGTGTGGCGCGCGTCAATGGCGAGTTCGTCATCAATCCTACCTTCGAACAGTGCGAGAATGCCGACATCGAGTTGATGGTTGCCGCTACATTGGACAACATCATGATGGTGGAGGGTGAAATGAAAGAGGTGAGCGAAAAGGAAATGCTCGATGCTATCCGTGCCGCTCACGAGGCAATCAAGCCGCAATGCCAGGCACAGTTGGAAATGATGGAAGCGTATGGCAAGACGCAGAAACGTGTTTACTGTCACGAGGAAAACGACGAGGAGTTGCGCAAGCAGGTGCATGAGGCTTGCTATGCAAAGGCTTATGCACAGGCTACTTCGGCAGATACCGATAAGCATCACCGCGAGGAGAGTTTCTCTGCTATCTGCGAAGAGTTCAAGGCGCAGTTCACTCCCGAAGAACTGGAGACGAAGGCTGCCTTGATCGACCGCTACTACCACGATGTGGAGAAAGAGGCTATGCGCCGTGCTGTGCTCGACGAAGGCAAACGTTTGGATGGACGTAAAACCAATGAGATTCGTCCTATCTGGTGCGAGGTGGGTTACCTGCCCGGTCCTCACGGAAGCAGTATCTTTACGCGTGGTGAAACGCAATCGTTGTCCACGGTTACTCTGGGTACGAAGCGCGACGAGAAAATGATTGACGAAGCCCTCATTCAAGGCTACGACCGTTTCCTCCTTCACTATAATTTCCCGCCTTTTGCTACGGGTGAAGCCAAAGCACAGCGTGGTGTGGGACGTCGTGAGATTGGTCACGGCAACTTGGCATGCCGTGCCTTGAAGAACATGATTCCTGAGGACTATCCCTATTGCATACGTGTAGTGAGCGATATATTGGAGTCCAACGGCTCCTCTTCCATGGCAACCGTTTGTGCCGGCACTTTGGCACTGATGGATGCGGGTGTGCCTATCAAGAAACCCGTATCGGGTATCGCTATGGGACTTATCTCTGAGAACAAAGGTAAGAACTACGCTATCTTGAGCGACATCCTCGGTGACGAAGATCACTTGGGGGATATGGACTTCAAGACTACTGGTACCGAAGACGGTCTGACTGCCTGCCAGATGGATATCAAGGTCGATGGCTTGAGTTACGAGATCTTGGAGAACGCATTGGCACAGGCTCATGAAGGCAGAATGTACATCTTGGGCAAGATCAAGGAAACGCTTCCTGCTCCTCGCCCCGACTTGAAGCCTCATGCACCTCGCATTGTGTCTTTCATGATTCCGAAAGATATGATTGGTGCTGTCATTGGTCCTGGTGGAAAGATTATCCAAGGCATACAGGCTGAAAGCGGTGCGGTTGTCTCTATCGACGAAGTGGATGAAGGTGGTCGCGTGGAGGTCGCTTCCAACAACAAGGAAAGTCTTGATAGGGCTGTGGCACGCATCAAGGCAATTGTCGCTTTGCCCGAAGCGGGTGAGGAATATGTCGCTACCGTGAAGTCCATTATGCCTTATGGTTGCTTTGTGGAGTTCATGCCGGGTAAGGAGGGACTTCTGCATATCTCCGAGATTGATTGGAAACGTTTCGATACAATGGAAGAAACGGGTATCAAAGAAGGGGACACCATCAGGGTGAAACTCCTGGAAATCGACGAAAAGACGGGTAAGTTCAAATTGTCTGCCAAGGTTCTGAAAGAGAAACCCGAAGGATATGTGGAGCCTGAACGCCGTCCCCGCCCTGAGCGTGGCGAACGTCCCGAGCGCAGTAATCGAGGTGAACGTGGCGAGCAACGTTCCTATCCCCGTCGGGACGAACGTTTCGGACACGAGACACGCCGTCCTCAGCGTGGCTTTGAGGGTGAAGACAGTTGCCGGCTCCGTTAAGGAATAAACAACACTGCCTTGAATGGGCAAATAAATAGAAGGAAGACTTGGGAGCCTTTGGCTCTTGAGTCTTCGTTTTTATCATGATTATGCGGAAAATGGAAGATAACGATTGGTTGTATGCTTTGGTGCAACGCTATGCGGAATGGCATTTCCTGCACGCCTACCGCCGTATTGAGTTCGTCGGAAGGGAGAATATTCCTGCAGATGGCGTGACCATCTATGCACCCAATCATGTCAATGGTCTGATGGACCCCGTTGCGATGATATGTTGCAACCACCGCCCGAAAGTGTTTGCGGCAAGGGCGGATATGTTTCGCTGCCGTTGGCTGGTGCCTCTGCTGCGCAGGGCGAAGATTATGCCGATTAACCGCGTTCGGGATGGTTGGGAACACGTGAAAGAAAATGGAGCGGTAATCAACGACGCCGCGGAAGTATTGGAAGCGGGAACTGATTTCAGTATCATGCCCGAAGCCACTCACCGTCCCAAGCATAGCCTGCTTCCTCTTGGAAAGGGTATCTTCAGGATTGCCTGCAGAGCCGACGAAGTCTTGCAGGGAAAGAAGAATGTCTATATCCTGCCTGTCGGTCTGGAGTATGGCAGTTTCTATCGCTATCGGTCCACGCTGTTGGTCAATATAGGTCAACCTGTCAATGTGACAGCCTTTGTCCGTCAGCATCGTGATTTGTCAATGCCGCAGATATATAATCTGCTTTCGGAAGAATTGTCGCGAAGATTGCGCGCTTTGATTGCCTGGTTGCCCGATGACGGACGTTATGATGCTTTGCTGGAAGCGGGCTGTTTGTTCCGTCATCTCCCTGTGCCGTTCCGGGAGGATGGAGATGAGCGGACGTTGTTGGGGAGAATGAAGCAGAAACAGCGTGTCACGCAGCGTATTTTGCAGTATGAAGAGAACCGTCCGGAAGCGGCTGCGCGGTTCTGTGCCGAACTGCGGGAAATAGCCTCTATGCGGAAAAGGTTGGGTATTGTGGCAAGTTCTGTGATAGAACCTTTTGATACCTTGCCCGGACGTTTGTGTAAACGGGGCACCGGCTTGCTGTTGGCATTGCCTTGGTTTGTGTTTGCGGCCGTGTGTACGGCGCCGATGTGGCTTTTGCTGCTGCTTGTCTTCTCTTTTGAAGACGATAAGGCTTTCTTGAACTCGCTTCGTTATGGATTTGTGATGTTCTTCCTGCCGGTAGTTTATCTGGTGGAGATTCTGCTTTGTGCGGTTTGTGCGCCGTGGTGGTTGCTTGTTGTGTTTTGTGCATTGTTGTTCCCCTCGCACTGGGTGTTCTATGGATATCTGCGCCAATGGCAGCGGTGGATATCCGATATCCGTTTGGCAAAGGCTGGAGGATTGCGGACGAAAATAGCAAAAATGGGTGGCAAAGACTTGGGCGGAGATTGAAAAAGCAGTATCTTTGTCAGCAACTAACTATGTCGGTAAGAGTAGAACATCTGGATAAGTACATCGGCAGGCAACATGTCTTGCGCGACCTCACGCTGCAGATCGGTACAGGCGAGGTGGTCGGATTGTTGGGACCCAACGGAGCCGGAAAGTCCACGCTGATGAAAATCCTCACGGGCTTGTGGTCTTTCGATAGTGGGGAAGTGGAGGTGTGCGGTGTGGATATGAAGCGCAATCCGCATGCCGTGGCAGACAAGGTCGGTTATCTTCCGGAGAACAATCCCCTTTATGAGGAGATGTACGTGAGGGAGTACCTGCAGTTTATGGGCGACTTGTCGGGGAAGAATCATGCTGACTTGGAGACCCTGATTGATGAAACGGGTATTCGTCCCGAGATAGGAAAGAAGATAGGGCAACTCTCCAAAGGCTACCGTCAGAGGGTAGGATTGGCGCAAGCGCTGCTCTCCAACCCGCAGTTGCTTGTGTTGGATGAGCCGACTACGGGGCTTGACCCTAATCAGTTGGAGGAAATACGGGGGCTGATACGCAAAGTATCGGAAGGACGCACTATTTTGCTCTCGACGCATATTATGCAGGAAGTGCACGCCATGTGTTCACGGGTGGTGATTCTCAATCATGGGGAGATACGCCTGGATACACCGTGTGCCGGAGATATGGACTTGGAGCAGTTGTTCAAAGATTATACCCGATAGGAATACTTTATGAGTGACTTTGATATACGCGGTCAGATGACGGAGAAAGAGCAGGACAATGCGCTGCGTCCGTTGCGGTTCAGTGATTTTGCCGGTCAGACCAAGATAGTGGAGAACCTGCGTATCTTCGTGCAGGCGGCGAAATTGCGTGGAGAGAGTTTGGACCATACGCTCTTGTTCGGTCCTCCCGGTTTGGGCAAGACGACGCTGAGCAACATCATTGCCAACGAACTGGGAGTTGGCTTCAAAGTAACTTCCGGTCCCGTGTTGGATAAACCTGGTGACTTGGCAGGCTTGCTGACTTCCCTTGAACCCAACGATGTATTGTTCATTGATGAAATACACCGTCTCTCCCCCGTAGTGGAAGAATATCTGTATTCTGCCATGGAGGACTACCGGATAGACATAATGATAGACAAGGGACCCTCGGCACGCACGATACAGATCGATTTGAATCACTTTACGCTGGTGGGGGCAACCACGAGAAGCGGTCTGCTCACAAGCCCGTTGCGTGCCCGTTTCGGTATCAACTGCCACTTGGAGTATTATGATGCCGACGTTTTGCAAGGGATTGTGGAGCGGTCGGCACGCCTGTTGAATGTGCCCATCAACCCGAAAGCGGCAGGAGAGATCGCTCGCCGCTCGCGGGGAACGCCGCGTATTGCGAACGCATTGCTGCGCCGTGTCCGCGATTTCGCGCAGGTACGGGGAGACGGAACCATCGATATGCCCATTGCGCAGTATGCACTCGAAGCACTGAATATAGATACGTTTGGATTGGATGAGATCGACAACAAGTTACTCAATACAATCATCGACAAGTTCCGCGGAGGACCTGTCGGTCTGAACACCATAGCAACGGCTATGGGTGAAGACCCCGGTACCATAGAGGATGTGTATGAGCCTTATCTGATCAAGGAAGGCTTCATCAAGCGTACACCCCGCGGCAGGGAGGTGACTCCGTTAGCCTATCAGCATCTCGGGAAAACGCCTGTAACGTTGGGTGGTGATGTCACGTTGTTCGACTGATGAAATAAACTGTTTGACGGATAAAGATTGTGATGAGGTATGTCTGATAAAGGAGAAATGAAAGGCTTGGCACGCGATACTGCCATCTACGGCTTGAGCAGTATTGTGGGCAAGTTTCTGAACTGGCTGTTGGTTCCTCTCTACACCTACGTGCTGCAAAGCCAGGCGGATTACGGTATCGTCACGAATCTGTATGCATGGACGGCGTTGCTGTTGGTTATTCTTACTTACGGTATGGAGACGGGGTTTTTCCGCTTTGCCAACAAAACCGGTAAGGACGCGGCACAAGTATATACCACTATTCTGACGTGTATAGGTACCACTTCTTTTGTCTTTGCCTTGCTGTGTTGTCTGTTTGCCCAACCCATTGCCGATTGGCTGGGATATGCCGAACACAAAGAGTTCATAAGCCTCTTGGCTGTTGTGGTCGCGATGGATGCCTTTGCAAGTATTCCCTTTGCCTATCTCCGCTACAGGAAACGCCCCGTGCAGTTCGCGGCTCTGAAACTGCTCTTCGTGGTATTGAACATCGCTCTGAACCTCTTCTTTCTGGTCCTCTGCCCAAAGATACAGCATTGGCACATCATCTCCTGCTGGTATGATGCATCGTACGGTGTGGGATATGTGTTTGTTGCCAATATCATTGCTACGGGGATACAGACACTGTGTCTGTTGCCCGCCATCGTGGCGGAAAGATATTCTTTCAGTTGGCCGCTGCTGAGACAGTTGTTACGTTATTCGCTCCCCCTTCTGGTGCTTGGAGTGGCAGGAATAATGAACCAGACGTTGGACAGGATATTGTTTCCTTTCCTCTACAAAGGGGCGGACGCCCAGACACAACTCGGCATATACGGGGCGTGCTTCAAGGTGGCTATGGTAATGATGATGTTTACCCAGGCTTTCCGCTATGCCTACGAACCATTCGTATTCAGCAAACACAAGGACAAACATTCGGTGGAGGCTTATGCCGATGCCATGAAATACTACATCATATTCTCCTATCTGATTCTTTTGGGGATGACTGTCTATCTGGATGTACTCAAGTTCCTGGTGGCGGAATCCTATTGGGAGGGTCTCCGCATCGTGCCGATAGTGCTTTGGACGTATATCTTCCAGGGGATATACTTCAATCTGTCATTCTGGTACAAGTTGACCGACCAGACAAAATGGGGAGCATACTTCTCGCTTATAGGGTTGGCAATAACTCTTCTGTTGCAGGTGGTGTTCGTACCGCGTATCGGGTATATGGCATCTGCACTCTCAAGCACGGTATGCTATTTTGTTATTATGCTGCTATCCTATTTCATCGGGAGAAAGAGATTGGTTATTCCGTATGATCTGAAACGCATAGGAATGTACACATTACTGACGCTTGTCTTGTTGGGAGGCTATTATGCAGTGCGTGCCATCGGTGGTATGTGGATGAGTATGGCAATAGGGACGCTACTGATAGTCGTATATATTTATGTTCTTGTCAGGAAGGATTTCCCCCTGTCGGGTCTTCCTGTTGTGGGCAAGTATTTTCGCAGAAACTAAATCGTTATAATATATGTTCTCAGGTATCATAGAAGGGATGGCCCAGGTGATTGCCATCAACAAAGACAGGGGAAACATTGATTTTACGCTCAAGTGTCCCTTTGCACAAGAACTTCGTATAGATCAAAGCGTAGCACACAATGGTGTTTGCCTTACGGTTGTAAAAACAGACGGAGATACGTATGTGGTGACGGCTATGCAGGAAACTCTTCAGCGCAGCAATTTGGGATTGCTGAAAGCCGGAGATATGGTGAACGTTGAACGTTCGATGTTACTGAATGAGCGGTTGGACGGTCATATCGTGCAGGGACATGTGGACCAAACGGCTGTCTGCGTGGAGAAAAAAGATGCGGACGGCAGTTGGTACTTCACGTTCCGATACGACTATAAGCCGGAGATGGCGCGCCGTGGGTATATGACCGTGGACAAGGGGTCCGTTACGGTGAACGGTGTGAGCCTCACCGTATGCAATCCGACGAACGACACGTTTACGGTGGGAATTATCCCGTACACCTACCAACACACCAACTTCTGCCATATAGAAGCGGGTACCATGGTAAACATAGAGTTCGACATAATAGGGAAATACGTTGCCCGTTTAGCGGAGTTGAACCGCTGAAGACCGGAACAACAACAGAATATCGGGTGTCAGAGAAGTTCTTTGACACCCGATAAGTCTTTTACAATCCATGTGGCTGACTGGCCCGGAAGCAGAGGGGTATCTTCTGATTTTATCCATATCTGGTCGATACCGACAGCCTTTGCCCCTGCGATGTCACTACTGAACGTATCCCCTATCATCACGGCATCGCCTGCCTTGATACCGTTAAGGGCAAGTGCTTTTTCATATATCCCCGGTTGCGGCTTCTGTATTCCCACTTCCTCGCTTAAAACGATGTGCCTGAAACAGGGACGCAACCCTGAGCGGTCGATCTTTTGGTACTGTACTTCCATGAATCCGTTGCTGATGACGGTCAGCGGATAACGTTCCGCCAAATATGGAATCACTTCAGCCGCATGTGGCATGAGCGTGAAATACTCGGTAGTCAGCCGGCAGAATTCGT
>JBNMIS010000072.1:0-8808 GCA_050873385.1 Bacteroidales bacterium | reverse complement strand
TGGAAAGGAGAGTGGGAAATTAACGGTCAATTGGCGGTAATTAACGGAGCATCATCAGATCCGATAATGCTTTTTAATGGCACCTTAATGGTAATTTAATGGAGAGGAAATGGTGTTTGATGGAAAGGAGAGTGGGAAATTGACGGTGATTGGCGGAGAACTCAAACCTGATAAGTTTTAATGGAAGCGCTCTTGAAGAAATTGTTTGCGGAGTTTGTGGCTCGTGGAGTGAGTGCAACTTGCCGGATTCCCGCAGCGTGTAATCCTTTTCCGGACTCCTCAACTCCTCTCTATGCTCGGATACTCGGTCTCTGTAACATAGGATATCCTGTCCCTTCCGACAAATTGTCCACAAAAAATGTTACATAACAGCCCTAAAAATGATGGAGCCGATTTGTCGGCTCCGAAAAATTGTTGTAATTTAGCGGTGAAAAAATCGGCTTGGCGCCATTGCTGGCGTCGCTGCTGGTGATAAAGGTATTAGTCGCTAAATAATAGGATCTTAACACTTAACAATAGTACCTGGTATGTCACTTAACATTACGAATAACTTTTGCGTTATTATGGCTGGTGGAGTGGGAAGCCGTTTTTGGCCCTACAGCCGTCAGGATAAACCCAAGCAGTTCCTCGATTTCTTTGGTACCGGCAAGTCGCTTCTGCAACTCACGGTGGATCGTTTCCTTCCTGTCGTGCCTCGGGAACATATCCTTGTCGTTACCAACGTGCAATACAAAAAGTTGGTGCTCGATTGTCTTCCGTGGATGGACGAAAAACAGGTCCTCTGCGAGCCGGCAAGGCGGAATACGGCGCCGTGCATTGCTTATGCTGTGGCACGCATCCGGGCTATGGCTGACGACGCGAATATCGTTATCGCACCGTCCGATCATCTTGTGTTGCAGGAAGAGTCTTTTCGTGCAACCATAATGGAAGGACTGGAGTTTGTCAGCGGCAACGATGCGTTGTTGACGTTGGGCATGAAGGCTACCCGCCCCGAAACGGGTTACGGGTATATACAGATTGATACGGAAAACTCTTTGTGCGGAGTCCGCAAGGTGAAAACTTTTACGGAGAAACCCAATAGGGAATTGGCGGAGATGTTTCTTAAAAGCGGAGAATTCCTTTGGAACTCCGGTATGTTCCTTTGGAACTTGAAGGCTATCACGAAGGCGATGCAGACCTATCTTCCTGATATATGGGGCAAGTTTGCTGCAGGCGAACGGTTTATGGCTACTCCTGCCGAAGAGGAGTTCATACAGGAAATGTTCCCCTCTTGTGCGAATATATCCATCGATTATGGCTTGATGGAAAAGGCGGACAACGTCTATGTGCTGGCGGCCGATTTCGGTTGGAGCGATTTGGGGACGTGGGGCTCGCTCTACGAACAGTCGGAGAAAGATGCTTCCGGCAATGTCTCTCTCAAGTGCGAAACGGCGTTCTACGACAGCCACGACAACATAGTGGTTCTTCCTGAAAACAAGTTGGCGGTCATTCAGGGATTGGATGACTACATCGTGGCGGAGTCGGATAATGCCTTGCTTGTTTGCCGCAAGGACAGCGAACAGCAGATACGGCAGTTCGTCAACGACGCACAAGTGCGGTTTGATGGTAAATATAACTGATTCTGTTTATGTCATACCTTAATTTCGACAAAACACTTCTTAACAACTTGGAACGGTCGCTGAGCAAGGAGATGATTCGTACCAATCGGGCGGGGGCGTATAACAGTACCACCCTCGTTGATTGCAATACGCGCAAGTACCACGGTCAGTTGGTTCTGCCGCTTCCCGAATTGAGCGACGACAACTATGTCTTGCTCAGTTCGCTCGACGAAACGGTCATTCAGCATGGGGCGGAGTTCAATCTTGGCATACATCAGTACGGCGACAACGTCTTTGCGCCGAACGGGCACAAGTACATCCGCCAGTTCGATTGCGAGGTGATAAGCCGGACTATCTATCGGGTGGGCGGAGTCATTCTTTCCAAAGAACGGATGCTCGTGAGTTTCGAACCGAGAGTCTTGATTCGTTACACCCTGATGGAGGCGCATTCTCCTACGCGGCTTCGCTTCCGTCCGTTCTTGGCATTCCGCAGCGTCAACTCGCTGACGCATGAAAATAGTTTGGCGGACACCGACTGCCAACTTGTTGTTAACGGAGGGGCTTGCCGGATGTATCCCGATTTTCCTGCACTCTATATGCAGTTCTCCAAATCGGTGGAATACAGGCACAACCCGCTTTGGTATAAGAATATAGAGTATATGAAAGAGCGGGAACGGGGGTTCGACTACAAGGAGGACCTCTTTGTCCCCGGTTATTTCGAGTTGCCTCTGAAGAAAGGCGAGTCGGTCATCTTTGCGGCAGGCATAACGCCTGTCGTGCCGCGTACGCTTAAGCCTATTTGGGAGAAAGAGATGAAGCGGCGTATCGTACGGACCGATATGTTTGCATGCTTGAAGAATTCGGCGGGGCAGTTCTATAAACGCGAGGGCGACAAGTGTCATCTTCTCGCAGGCTACCCGTGGTTCAAGGCTTCTGCGCGGGAGCAGTTCTTCTCTCTTCCGTCCTGCACGCTTATGATCAATCGTCCCGAATACTGGGAGGCAATCATGGATAAGACGGCTGTCGGCGAGGTGGCGGCTTTCTTGGAGGATCCTGCGGCGCATACTCCTTTGCAGGGGATGGATGAACCGGATGTCCTTCTGTGGTTTGTCCGTGCAGTGCAGCAATATGCATCGTTCTGTTCTTTGAAGCAGGCTGCGCAGAAGTATGGGGATATTTGTGTAAAGGTGATGGATTTCATCCGCAAACAGAGGCATCCTCGTCTCTGGGTGCATGCCAACGGATTGGTCTATGTGGATGGAACCGACCGGCCGGCTACATGGATGAATGCGGTGGAAAATGGTAAGCCTATTACGCCTCGTACGGGTTACGTGGTGGAAATCAATGCATTGTGGTATAATGCTTTGTGCTTTACGGCAAGTCTCCTCCGTGAGAGCCAACGGCTTCATGAGGCGGATCTTCTGGAGACGCAGGCGGGTTTGGCTAAAAACTCCTTCGTGAATGTGTTCTGGAATGGACTCTATCTGTATGATTATGTCGTAGATGCTTACAAGGATAAGGAGGTGCGCCCCAACCAGATATGGGCGGCTTCTCTCCCGTTCTCTCCGTTGGACCGTAAGCAGAAAAAGGCTGTGGTCGATATCTGTACAAAGGAGTTGCTTACGCCGAGAGGACTGCGTACACTCTCGCCGAAGAGCGGAAACTACCGGCCTGTCTATGTGGGAGGGCAGTTGGAGAGAGACCGCAATTTCCACAACGGACCGGTTTGGCCGTGCACCATTGCCGCGTATGTCACGGCTTACCTGGATCTCTATAAGAGAAGTGGGCGGAGTTTCATCGAACGTTTGCTTGTCGGATATGAAGTGGAGATGTCGGAATTGTGTATCGGGACGCTCAACGAACTCTATGATGGAAACCCTCCTTACAACGGACATGGGGGGATGAGTTACGCACCAAGCGTAGCAGCAGTCATAAGTGTTATATATACACTTGGGAAATGGAACGATGATAATGTGCAACCAACTGATTAACATGACGCCACTATGCAAGCATTGATGTTTGGGTGGGAGTTCCCGCCGCATATATTGGGAGGATTGGGTACTGCCAGTTACGGACTTACCAAGGGTATGGCGCAGCAGCCTGATATGCATATTACTTTTGTCATACCCAGACCGTGGGGCGACGAAGATCAGTCTTTCCTGCGGATCATAGGCGCCGATATGGTTCCTGTCGTGTGGAAGGAAAACTCATGGGAATATGTCAACCAACGGTTGCAGGGGCGCATGAGTGCTGACGAGTATTTCTATTTGAGGCAGGGTATTCACTACGACTATCGGAGGATCGGAACCGATGACCTTGGTTGCATCGCATTCTCGGGCCGTTATCCTGATAACCTCTTGGAAGAAATCAGCAACTATGAAGCCGTGGCAAGCGTCTTGGCGCATCAGTTGGATTTCGATATCATCCACTCGCACGATTGGCTGACCTACCCCGCAGGGGTATTTGCCAAGCATATATCGGGAAAACCGTTGGTGATTCATGTGCATGCAACCGATTTCGACCGCTCGCGCGGAAATGTCAATCCCACGGTTTACGCAATCGAGAAACGGGGAATGGACGAGGCCGACCACATTATATGTGTCAGCAATCTCACCAGGCAAACGGTCATCGAAAAATACGGGCAGGATCCTCGCAAGGTTTCCACAGTCCACAATGCCGTCGAACCCTTGAAGGATGTGGAGTCGTTCACCAAGACGCCGCGCAAGGACAAGGTGGTTACTTTCCTCGGTCGTATCACCATGCAGAAAGGACCTGAGTATTTTGTGGAGGCGGCGGCAAGAGTCTTGCAGAAAACCAAGGGCGTACGGTTTGTTATGGCGGGCTCCGGCGACATGATGAGTCAGATGATTGATCTGGTGGCGCGAAGAGGTATAGCCGACCGTTTCCATTTCACGGGATTCCTGCGGGGACGGCAGGTGCAGGAGATGTTGGCGGAAAGCGATGTCTATATTATGCCCTCCGTGTCCGAACCGTTCGGTATCTCCCCGTTGGAAGCGATGCAAGTGGGTACCCCGACCATCATCTCGAAACAGTCCGGTTGTGCCGAAATCCTGCAGCATGCCATAAAAACAGACTATTGGGACATCGACGCCATGGCGGATGCCGTCTATTCCATAGTGAAATATCCTGCTATGTATAAGAGCCTTCGGGAATTGGGACGTGAAGAGGTCGGCAACATACGCTGGTATGATGCAGGGCTCAAGGTCAGGGCAATCTACGATGGAGTCATCAGTCACACACTATAATCAATAACAGCAAAATAGGTTAATATGAAGAATATATGTTTCTGTTTCAGCCTCCATGCTCCGTACAGGCTCAAACGTTATCGTTTCTTTGAGATAGGGCAGGACCATTACTACTACGATGATATGCAGACCGAGGATAATATCACCTGGCTCTGCCGGACATCCTACATTCCTCTGTGCCGCACTCTGAAGGAGATGATACAGACTTCAAACGGGAAGTTCAAGTGTGCCGTCAGTGTGTCCGGTATCATGCTCGAGATGTTGGAACAGTTCGTTCCTGAAATGATTGACTTGCTGAAAGAACTTGCTGCCACCAAGTGCGTGGAGTTCGTGGCAACTCCCTATGCCTATTCTTTGGCGGCAGTCTGCAATCAAAATGAGTTTGAGGAACAACTTTGTGCACACCAGCGTCTAACGCAGGAGTTGTTTGCACAGAAGTCAACCACTGTCTGGAATACGGAACTGCTCTTTTCCGACGAGATTGCCGGGAATCTGTCGAAACTTGGCTACAAGGCTGTCATGACGGAAGGGGCAAAGCATATCCTCAGTTGGAAATCTCCGGACTATCTCTATTCGTCGGTTGCGGCACCTAAACTGAAGGTATTGCTCCGCAATACCGCTCTTAGCGACGAGTTGGCTTTCCACTTCTCGGACTGTACATGGCACCGCTACCCGATGGATGCACCCAAGTTCGCCCGGATTATCGACGAGTTGCCGCAAGAAGAACATGTCGTGAACATCTGGATGGGGGCGGAAACATTCGGTATCCGCCAACAGGCGGGAACGGGTATATTCGACTTTATGAAAGCGTTGCCCTACTATCTGCTTGAGAAGAACATCGGATTCATGATGCCGCAGGAAGTAGCCAGAAAACTTACATCGGTCGATTCTGTTTCGGTGCCTTATCCGCTTACGTGGGCAGGCGAAGCCAAAGACCTTGCACCATACAACGGAAACGATCTCCAGCAAGAGGCGATACACAAACTGTATGCAGTGGCTGAGCGGGTGCATCTCTGCCAAGACAAGCGGCTCAAACGCGACTGGCTCTTGCTTCAGGCTGTGGATCATCTCCGCTATATGAATCATTTGGATGCGGAGGGTACCAACTATGAGTCGGCTTATGAAGCATTCACCAATTATATGAATGTTCTTGCGGACTTCCTTCAGTTGGTTGACGAACAGTATCCTACCACTATCGACAATGAAGAACTGAACGAGTTGCTTACCACTATCAACAACCAGGAGAAGGAAATAGCCCGCTTGGAGGCGGAAGTGAAACGGCTCAAGAAGAAATCAAAGGAATAAGAACAGGAAAGTAACGTAATTGTATAACTATAACATAGTATTCACAACAATGGACATACTACAGCAGATGCTTGAACGTGCGCAGGCTAATCCTCAGCGCATTGTGCTGCCCGAGGGAGACGAACCCCGTACTTTGGAGGCGGCAAACATTATTCTTCGTGACAAAGTGGCGAAGTTGATACTTATCGGTGATCCCGACAAGATCAAAGGAATGGCCCACGAAAAAGGCTATGAGTATATTGCACAGGCCGAGATTCTCAACCCTAAGACCGATCCGCGTATGGAGGGATATGCTCAGTTGCTCTATGAACTGAGAAAGAAGAAGGGAATGACGGAAGACGAAGCCCGCCTGAAAGCACAAGATCCTCTCTACCTGGGCTGCCTGATGATAAAGAACGGGGATGCCGACGGCGAGTTGGCGGGTGCAAGAGGTACTACTGCCGACACCATCCGTCCTGCTTTCCAGATTCTTAAGACGAAGCCGGGTGTAGGTATAGTATCCGGTGCGTTCCTGATGTTTACCCCTGCCCGTCAGTTGGGTGAGAACGGATTCCTGGTATTTGCCGATTGTGCTGTCAACCCGTGCCCGAATGCACAGGAACTCGCCCAGATAGCCATATCCACTGCAGAGACTGCACGCACGTTGGCAGGAATAGAACCACGTGTTGCCATGCTCTCGTTCTCCACCAAGGGAAGTGCCAAACACGAATTGATCGACAAGGTGACAGAGGCTACCCGCTTGGCGAAAGAGATGGCTCCTGACTTGGCTCTGGACGGCGAGTTGCAGGCTGATGCCGCTCTCGTGGAGACGGTCGGCAGACTCAAAGCCCCCGGCAGTACTGTGGCAGGAAAGGCGAATGTGCTTGTTTTCCCCGACTTGCAGGCAGGTAACATAGGCTACAAGTTGGTGGAACGTTTCTCTGGAGCCAATGCCATCGGACCTATTCTGCAGGGTATAGCCGCTCCCGTGAACGACTTGAGCCGCGGCTGCAAGGTGGATGACATCGTACAAATGATAA
Source organism: Bacteroidales bacterium (assembly GCA_050873385.1). Classification (GTDB taxonomy): domain Bacteria; phylum Bacteroidota; class Bacteroidia; order Bacteroidales; family Paludibacteraceae; genus Colicola. Next base: position 1,620 of record JBNMIS010000072.1, on the reverse strand, counting down.
TAATAACAGCCAATCAGGCTATCAAATAACAGGGACAATGAAGATATTGGTATTGAATTGCGGCAGTTCGTCCATCAAGTACAAACTCTTTGAAATGGATACGAAAGCCGTTATAGCACAAGGCGGTGTGGAGAAGATAGGTCTTCCGGATTCCTTCCTTATGGTTAAATTGCCCAACGGAGAGAAGGTGCAGATTGACAAACCCATGCCGGAACATACTGTCGGTATAGAACTGATTCTGCAAACTCTTACGGACAAGAAGATAGGGTGCATTGCAAGTCTGGACGAAATCAACGCCGTAGGACACCGTGTAGTGCATGGCGGTGAGCGCTTCAACAAGTCGGTTCTCATCACGGACGAGGTCCGCCGTGAGATCGTGCAATGTGCCGAGTTGGCTCCGCTGCACAATCCCGCCAACTTGAAAGGTATTGACGCTATCAGCAAGACACTTCCCTGTGTTCCCCAAGTGGCTGTGTTTGACACGGCATTCCATCAGACTATGCCCGACTATGCCTACATGTATGCCATCCCTTATGAACTCTATGAGAAGTATGCCATCCGCCGTTACGGTTTCCACGGCACATCGCACCGTTACGTATCGAAACGTGTGTGCGAGTTTTTGGGAGCAGATCCAAAGGCAAAGAAAGTGATTACCGCCCATATAGGCAACGGTGGCAGTTGCGCAGCCGTACTATATGGAGAATCGGTGGACACCAGCATGGGACTTACTCCCGTGGAGGGCTTGATGATGGGTACACGTGCCGGTGATCTTGATTTAGGTGCGGCAATGTACATAATGGACAAGGAACATCTTACGACGGCAGAGTTCTCCACCTTGGTAAACAAGAAATCGGGTTTGGCAGGCGTGTCGGGCATATCGTCGGACGCACGTGATATCGATGCTGCCGTGAAAGCGGGCAACAAACGTGCCGACCTTGCCAGAAAGATGTTTATCTACCGTGTTATCAAATACATCGGGGCATATGCTGCTGCCATGAACGGCGTGGACATCATAGCCTTTACCGGCGGGATCGGTGAGAACGATGCCTACATACGCGGAGAAATCATCAAGGGACTCACCTACTTGGGTATTACCCTGAACGAGGAGGTGAATGCTGCTTCCCGAGGAAAGGAAGCCTTGCTGTCCACACAGGACAGCAAAGTGCAGGTGTGCGTTATCCCGACCGACGAGGAACTGATGATCGCCACAGACACTGCTTCCCTGGTCGGCTGAGTAACCGTTGTGATTTCCAACGACGACTGTTTCTCTTGAGAAGGAAGACTTTCCGAGAGGAGAAAAAGAGAAGAGGATGCTTCATCAAGAAACATCCTCTTCTCTTATGAAGAGACGGAGGGACATCCTCCGCCGGTTTGTCAGGCGTTGACCAATTTGCCAAACTCTTCGTGCGAGATGGTCTTGTTTTTCAGTTTCACAACACCTTTCAAGGCTTCGAAGACTTTGTTTTCGCGTACGCGTTTTGCAATGCTACGCAACTGATCTTCTTTCTTGAGCATCTCGTTGGCATACTGAGTAAGGATGGCATCGTCCACGCCGGCCAGTCCGTACTGCATAAACTGCATGCGGGTAATTTCCTTGGCATAGGCTTCGATGTCTTCTTT
>JBNMIS010000071.1:0-8836 GCA_050873385.1 Bacteroidales bacterium | reverse complement strand
TAATCATAGGATAAACTGTAATGTTCATGTATTCGTTTGCTTCAAACAATGAGTGGAATAAGTGCACCTAACTCCGCCAACGGGTAATACAGACATTCCATAAGGATTAATACTATGGATTATTAGGTGTGAAGAATCTTTTCTCTGTCTATAATCAACCTGTTTCAGATAGATTTCTGTCAAATCAACATATCCTCGTGAGGGGATGTAATTTGTGCAAACGAAAAAATAACACTAACTTTGTGCGTCCGCAATCATTATGTGGATTGCTTGTTGGTCATTCTATTGCAGGCAGACGTGCAAGATATGCCGTTCCTGTCTTGATAGAATGTAAAGAGGGAATTGGGTGTAAATCTCAAACAGTCTCGCTGCTGTGAGTTTCCCGCTCAGGGCTTCGCCGCTGAGTACGCTTTATGCATTAAGTCACTGTCGGAAAACTGTTCCGATGGGAAGGCGCATAAAGTAATGGAAACAAGTCAGAATACCTGCCAATAATGTATGTCAAACGGGCTTTCGATGTAAAAGCAAGAGACAGTGAACAACGCACAATGTATCAGTAGTTGCGTTATTGGTGTATATATAGGTTATACACGTTGTTCCGTATCGCTATAAGCCGTTTGATGTATATCAAGCGGCTTATTGTTTTGGATAATGGGAAGCAAGCACGATGTTTTAGGATTATAGATAAACTGAAACAATATGGAAATGAAATCTTTTTTGTGCGGGATGTTGGGTCTGCTGTTCCTCTTTCCGTTTGGGGCAAATGCAGAAGACATCCTGATGCCTCAAGAAGGCAAACAAGTTGTCTTGGTACAACCCGGACAAACCATCAACTACTATGATTACAAGGGCTATTTTAACGGAAACGCCATTGACGGCGCCGACTGGCAGTTTGAGGCATTTGCTACCACAATCTTCAAACCGGCCAGGGAGGGAGACAAAATCAGAATAGACTTTGAAACGGTCAAGTTGTTGGCAGGTGATGGCGATGCATGTCTCAAAATTTACAATGGGATTTTTGACACCACAAGTGTCACTTACAATAAATATGGCTACCAAGACTTCCCTACCACAAGCAATATGCTGGAAAACTTGTCCGATGGTACATTCACCAATAAGACATACACATCTACCGATGCAACAGGTGCGTTATCATGCTGTGTGCGTGGTTATGATAGTGAATACGATAAGACGATGGGGTGGAAAGCAACGGTTATTGCAGTTGGCAATGATGTTATGAAAGTGGAGTCGGCAGAAGCCGATTATACCGATGTTCGTAGTGAGTTGTATGTAGGGGAGCAGAATATCACCATGGGCAGTATCATTGTCAAAACCGGAGGTGCAAGCGATGCGGATGCTTTGAAAAGTATCAGTTTCACACTCAATGGTAAGATGTTCGATGCAACACAATTGCGCCTATGTACAAAGAAAGGTAATGTATTTACTCCTGTTGAGACTGGTATAACCAAGAATGGAGACACCTATACTTTCACTTGCAACCAACCCTTTGAAACAGGGACAAACACATTTTGTATCATTGGGGATATCCTGCCTGCAACGGCAATCGGGACCACCTCCGTCCTCACCATTACAGGACTTGCAACAAACAAAAGCTTCAATACATTGACCACTGCAACTCCAAGGCAGCAAACCGTAACGGAGGCACGCATGGTGAACGGTTCACACATTTATGTGTACGTGACAGACGATATGCCGTTCTACGATGATGGCGGTGTAGATGGTAAAATCAGTCTTGGTTTCGAAGGATATGTTACGTTCCTTCCGATGTCTGACGACAAGAAAATACAGATCGACATGCATGATATCCATATTTTCTATAACAAGTCTGTTGCAAGTTTCGGAAGAGCAGATGTGCTGGCGTTCTACAATGGTATCACTGCGGCAAAAGATAGTCTGCTCTATACGATGAATGTTGATGGCGGCAGACTGGATAATTATAATCTGAAGAGTACTGCTGAGAATGGTGCCCTCACGCTGTATCTTAAGAGTACGCACCAGACAGAGATCAATAGAGGGGATGGTTTTGAAGCAGTAGTAAGCGAGTTTTCTGCAGCACAGATGGAAATAATTTCATCGGATGTAACCAAACTGAATGGTAACATATCAGGTTGCACTGAAAACGCACAAATAATGCAGTTCTGCCTTACTGCAAAGAATACCGAACCCGCATTGCAACCGGTACTTTTCCTGTTCAACGCAAACGATACATACACACGCATCGACAGTGCGACGCTCTACTATACAGGTGCCTCTCCCGTCTTTGCTACCACCTGCAGAGTAGGTCGTGTGGCTGTTGAAAACAACACCTTTTCTATTCCCGCCGGCAATTTGTCGCTGACGGAAGGTGAGAATCATTTCTTCCTTGCTGGCGATGTGGTGTGCAACGTGCAAAACGGGCAAACTGTTGCAGCCGACATCGTCCAGGTGAATTTTGGCAACAATACTGAGTACAAGGATTTCACCAATCCCGGAGGAGCACTGACAGTCAACAACACGCTCTGCTCCGATTGTGGCAGACAAACCGTACATGTCTATGATGATTGGGTATTCACGCATACACCGGATGACACATATACCGATCGCTACAAAGCAGAGACATGCAATCAGACTACGGTCTTCATTCCTGCAACTGCCGACAATATCATCCAACTGGACTTCTCCGACTTTGCCGTGTCTTACAACAGTTATTCTAAAGCCGATTTCCGAATCTACGAAGGACAAGGCACATCGGGCAACCTGCTGTGGGAGGTCAATGCCGAAAACAAAGAGGTCGGACCGGGCATCGTACGGTCTGGAGCAGGAGATGGTTCGCTGACCGTTGTCTTCAACGCCAATACAGACTATGGGACCTTTGTCGGAGCAAACAAAGGCTGGCACGCCATCGTCAGTCAATACAGGCACCGCCCCATGAGAGTTCAGAATGTTGAATTGCAGGTATCTTCTTCCGAATCACTCGTACGCAAACAGCAACAGGCTGAATTGTTACAATTGGGACTCACGACAGAAGGCGATTTGCTGCCTCTTGGTTTCAAGACTGTCAAGGTAACACTTGGCGATTGCGTTTCCTCCGTTGACACCATATTGCTCTTGCAAAATGGTAAAACTGTCGCAAAGGAAAAAGTAAACGGCACCGAAATTACGCTCTCGCCTCTCGTCGTTCTCAACGAATACGAAAACAACTTTACATTGGCTGTCAATGTGGCTGAAGATGCAGTGTTAGGTACGGAAGTCTCCATTCAGGATGTCCAAATCATTGTGGGCGAAACGGCATTCTCTCCCGAAGTCCCTGCCAACGGACGCATCATCCGCAACATGTATATTCTTCAAAGCGGAACGCAACGGGTTGAGGTGGACGACACCCCGCTCTCTTTCTATGACGATGGCGGTCCTGAGGGCAAAATTACATTGGGCATACGGGGAACCGTAACGTTTGTTCCCGCTGTGGAGAATTGTGCTGTTCAACTCAAGTTCAAACAATGGAATCTGAATGGAGCCGACAAGTTTTATGTCTACTATGCCGATGCACCTAAAGAAAGTGCCGATGTAAGCCTGTCTTACTATACAAAAGACATTGATAAACTCGTACTTGTCTCTACGGCGGCTTCCGGTGCACTGACAGTTTACTACGAAAGTAGCAATATCCTCGCATCCGATGGATGGGAGATAGAAGTCACGTGCCATTCTCTGTCTTCGTTGGTTCTCGATTCCGTTGTAGTAACCGATGTGTCGCCGGCTGCAGTAACTCGGGGAAGTGCCGATGTGCCGATGCTGTGTGCAGCGTTGCATGTTTCAGGAAATAGAGGAAAAATGCCTGTGGAGAACTTCAATCTGCAGACATCATTGGGGAACGGTTCTTTCAAAATTTACAGGACGGGAACGCAAAACGTCTTTTCCCGTACCGGTCTCTTGACGACAGCCGACACCGTCACCGACCGGGGTACCTATTATTATTGGATTACCCTCACCGTTCCTGCTTCTGTAGCAGAAGGGAGCAACATAGCCGCCACACTTGAAACGGTCGAGGTGAATCATATTGCATGCAAACCTGAATCCGAAGTAACGGCTTCTGTCGGTGTAGTAAGCGGCATGCATGGAACCTTCCGCATCGGAGCGGGTGATAAGGCGGATTTCAGAACCATTCAAGCGGCTGTAGATGCGTTGAAAAACGGAGTGGATGGTCCGGTCACTTTCCTTGTCGAACCGGGTACATATACCGAACATGTCATCATTTCGGAAATCAATGGGGCTTCGGAAACAAATTCGGTCACATTCCGTTCACTCACTGGCAACCGTGAAGATGTTGTCATTCGTCACGATGAATATTCGCCGGTATCCACTCCTGACGGTGACGAAACGCAAGGTGTCTTCACGTTGGACGGGGCCGACTACGTAACGCTTTGCAACCTTTCTTTCACCACCGGACATAGTAGTTATCACGCTGTCCTGCTTGTGCAGAATGTATCGGAACATGTAACGGTCGATAGTTGCTGTATCTATCGCGCAACGGAGTCTTCGGCTATCAATGCACGTCTTGTCTACGCTTATGCATCCGGCTCCAAAGCAAACAACAATAACAACTACTTTACGCTTAGCAATTCCATCTTGCGCGGAGGCTACATCGGAGTGGCGCTGGTGGGTAATGCCAATGTTGAATATTCAAGGCAGATTGGTGGACGTATCATTAAGAATACCCTCGAAGGACAAGGAAATATCGGTATCTATCTGTCCGGTGGTGAATGTGGGGCACTGGTCGATGGCAACACGGTACGCAATACGGTTACAACAAAGTCCGGCTCCAAATCTATCGATGTGGTATTGGGAGAAGGTTCGTGTCTTGGCAACAACTGTGTGTACACCAATTTGGATGTCCACGCCGTTGGAATCTACTTGAGGGCTGTCAATGGAACCCCGCAAGCACCCGTTTATATCTTCAATAACGTTGTGGATATGCATAGCACCTCCACATCTTCCTCTTATGCAATGGACCTCACAAGAACTACCGACTTTGTTGCATTGGCAAACAACACCATCCGTACCTCTGGCTCTGCCGTTTATCCGCTTTACATTGCTGCAAAGCAAAATAATATGCAGGTTTTGAATAATATCTTCCAAAGTGAAGAAACGGCTTGTGCTGTACGCATACATGCTGCCGATGATGTTTCAACAAGCCGTTTCGAACACAATGTTCTCTTCTCTGATGGAACCGGTATAGCCTTCATCGATGGAGATATCAGCGATATGGAGGCTTGGAAAACTGCTGTGAATAGCACATCCGACCATACAGAAAAAGTTGTCTTTGTAGATGCGGACCTGCTGCGTCCGAAAGAGAAAGGAAACCTCATTGCTGCCGAACCGCTTGATTTTGTCACAACCGACATCACGGGACGTCTGCGTGCTGAAATACCGACCATTGGTGCTTACGAATACATCGAAAGTACAGCCCTTGAACAATCCGCTGAAAAAAATTCCGGTATTCAGGTCTTCCCCACCGTAACACGTGGCTTGTTGAATGTATCGGGTGCTTCCGGTGCGGTAGTGCGTATTCTGTCTCTGCAGGGGCAGGAAATGTTCCGCACAACCGTCACAATGGATGCGGCGGCATTGTCCGTACATGCTTTGCCGCAGGGTATCTATTTGCTCTGTGTAAATGGCAATGTATTCCGTTTCATAAAGCAATAATGAAGTCAATCGGCAGTTCAGCGTAAGAGCACAACTTACGGTTGGTTACGCTCCGGTAAATACAGAAAGAGTATCCGTATTGTCGGATACTCTTTCTGTATTTACCATATACATGGACGGAATGGCATTGGTCAAACTTGCTCTCTGTTGTTCCTTTACTTGACTCCGACGACCTCTCATCGGGACCTGAACGGGAGATCGACAGGATATAATCGCAAATTTCACGCCCTTTCTTTGGTCTTTCGGAAGGTTTAGCCGCTCTTTGGAGAGGAGCAAAAAGTATCATTCCTGCTCTTTGAATGGGTACAGGGAAACTCTTTGGTACGTTTTTGAGCATTTTTTGCCATGATACCTGCGAAAATAATAGAAATAAATCTTTAATAACCAAAATAAATATTGTACTTTTGCACGTAAGTATGCGCATGCGGCTATTTATTCTTATAAGGCTAATTCACTGCATGTTATGCTCTACGACACACAACGGAAACCATAATTTATAAACTACTTCCAATATGAACAAAGTAATCAAACTGAAAAAAGGTTTGGATGTTGCTGTGTCGGGATCGGCTGCCGAAGTACTTGGCAGTATCAATCGTCCCGATGTGTATGCAATTGTCCCTGACCATTTTGCAGGTATTACGCCAAAATTGGTTGTGAAAGAAGGAGAACAAGTGGAAGCGGGTTCTCCATTGTTTCACGATAAGCAGTTTACGGATATGAACTTTGTATCACCCGTTTCGGGAAAGGTCGTGGCCGTAAACAGAGGGGAGCGCCGCAAGATTATGTCTATAGACATTGAGGCTGAGAAGCAGATTGTCTATCGGCACTTCGAGTGCGACCCGGCGAAAATGTCTGCAGAAGAGGTCAAATCTGCGTTGTTGGAGGCCGGCTTATGGTGCTTTATCAAGCAAAGACCCTACGATTGTATCGCTTTGCCTGACAAAACTCCGAAAGCCGTCTTTATTTCCACCTTCGACACCGCTCCTTGTGCACCCGATTATGAATGGGTGATGAAAGGACGACTGGCAGAACTGCAAGCAGCCGTCTCGGCATTGGGCAAGATTGCTCCCGTTTACGTAGGCATTCGCTACGGAGCAAGAGCAACCGAGTTCCGGGAGTTGAAAGACTGCACACTCTATGAAGTGTTCGGTCCCCACCCTGCTGGAAACGTAGGTGTACAGATCAATCACATCGCGCCTGTCGCTAAAGGTGAAACCGTCTGGACAATCAACGTACAGGATTTGGGAATCATTGGACGTTTCTTCACGAAAGGAATCGTGGATATGCAGCGTTTGGTGGCACTCACCGGACCGTTGGTCGTTGAACCGAAGTACTACAGAGTTCTTCCCGGTATGCCTGTTGATGCAGTGGTTAAATGCAACGTATATAGAGAAATGCCGTTGCGTTATGTAAACGGCAACGTTCTGTCTGGTCATCAAACAACGCCGGAAGAGAAGATTGATGCCTACTGCAATCAGATATCTGTGATTGACGAAGGATCGGAAAATCATGAGTTCATGGGCTGGTTGCTTCCTCGTTTCGATGAGTTCAACGCAAACCACACGGATCCTGCAAAGTTCGTTGACTGCAAACTGACCCGTTGGTTGTTCGGTAAAAAAGAATATCGTTGGGATGCACGTCTGAAAGGCGGTCGCCGTGCGATTATCGTGAGCGGCGAATACGACAAGGTGTTCCCGATGGATATCTATCCCGAGTACCTGATTAAGGCGATGATTGCCGGAAACATCGACAAGATGGAGGCGTTGGGCGTGTATGAAGTGGCTCCCGAAGACTTTGCGCTTTGCGAGTATGTCTGCACCTCGAAGATGCCGCTGCAAGCCATCGTAAGAACCGCATTGGATAACTTAAAAAAGGAGATTGAGTGATGTTTAACGGTTTATATAAATTAGTAGAGAAACTTCGCCCGACCTTCGACGAAGGTGGCAAGTTGCACGCGCTCCACTCGCTGTTCGACGGTTTCGACACGTTCCTGTTTACACCGAACACGACCTCGAAACGTATCGGGGCGCAGATCCACGACGGTTCGGACTCGAAACGTACGATGATTATCGTGATAATGGCACTTGTGCCGGCTATGCTGTTCGGTATGTTCAATGTCGGCTACCAGCACCTGCTCGCTACTGGTGAGTTGGTTCGCGGCGGTATGACCTGCGCCTTGTGGTGGAAAGCCTTCGGCTTCGGTCTGCTGGCAGTATTGCCCTATATCATAGTCAGTTACGCAGTAGGACTCGGTATTGAGTTTACGGTAGCGCAGTGGAAGAAAGAAGAGATTCAGGAGGGTTTCCTCGTTACGGGTTTCATCATTCCGCTGATTGTGCCGATCAACACCCCGCTGTGGATGGTGGCTATCGCTACGGCTTTTGCGGTGATCTTCGCGAAAGAGGTGTTCGGCGGTACGGGATATAACATCTTCAACGTGGCACTTATCACGCGCGCGTTCCTATTCTTTGCATACCCGACGCACATGACGGGCGACGCGGCCTTTGTCCGCACCGGCGGCACGTGGGGCTGGGACGGCGGCAAGACCATTGTGGACGGTTTCTCGGGCGCAACGCCTCTGACGCAGATTGCCACCACAACGGACGCAAGTTTGATGCCTGTGGATTTCTGGACGGCTTTCAACGGTTTGATTCCCGGTTCAGTGGGCGAGACCTGCTGCTGGGCAATCCTGCTCGGCGCGCTGTTGCTGCTGACAACGGGTGTGGCTTCGTGGAAGACGATGCTCAGTATCTTCGTGGGCGGCGGACTGACCGCGTGGCTGTTCAATGTATGCGGTCCTGACACGGCTGCAGCGCATTTCCCATGGTATATGCACCTGGTAACCGGCGGTTTCGCTTTCGGTGCCGTGTTTATGGCTACCGACCCTGTTACTTCGGCTCGTACGGAGTGCGGCAAGTGGATTTACGGTTTCCTGATCGGTTTCATGGCAGTGGTTATCCGTGTGCTCAACCCGGGTTACCCCGAGGGTATGATGCTTGCCATCCTGCTGATGAACGCATTTGCTCCGCTCATCGACTGGTGCGTGGTGCAAGTGAATATCAAACGTCGTATGAAACGCGCTAAAATCTAAATAATATGGCACAGAAGAAATTTGTATGCTCCGTATGTGGCTATG
>JBNMIS010000070.1:0-8864 GCA_050873385.1 Bacteroidales bacterium | reverse complement strand
TGGTAAGATGACGCGTTGTTGGATTGCCAACTTCATAATGCGTCGTCCTTATTCTTTTGCGGGGGCTGTGATGTTTGTTGTGGGGAAAGATGTGGAGGGGTATGCGCCTGACGGAACGGTGTTCGGCTCCGTTTCCGGTGTTACGCAGCGCGATGCGCCTTCTTTCATACGGAAGATGTATGTATCGTATCCCGAGATTTTTCATATTACGGACTACACGGCACGCAATTATACTTTGATGCGTGTCTGCATAGAACGCAATGTGACTTTGTTCCTGACACCCAATCCGTCCACTATTCTTGAATTGCAGAATACCGTCAATGAACATCTTGACGAGTTTATTACGGATATTGAAAACGGAACGATTTCCGATAAGGTGGACATTCCTGAAGATATACGTAAAACATTGCTTTCCCGCTTGCATCCCAATCCTGAACGTGCAAAAGAACTCCGTTATCTGAAGAACAAGTATGGCACAGTTCTCCCTAAGCACTATTGGCCCGATTTGCAGTTGCTCAGTACATGGAAGTGCGGAAATACGCAGATCTACATTGATAAGTTGAAAGACTGGTTTCCCGAAAACATCTACCATCAGGAGTTGGGTTATTTCTCTTCGGAGTGCCGCTTCGGCTTGTGTTTTGATGACGGGCTTAACTCTGTCTTGTTCCCTCATTTCCATTTCTACGAGTTCGTGGCGGAAGAAGACCTGGATAAACCCAATCCCCGTTTCTACCAGTTGTATGAGTTGGAAGAAGGGAAACGTTACTGTTCGTTTGTGACCACCTATGGGGGCTTGTACCGCTATAATATGAACGATCTGATTGAAGTCGGACCCCGTTTCCTGAATACTCCGACGGTTCACATGGTTCAGAAGATTAATGGCATAGTTTCCATGACGGGGGAAAAATTGGCGGAGCAGCAGTTTATCAAGGCGGTGCGCAGGGCCGAAAAGCAGACGGGGCTCAAAACGCGTTTCTTTGTCGGCTTTGCAGACGTGGAAGAATCTGCCTATCGTTTCTATTACGAGTTCTCCAATCAGTCTGTCACGCAGTTGCAGGCGGAAGCGTTCACGCGTGTTGTGGACGACATTCTGAAAGAGGAAAACGTGGAGTACAAATCCAAGCGGGATTCTTTCCGTTTGAAAGACCCTGTAACGGGACGTCTTGTTAACTCGGCTTACCAGCAGTTCAAGCGGCTTTGTCTTGCCGAAGGTATGCGCGATGGTCAATTCAAGTTTAATCTCCTGATGCAGGACGAGGGAAGGCATGGCAAGTTCAAGAAATTGCTTGTCGCAGATTAGTGGAATAACGTGGGAAGAATTTTGGCTGTTGATTATGGTCGTAAGCGTACGGGGATTGCAGTGAGTGATCCCCTGCGCATTTTGGCGCAACCCCTCGAAACGGTGCCCACACACTTGCTGTTGGATTGGTTGGACAACTACTTCAAGCGGGAGTCTGTGGATATCGTGGTTGTGGGGCAACCGAAAAGAATGAATAATCAGGACTCCGATACCATGTCCGACATACGTGTATTCCTCAGGCAGTTCTCTTCCCGTTTCCCTGACCGGAAGGTCTGCTTGTTCGACGAACGGTTCACTTCTGTTTTGGCGCATAGGGCTATGATAGATGGAGGGATGAAACGTATGCAACGGCAGGACAAAAATGTGGTGGATAAAATTGCTGCCAGTTATATCTTGGAGTCCTATTTGCAGTCTTTGTAATCACAGAAAAAAAGAGTACCTTTGCCGTCCCTAAATGTTGCAGTATGATATTACCGATTTATTTGTACGGACAACCTGTCCTTCGTCGCGAAACCGATGAAATAGATAGCAATTATCCTCAACTCGGAGAGTTGATAGATAATATGTTTGAAACGCTTGAGCAGGCGGATGGCTGTGGTTTGGCTGCGCCTCAGGTTGGTTTGTCAATTCGCCTCTTCATAGTGGATGGGGAAGGGTTGGCGGACGATTATCCTGAGTGTGCGGGTTTCAAGCGGGTTTTCATTAACCCTGTAATCATGGAAGAAAGCGAAGATACGGTGATGTTTGCGGAGGGTTGTCTCTCGCTTCCCGGAATATCGGAGAATGTGGTTCGCCCTCGTACTGTCAAGATACATTACTTCGATGAGAACTTTGTGGAGCATGAAGATGTTCTTACCGGTTTCGCTGCGCGCATTGTACTCCATGAATACGACCACTTGGAAGCACATGTCTTTACGGATCGCATATCGCCTATCCGTCGCCAGTTCTGCAAAACGAAGTTGGCGAATATAGCCAAAGGAAAAACAACGGCGCGCTATAGGACAAAGCACTAACCTGATTACTTTCTTTCTATGGATGTTCTGTCTATTGTCTTCATTGCTGTCGGTTTGGCAATGGATTGTTTGGCGGTGTCAATCACAACGGGTATTCACGAAGGCCGGTGGCATGGAAAGGTGTTGTTGATGGCTTTTCTCTTCGGTCTCTTTCAGGGAGGTATGCCGCTTATAGGATTCTTCTTGGGTTGTGGCTTTACGGACTGGATTAGCCGTTACGACCATTGGATCGCTCTTGTCCTGCTTTCATTCATCGGCGGCAAGATGATTGTGGAAAGTCTGAAAAAAGAGGATGAGAATAGTGAAAGTGCATCAGGGAAATCCGCCGATGTCTTTGCTTTCCCCCGCCTCATCCTTTTGGCGGTTGCCACAAGTATCGATGCATTGGCTACGGGGATTATTTTTGTTCCTACACCCGATATCATTGTCTTGGCAGTAAGCATAATAGCCGCAACAAGTTTTTTGTTCTCTTTGGGTGGTTATTGTGTCGGTATGTGTTTTGGCAAACGGTTCCGCTTGAATATGACATTGATAGGAGGTGTCATTCTTGTTGCTATCGGACTGAAAATTTGTATTGAACACCTTCTGACGGGTTGCTGATATGATGTTCCATATACAAGATACGATTGTCAGTCTGGAGATCATAGAGAAAACGTTTTGTTGCGATTTGTCTGTGTGTAAGGGGCGCTGTTGTATCGAAGGGGATGCCGGTGCACCTGTTACGGAAGAGGAAGAACGGCAAATAAAGTTGTTGTTGCCGTCTCTTCTTCCTCTCATGCGTAAGGAGGCGCGCGACGTGGTGGAACAACGGGGGATTTCGTATGACGATCCTACGGGGGAACGCGTTTTGGAAATAGTGGACGGACGCGATTGCATCTTCTCGCGGACCAACCGGCAAGGGTGGTGCTATTGTTTGATAGAGAAACTCTGTTCTGAGGGCAAGTCCCCTCTCCGTAAACCTGCTTCCTGTGCCTTGTATCCGGTAAGGCTTGCGCAGTACCCCTCTTTCACGGCGGTGGAATACCATCATTGGGACATCTGCCATTGCGCAAGGCAGTTGGGTAAGAAAAAACATCTCCCCGTGTATCAGTTCCTTCGGGAACCGCTCATAGCGCGCTTTGGTAAAGAATGGTACGATGAGTTGTGTCTGGTGGCGGAGGAATGGCAGAAACAAAAGAAATAAGACGATGAAAGCCGAAATAATTGCAATAGGTGATGAATTGCTGATAGGGCAGGTCACGGACACCAACTCTCCTTGGATTCAGAGGCAACTCAATCAAATAGGGATTGATGTCGTGCAGTCTTCGTGTGTGCACGATGATAAACAGCAGATTGTTCGCGCACTGGATGAGGCTTTGGGCAGGGCCGGACTTGTTCTTGTCACGGGAGGACTCGGACCCACAAAAGACGATATCACCAAGCAGGTTCTCTGCTCTTTCTTCCATACCGGGTTGGTTGAAAATGATGAAGTCCGCCGTCATGTGCAGGCACTGTATAAAGACCGGCCTGAAATCCTGAACAAACTGACTGCAACCCAGTGGCTTGTGCCGGAATCATGTACGGTTGTTCCCAACGATGTGGGCTCGGCACCCGTAATGTGGTTCGATGTCAATGTGGGCAATAGCCGCAGGATTGTGATAAGTATGCCGGGTGTTCCTTATGAAATGCAGCATGCGATGGAATACCATATTCTGCCTCGTTTGCAAGCGGTTGGGATGCAACAGTATATCGTTCATCACACATGGCTGGTTTCAGGTATTGCCGAATCGGCCTTGGCGTTGCGCATTGCTGATTGGGAAAATGCTCTCCCTGGATATATGCACTTGGCTTATCTGCCTAAAGACGGTACGATACGTTTGCGGTTGACTGCCGTATTGCCGTCCTCGTCTGTCGGAAGCAGGGAGGCTTTGGAAGCGGAAATACAAGAACGTTTGTCTGTTTTGCTCCCGTTGGTTGGAGATTATCTTGTCGCAACGGAAGACCAACCGCTTGAAGTCATCCTCGGAGAACTGCTGGTCAGGAAAGGGTTGACCATTGCTTCTGCCGAGAGTTGTACGGGAGGGAAGATTGCTGCGCTTTTGAATCGGCAACCGGGAAGTTCTCGGTTCTATAAGGGAAGTGTTGTGGCATATGCCAATGAGGTGAAACGGAATGTATTGGGGGTTAGTCATGACGATTTGTCGCAATTCGGTGCAGTAAGCGAACCCGTTGTTCGGCAAATGGCGATAGGATGCAAGCGCCTTCTGAATACTGACTATGCAGTGGCAACGTCAGGTATAGCCGGACCCGACGGCGGAACTGCCGAAAAGCCCGTCGGAACGGTATGGTTCGCAGTCGCAACTCCTCGTGAGACATTGTCTTGGTGCATGCACCTTGGCAGGTTGCGCGAACAGATTACGGACAGGGCTGCCAACATGGCATTGCTGCATGTCATCGAAGATTTGAGAAAATAGAATTTGGCGCACATCGTTATTTTCTTTACCTTTGCTCAACGGTTTCGGCACTTTTTATTGTGATGTAATTGTGCTGTTGTTATAATCTAAATGGTACACCATATGAATACGATAGAAGAAGCGATAGAAGATTTCAAAGAGGGCAAGTTTGTTATTGTGGTCGATGATGAGGATCGTGAAAATGAGGGAGACTTCATTGTTGCTGCAGAAAAAATAACACCGGAAAAAGTTAATTTCATGCTTCGGCACGGGCGGGGAGTTCTTTGCGCACCTCTCACCGAAGAACGCTGTGCCGAATTGGAACTTACCCATCAGGTCCAAAACAATACTTCCATGTTGGGTACGCCGTTTACGGTAACGGTCGATAAACTGGAAGGCTGCACGACGGGTGTTTCTGCACACGATCGTGCCGCAACCATACGCGCTTTGGCAGATCCTGCTTCCACGCCGGCCACGTTCGGGCGACCGGGGCATATCAACCCTTTGTATGCTAAGTCACGCGGTGTGTTGCGCCGTGCCGGGCATACCGAGGCCGCTATCGATTTGGCGCGATTGGCAGGGCTTTATCCCGCTGCCGCACTGATAGAGATAATGAATGAAGACGGCACTATGGCACGCGTGCCCCAATTGGAAAAGGTGGCTGGGGAGTATGGGCTGTGTCTGATTTCTATCAAGGACTTGATAGCCTATCGCCTTCGCACCGAATCGCTGATAGAGAAGGGGGAAACTGTCTTCCTTCCCACGGAATATGGCGATTTTATGCTCACCCCTTTTCGCCAGTTGTCCAACGGATTGGAGCATATCGCATTGGTTAAAGGACACTGGGAACCCGATGAACCCGTGTTGTGTCGGGTGCATTCTTCGTGCATGACGGGCGATATCTTCGGTTCCAAGCGCTGCGAATGTGGCGAACAACTGCACAAAGCAATGCAACTGATTGAGAAAGCAGGGAAGGGCATTTTGGTCTACATGAACCAGGAAGGCAGGGGCATCGGGCTGATGAATAAGATAAAGGCTTACAAACTGCAGGAGCAGGGCGACGATACTGTCGAGGCGAACATACATTTGGGCTTCGAGCCTGACGAACGCGACTATGGAATAGGCGCACAGATTCTTCGCACCATGGGGGCGCAGAAACTGAGATTGATGACCAACAACCCTGTGAAGCGCATTGGATTGGAGAGTTACGGGATAGAGATCGTTGAAAATGTACCTTTGGAGATCGCTCCCAATCCCTACAATGAACGCTACATGCGGACGAAGAAAGAGAAAATGCATCATAATTTGAAAATGGTGTAACAAATATGCAGACACAGCGGAAACCCGAATGGCTGAGAATAAATCGTGCTTCTCACGATCACTATTCCGATGTGAGCAACCTTCTCGCGCAGCAAGGTTTGCATACTATATGTCGTTCCGGAAAATGTCCTAATCAGGCAGAGTGTTGGAGTCGTGGTACCGCCACTTTTATGCTTCTCGGGGATATCTGTACACGTGGTTGTAAGTTCTGTGCCACTATGACGGGACGTCCGCTTCCGCCCGATGAGGATGAACCTGCACGCTTGGCTGAGTCTGTCGCAGCGATGAACCTGCGCTATGTGGTTCTTACGTCTGTGACACGTGACGATCTTCCCGATCAAGGGGCAAATCATTGGCGCAGATGTATAGAGGCTGTCCGCAAACAATGCCCAAAAGTAAAGATTGAAGCCCTTGTCCCCGACTTCTCCGGTAAGGAAACGCTTGTCAGAGAGGTTCTTTGTGCAGCCCCCGATGTCTTTGCACACAATATGGAAACGGTCGCTCGCCTCACGCCTTTGGTGAGAGCCAAAGCCACTTATCAGACTTCCTTGCATACGCTTGGTGTGGCACATGAAGCGGGCTTGCGTACAAAAACAGGAATCATGCTTGGTCTGGGGGAGACGCGGGAAGAAGTGCTTCAGACAATGGATGATGCTCTTGGCGCAGGGGTGGATATATTTACGTTGGGACAATATCTGCAACCATCCCGCCGTCACTGTCCTGTTGCGGAGTACATTACTCCAGAACGTTTTGCCGAGTACAAACGCATAGCCCTTGATAAGGGATTCTCTTTCGTGGAAAGTGGTCCTTTGGTGCGTTCCAGTTATCATGCTGAGTCGGCTTTTGGGAATGGATCCCCGACAGAAACAAATGTTCATAGGTAAGCACTATTCTGCTTACTATTTGAAACCTTTGGCACAAAATTTGCCCTATTTTAAGCAGGTTATTATACTAAAATATAACAATTATGAAAACACAATTAACAACATGGATCTTAGGTCTGCTCCTGTTAGCACCATGTGTGTTGTTTGCAGACGAGACAATTACCGTTACTGCCACAGATAGTGATATCTCGGCAAATTTGGACTTGAAAGCGGTAGCCACTCTCTTTGGAGAAGCAAAGGATTTGGAGGAGTTTGAACAACAACTTAACGACCCTAAAACGCGTATATCTAACTTGGATCTCAATGGTGATGGCCGGGTTGACTATCTTCGCGTGGTCGAAACTACTGATAAATCAGCCCATCTCGTTGTGATTCAAGCCGTTCTTGCAAAAGATGTCTATCAGGATGTTGCAAGCATCTATGCGGAAAAAGACGAGACAACGCAGCAGGTAACGGTGCAAATCATTGGCGATGAGTATATCTACGGAGCCGATTATGTGATAGAACCTGTGTATATCTACACGCCTGTCATCTACGATTGGTTCTGGGGTACGCATTGGTATTGCTGGCACTCGCCTTATTATTGGGGCTATTACCCGAGTTATTGGCATGCTTACGACTGTTGGTTGGCGCACGATTATTGGCATCATATCTATGATTATCACCATCATCATCCTTACTGCAGTTATCGTATGCGTCCGCAACCCGCTCCGGCTTATGCTGCCATGCGTCCGCAAGTGGCACGCTATGACTATGCTACTCTGCATCCCGATCGTGGCTTTTCGCAACGCAATGCCAACCGTAATGTGCGCAATGCTCGTGATTTGCAGCCGCAACGTAGCGTGCGCGATGCAAGCAGTGTACGGGGAACCGCTTCGGCATCATCGCAGAGCCGCACTTTCGGAAGTGCCTACACGACAGGTTCAACTCGGCTGAGTGGTACTGTTTCGGGTAGTCGTACTGCTGCTAACAACAACTCGTCAACCCGTAGAGTCGAGTCGTCTGCTGTGCAAGGTAGTCGTTCTCAGAGTACGGCAGTATCGGGTGGTCGCTCATCTTCGTCTGCTTCTGTTTCCCGTTCAACGGCATCGTCAGATAGTCGTACTTCCTCTTCCGCAACCGTACGGAGTGGCAATAGCGGCAGTAGCAGAAGTCAGAGTAGTGCAGTGTCTCGGGCAGCCTCTTCATCGGTTTCGCGTAGTAGTCTGCAATCGGCAACAAGATCGTCTTCTTCCTCTGTCGGCAGAAGTAGTTCTTCCTCTGTATCACGTGGTTCTTCCGTTGGTAGCGGTACTCGCTCATCTTCCTCATCAAGTAGCAGGGTAGGTAGTTCCTACAGCGGTGGCAGTTCGCGGGGAAGTGCTTCTTTCTCTGGAGGTGGTTCCCGCTCAGGAGGTGGCAGTTCGTCTTCCCGCTCGGGTGGATCCACTCGCAGATAATCACGGGGCTCTATTATACAAATTTAGTATGCGACTTGTTAAATCTGGTCTTTTAGTGACCTCTTGTATGGTTGTATTTGCTGCGCAGGCAGCAGATACAACCTCTTTTTTTTCCCTCACCCATTCTGCCGACTCTTGCTATATGGCAGGCGACTATGCAGGAGCCAGTGCTTCCTTCGCCGAGGCGCTGAAATGCCCCGAGGCTTGTGTCGCCAACTACTACAACGCTGCCTGTTGTGCCGCCAAAGCGGGCGAGACCGACACGGCATTCTCCCGCTTAAATCGGCTCATGGAGCGGTTCCCCGACTGGTACAGCCGCCGTATCGATACTGATACCGACCTGCTCTCGCTCCATTCTGACCCGCGTTGGGAGCCCTTTGCCACCGCGTGCAAAGAGCGTCAGACCCGCATCGAGTCGGCGTACGAGCACCCGCTCTACGAGCAACTCCACGCCATCTGGAACGAAGACCAGTCCA
>JBNMIS010000069.1:0-9541 GCA_050873385.1 Bacteroidales bacterium | reverse complement strand
TTGCCTTATATCCGCTCTGTCTCCTATCCCAATAGCAAAGCACTCCATCTCGTGCAGATGGCGAAAACGTTGAAAGAACGGTTCGCCTCGCAGGTCCCCGACAACCGTGAAGATTTGCAGACCCTTGCGGGAGTGGGACGGAAAACAGCCAACGTGGTTTGTGCCATAGTTTATAATCAGCCCGTCATGGCGGTTGATACGCATATATTCCGTGTCGCCGGACGTATCGGACTGACAACCCGTAGCAAGACACCGCGCCGGACGGAAGACCAACTTACCAAATACATTCCCGCGGCGCTTGTTCCCAAAGCGCATCACTGGCTCCTGTTGCATGGCCGCTATGTCTGCACTGCACGCAATCCGCATTGTGCTGCTTGCGGCATTGCACCGTATTGCCGCTATGCACATGCCTCCGCCAAAAAGATTTCCAAGTCATAAGTATTGCAGATGGTCCTGTTATAAGATTGTCATTGTTTAAGAATGATAATGCTATTCTTATAAAATGACCTGCAATGTTTCTTTATATCAAAACTTCGTATTATCTTTGCTTGCGAAATCGAATACAATGGTAGGCACACATACATACCTGCATCACTTGTGCGCTGGTCGGACGGCAACATGGACAACCCGCGCCTTGTTACCGTGATGGCGGATATGACGCTGACGGCAGAGTTCGGCGACAAAGGCACCGGCATTATCTCGCCCTCAGCGGACGATGACGCCGCTTTCGCCACCCCCGCCCGCAAGATTATCCGCAACGGGCAAGTGCTGATACAGCGCGTCGGCAAGACCTACACCCTGCAAGGCGTGGAGGTGAAGTAAAACTATCCAACGATCCACAGATTATGTTATGAGGTAACAATAATCCCCATCCATAATCACATCTCAACAGGAGGCTGCCCAACAAGCGTAGGCAGCCTCCTGTCGTGTAAATGGGAATGTGCTATGCATTATTCTTTGTCCTTGTCCTCGTCGTAGTTGTAGAAACAATAACCGGCATACGGAGCATCGGTGTAGTCGTTGCTCCAAACGAGAACATTGTCTTCGTTGTAGGCACAAAGCAGGCTGTAGCCACAATCACCATCGATATAAGCCATATTCTTGCTTATAAGGCCTTCCGGCGAGCCGAAGCGCTCCATAGTGCGGTGGGTGAAAGCATACACTTCTTCGCCCTTGTACTGCATACGTACCTCATATACAAACTCGCGATAGATGTTCTTTTGATTGTCCTCTTTGGTATTGATGGCAGTGAGTTCCATGGTATAGTCAAAGTTGTCTGCCCATGCCTCATTGTACTCTTCGCAGAGATATAGTTTGGTTTTGTCGCCAACTTTCATACCGAAATCATATAGAAGAAATTCTTTGCCGTTGTGCAGGTAGTACACCTGTTGATTGGATACATCTTCCCGTAGCAACCCCTCTAACATCCATTGTTGCTCTTCTTCGGTGTCGGTTGACATCAGTTTTTTGTAGGCAATGCCATTGACCACCGTATCGCCCGTCAGTTTGACGATAGTGGTGCGATAGTGCATGTACCCATCGGGATAGAATGAAACGATTTCATTCCATTGGTAGCCTTCTGCAACCATTGGGCGGTAGTTGTCCAAACGTGTTTGGCAGGCTGTGGACAGCACTATGAAGATTGCCGTTAGGCTAATGAGTGAATAATGTTTCATATTGGAAGGTATTATCATGAATATTCGTAGTCACAATTACGTACAACAATGTGGGGAGACCAACAAGAGAAGCAACAAGAGTCCAAAATGGTACTCTGTTTAAGTATAGTGATTGCGCACCTCGCTTGTGCCTAACCTTGTCAGACACCCCGTGGGCTAAAGGAATTTGAGCCCTTTTATATTGAGCAACAAACGCACCATGCAACGATAATCAATGCCCAAGGCGTAAATAACCTTTGTTTGTTCCACTTGCGAAAGTAATATGTTTGTTTGATATATGCAATACTTTGCAGGGCAACCGCATCAAAATGGATAGTACTTGGGTAGTTGTTCAGATAATTATAGATGAAGACCCTAAGGAAAGACTGTGTACAATTATGCGGGTTGTCGTGTCTGCTGCTTCCGGCAATCAGCCCTTCGTGAATAAGATATACCAAAACAAAATGGTTTCTGCGCAAGAAGTCGCTGAATCGCAGTTTTCGGCTCCCGTCTGTGGAACCATCTTCTTCGACCCCTCAAGCCGGCCTGAAGCACCCCTCGGCGGAATGTAGGCAAGGTTTGGGTATGATGTAGTCCCTCCTGTGAAGAGGGGCGGGTAGGTCTCTATCTTTTCTGACAGGTTGTTGCGATAAAACAAAAGCGTACCAATCTTCCGATTGGTACGCTTTCTTCATTCTTGATTACGTTTAGTTGCTGAATGTCAACTCACCGTTTCTAGCATCCACCATGACGGGTTTCTGCTGGTTTATTTTGCCTGCGATGATTTGCTTGCTGAGGTTGTTGAGCAACATCGTCTGCAAGGCTCTCTTCACAGGTCTTGCGCCGAATTGGGGATCGTAGCCTTCATGGGCAATCAGGCGCACGGCATCGTCCGTAACTCGCAGATCTATGCCGTTCTTCTCAAGCATTTTGTGAATGCTGGCAATCTGCAATCCGACAACTTGTTGAATCTCTTTCTCCGATAGAGGAGTGAAGATGATAGTCTCGTCTATACGGTTCAGGAACTCGGGACGTAGTGTCTGTCTTAGCAGGTCCATAACTTGTTTTTCAGTCGTTTCCCTGCTCACACCTTTCTCTTCATTCTCTCTGATAAGCGAAGAACCGAGGTTGCTTGTCATGATGATGATGGTGTTCTTGAAGTTCACTGTCCGTCCTTTGTTGTCCGTCAGACGACCGTCGTCCAGCACTTGCAGCAAAACGTTGAACACGTCGGGGTGTGCTTTCTCTATCTCGTCAAACAATACCACGCTGTAAGGCTTCCGGCGGATGGCTTCCGTCAGTTGTCCGCCTTCGTCATAGCCTACATATCCTGGAGGTGCACCGATAAGTCGGGTCGCCGAGAACTTCTCTTGATACTCCGACATGTCTATACGGGTCATCATGTTCTCGTCGTTGAAGAGGTAATCGGCCAACGCTTTGGCAAGTTCGGTCTTGCCCACACCGGTCGTTCCAAGGAAGATAAAACTCCCTATAGGACGTTTCGGGTCTTGCAAACCTGCACGTGAACGCCTTATCGCGTCGCTCACGGCACGTATCGCCTCGTCCTGACCGATTACTCGCTTGTGTAATTCCTCTTCCAGGTGAAGAAGTTTGTCACGTTCCGACTGCATCATCTTCGTAACAGGTATTCCTGTCCACCTGCTTACCACTTCGGCGATGTCGTCGGCGTCCACTTCTTCTTTTATCAGCGGCTTGCCGTTCTGCAGTTTGTGTAGGGCTTCTTGCGCCTGCTCTATGTTGGCGGTGGAAGCCTGCATCTTTCCGTAGCGTATCTCTGCCACTTTCCCGTAGTCGCCCTCGCGTTCTGCTACATCGGCCTCATGCCGTAGTTGCTCCTGTTTTATCTTTTCCTGTTGGATGGTGTCAATATACTTTTTCTCCTCTTTCCAGTGAGTACGCATCTTCTCGGCCTCTGCCTTCAGAGTGCTTATCTCATCGGTCAGGTGAGCCAACTTGGGTTGGTCGTCTTCACGCTTGATGGCTTCCTTTTCTATCTCGAGTTGCTTGATGTTACGTTCCAGTGTATCCAACTCTTCTGGTACGGAATCCATCTCCAGACGCAAACGGGATGCGGCTTCGTCCACAAGGTCAATTGCCTTGTCGGGCAGGAACCTGTCGGAGATATATCGTGTGGAGAGTTGCACGGCGGCAATGATTGCATCGTCTTTGATACGTACTTTGTGGTGATTCTCATAACGCTCTTTCAGACCTCTCAGAATACTGATTGTCGAAGCCTCGTCAGGTTCGTCCACCATCACTATCTGGAACCGCCGCTCCAATGCCTTGTCTTTCTCAAAATACTTCTGATACTCGCTCAGCGTCGTTGCGCCGATGCAGCGCAGTTCACCTCTTGCCAATGCAGGTTTCAGTATGTTGGCTGCGTCCATTGCACCCGACGACTGACCCGCACCCACCAGAGTGTGTATCTCGTCAATGAATAGGATTATCTCGCCTTCCGAGCGTACCACTTCGCCGATTACACCTTTCAGTCTCTCCTCAAATTCGCCTTGATACTTCGCACCGGCTATCAGTGCGCCCATATCCAGAGAATAGAGTTGTTTGCTCTTCAAGTTCTCGGGAACATCCCCTCTGACAATTCGGTGAGCCAATCCTTCGGCTATGGCGGTCTTGCCCACACCCGGTTCACCTATCAGGATAGGGTTGTTCTTTGTTCGTCTGCTTAGTATCTGCAGCACACGCCTGATCTCTTCGTCACGTCCGATCACGGGATCCAACTTCCCTGCGCTCGCCCGCTCGTTGAGGTTAATGGCATACTTTGATAAATTTTCGTTGTTCATAGTCTCTTATGTTGTTAGGTTCGTTATTCATAGTCTTGGTTGCGGTCTTGTGGCAACCGGGGTTTCGACGGTCTTTTCGCAATAGGTGTACCAAACAAAAAGGGGCTGCCAAAATGGCAGCCCCGCGATCATCATAGTTAAGGTGTTCAATGCTTATAACGTCTCTGCTTCTACATCTTCTATGATGTTGCGCTTGATGAATTTGTGTAAACTCTTCAAGCGGATACCTGTGGCGCACAGGCTGATGCCGGCTACGATCAAACCGCAACCTACCATGGCTACCACTGCCGGAATTCCCAACCCGAACGGGTGGAATATAACCATCAGGGCAAGCAACAGTAGCAATACGCCGGAGGTTACTTGCCAACCTGCATTAGGCACATTGAAAGTGCGCATCTTGCTCCAGAAGTCTATCATCTGTATGCTGCGTATCAACAGCCATATACCCAGGAGTATGGGCAGAAGAATCGCCGTTGCGGCTACATTGCAACAGAGCATGAGGCCAAGCAATACGTCAATGATGCCGCCAATCAGACTTATCCCCGAACGGATGAAGTAATTGTTCGATGAGCAGTAGAGTACTATCTCCAATATACCGCTCAATAGCATCAGTATCCCGAATAGAATACTCAGTGTCAAGTAGGCCTCGCCGGGATAACAGAATACCACGATGCCCATGGCAACGCATGCAATACCAACCACCAGCAGCAGCCACCAGTTCTTTACTGCTTGCGTGGCGCGCTTCGTCAATTTTTGTAAAGGGTTTTCCATAACAATAAGTGTTTGATGTTACTTGATTTTTTGCGGAATCGTATGCCGGTTTCGCTTTCTTTGTGAAAAACAAAAGGTGTGCCAATTTCTTCCTGTGTACGCGCCGGTTTTGGTCTGTTCTTCCGTAAGAATGGATTTCTGTTGCTTCTGTTGTGAGAATCGTTTTTTGTTGTAAAGGAAGAATATTTCCCGCATTTTCTCTCTACCAGCAATCTCCCTGCGGCTTGTTGTGCCGCTATGCTTGTATTGTTTTCTTAAAAGTGGTATCTTTGCGGTGGTGAAGCGTCTTTTTCTGATAGTGTCCTTGTGTGTCGTGTCCCTTGTGGTCATGGCGGAGACTGTGGTCTATACAGTCACCTCTCGCACGTCTGTACGTGCCGAAGGTATGGAACCGGTGGGTGCTTATGCGTCCTTTTCGCAGTCCGCGGTTTCCGGACGGGTCGGACAAATGACGGAAGGCAGCAGTACGTCCCTTTCTCTCTATGGGTTCAGTGGTCTTCGCATTCGCTCCGTCACCCTGATGATGCACTCCAATAAAACGGCAGGCGCAGGGACATTGGAGATGACTCTTGGCGATTCCTGTGTTTGGGCGGTTGACCCTGCGCCATTCAGTGATGAGGCTTGGCATGGTGCATTCACCACGTCTTTCGTTCCTGTCACGCACTGCTTCTCGCCGTCTTTGATGGTTTCTGGCGGACAAGTCATTTCTGTCAATATAGATGCTTTGGAATCCTCGCTCTATGTGCAGTCTTATTCCATTGAGTACGACTCGGTGCCGTCTGCTCCCTGCCATGTCCGTTTCTCTGTGGCTGACGGGCATACTCTCCCTGTGCTGACGGAAACAAAAGCGGGAGAAGGCATTCTCTTGCCCTCATGCCCTGCTGCGGATTCTGTGTGGTGTTTCTTGGGGTGGTTGGAGCAGCCCCTTGCTTCGGTTTCGGAGCATTGTCCTCTCTACTACGAAGCGGGCGTACGCTATTTTCCCTCCCGTAACGTCTGTCTCTATGCGCTTTATGCCGATGTGCCTGTCGCCTCTCGGCGACAGATTGTCCAGGATACGGCCTGTTCTTCAGGCGATTACCTTATTGTGGACAAACTCTTCAGGGCTATGGCAGTCGGCGGACTCGATTCCCATAAACGTGTGCCTGCTCATCGGCTGGACTCGCTGCGGAAAAATGCGGATTCTCTTTATTGCCTTCCTGTTTCGGAGGTACTGCCGTCTGCCGTTTATCACATCGATTTCCTGCCTGGTTCGTTGGCTACAATCTACAATGTCTCGGAGCAAACCTATGTGTCTTTTTCTGGCACCAGTACCCTGACTCTTGTCAAGACGAAAAAGGAATGGAACTATCGCCGTGCCGAAGAGGGTATGTTGGTTTTCTATCATGACTATACCTCCACTTCATGGAGGGAACTGCGTGCAACTACAGGTTCTACATTGGAAACAATTGATTCTCTTTGGTTCGAAAACTCCCTTTCGCATTCTGATCTCTATGCGAATATCCTTTTCCCCGCACCTCCTCAGGATATCCTTGCGCCGGTATGCCATTATGCAACCGACCCTTTTGCAACCTCTGTCAAGGATATTGTGTACTCTGATGGAATCGTGATTGAGAATCGGGCAGTCTTCAATCCGCACCATTGCATCCTGCAAGTCTTCTCTTTGCAGGGGACTTTGGTTGTTTCCTCTGCGGAAGAACGTCTCTTTTTGTCAAACCTTCCAGAGGGTTTCTATCTCCTTCGGACAAAATATCAAACGCATAAACTGCTGATAAAATGATTACTATGAAACGCAATTTATTCTTTTTCCTCTTGTTCTTGCCTTTTTGTCTGCATGCAGATCTCCTTTCCGACATAGTTTCTGGCGTCTACCGTCCGGAAACGTTGTCTGAATTTGTTCCAATGAACGACGGGGAACGCTATGCAATGCAGACCGGTGCTAAGGTTTGTTCATACGATTATCGTACTGGAAAACTTTCGGAAACGCTTTTCTCTGCTGACAACACAAAATTGCTTCGGATAGATACGATTGAAGGTTTCATTCTGTCTCCCGACGAACGTTATCTTCTTGTGTATAAGGACAAGAAACAACGTTTCCGCCGTTCGTTCGAGGCGCGCTGTTATCTTTATGATATCGAACGGGGGGAACTGACGGCATTGGCATCGGATAGTCTCGTGTCTTCGCCCTTGTTTTCGCCGGATAGCAAGTATATTGCATATTCACGCGGCAATAATCTCTATTTGTACAAATTGGCTTTTGGAACGGAGATTGCCGTCACAGCCGATGGGGAAATAGGCAAAGTTGTCAATGGAACCACCGACTGGCTTTATGAGGAGGAATTTTCTGCAACGGCATTGTTTGCCTTTTCTCCCGATAGCAAACAACTCGCTTTTGTGCGTTTCGACGAAACACACGTACCGCAGTTCCGTTGGCAGGAGATGCTTCGGATGGGATATCCTCAAGATTGTGCTCTGAAGTATCCGCGTGCTGGAGAAACCAATTCCGCTGTCTCCGTGGTGGTGTATGATACCTATTACAAGTCCCTGAAAACAATGCAGATCAATACCGACGATGCTTATATCCCGCGTCTTCGGTGGATTGACAATACTGCTTTGGCGGTCTTTCGGCTCAATCGCAATCAGAACAGATTGGAAATGTACTATGCCAACCCGAAATCAACGCTTGCAAAACGCTATTATATCGAGGAGTATAAGCAAGGCTATGTCAATTATGAACTCATTGATTCGTGGCAATTTTTGTCCGATGGTTCATTTATAGCCCTCAATGAAACCGATGGCTGGCAGCATGCGTGGCTCTATTCCGCCTCTGGCCAGCGCCTTCGCCTTCTCACTGATGACGAGGCGGATGTGATGCAAATCTATGGCTACGATGAGTCTTCGCAGACATTGTTCTATCAGTTGGCAGACACGCCTATGCAGCGGAAGATATATTCTTTCAATCTCAAGAAGGGCAAAAAAATATGTCTCACTCCCTCTGACGGTACACATACAGCCCTGTTCTCGGCTGCTTGTCATTACTTTGTCGACAATTTCTCTTCCGTGCAGTGCCCCAACACTTATACTCTTTGTGATAGACAGGGGGAAAAAATACGTCTCTTGCAGGATAATAAGGAACTCGCAAACCGTTTCTCAGCCCTTGGTCTGCCTCGGAAACACTTCTTTGCTTTCACAACCGAGCGGGGTGATAACCTCAATGGATGGATGCTTCTGCCGAAAGATTTTGATGAACAAAAGAAGTATCCTGTACTCCAAGTCCAGTATTCGGGTCCTGTTTCGCAGATGGTGTTGGACCGTTGGAAAATCGATTGGGAGTATTTCCTTGCCCAACAGGGGATCATCGTTGTCTGTGTCGACGGACGTGGAACTGATGCACGGGGAAGACAGTGGCGCCAGCAACACTATATGCACCTCGGAACTGTGGAACCGGAAGATCAGGTATCCGTGGCGCATTACATGCAGTCGCTTCCCTATGTCCGTCCTGACCGGATCGGTATCTGGGGATGGAGTTTCGGTGGGTATATGACTCTCCTTTCTATGTCGCAACCTTCGTCGCCGTTCTGCTGTGGTATATCCGTCGCACCTGTAACCGACTTCCGTTTCTACGACTCTGCTTATACCGAGCGTTTCATGCAGCGCCCGCAAACCAATGAAAATGCCTACGAGGTCTCGTCGCTTCTCAATAAGGCGGAACAACTCCAGGGACGTCTCCTGCTTGTGCATGGCTTGGCGGACGATAATGTACATTGCCAACAGACATGGAATTACGTCGATGCGCTTGTCAGGGCGGGTAAGCAGTTCGATATGCAGATCTATCCTGACGACAACCATTTCCTCAAGAAACGTAACAACTACCAGCATCTTTATCAGCGCAAGTGGGAATTCTTGCAACGCTATCTGCTGGACCGGTAAGCAACTTACTTAATAACTAAATAACACACATCTATGACAAAACAAAAAAATGGAAATGTTCTCCCTATAGTGGTGATGTTCCTCCTCTTTTTCATGATTGCCTTTGTTACCAATTTGTGTAACCCTATGGCAGTTATTGTAAAACACAGTTTCTCAATGTCTAATTTTGCTTCGCAATTAGGCAACGCTGCCAATTTTATCGCTTATGCTGTGATGGGTATTCCGGCGGGTATGCTTCTCAAGAAGATTGGCTATCGCAAGACGGCTTTGGTGGCTATCCTTGTTGGGTTCATTGGCGTATTCTTGCAGTTTATGTCGGGTTGGGAATCGATCCAAAGTTTCTGGGTTTATCTTGTCGGTGCTTTC
>JBNMIS010000068.1:0-9746 GCA_050873385.1 Bacteroidales bacterium | reverse complement strand
GAAGAATATGTGAGGAACGTGGTGACCTATTACAGACAAGCCCTGGACAAGATATTCAACGAGCAGGATTCGCCATACATGCAGGCTTCGACGGGCATAACAGAAGCAGGCTTTGTTCCAGATCTGAGCAAGACTTTCCACAGGGGCGGGACAGACTATTTCCTGCACCAAAGAACCACGAACCTCGCCAATTGGGACACTCCGAAATCGACAGGCGAATACATAGGAACCGTGCTACGAAAAGAGCGCGAGTACATAGAGATTGACCGAGATTGCGACTTGCACAACGGAGACGGACTGACATTCGGGGACAAAGGATTCAGCGTAAACGGCACGAGCGGCAGGAAGATATATCCGAACCAGATGCCCGATATACAGAAAGGAACCGCCCTTTACAGAAACTATGACAAAGTGTTTGTTGAAAATCTGCTCAGGGCAAAGCCTGTCCGAAAAATACCCGTTGCCATTCATCTGAAACAGACAGGGGACACATACCGACTACAAATAGGCACACAAACAAAGACGTTCCAATATACCGCCCAAAAGGCAGACAAACCGGAGCAGGCCGCAGAGCGAATCAAACAGCAATTGCAGAAACTGGGCGGCACGCAATATGCGGCCACAGAAGTGTGCATCGAGACAGAGTTCGTCCCTTTTATTCCAGCCGGAGTACTGAACCAATGGCGCCGGGAAACGCTGGAAGAGAAGTGTTTTGCGCCGTTTGACAAGACTCCGACACAAAGGGACGCAAACAGGCAGATACGGCATCCGAAGATTCCTGACAACACACCGCACGACTACAGACTGAACGTACTGAACAGGAAAGCCCGAGACTTCTATGCCCAATGCGGGGCGACGGATGTTGCTCCTGCTTACGAAGCGGCACATACTCCCGATGCCAACCTGATGCGGTGCAAGTACTGCATTCTGTATGAAAGGGGACAATGCAGAAAACAGCACAAGGCGGGCGAGGCGAAAGAACCATACTACCTAAGGACACAGAACGGGAAATTGCTCCGTTTGGAGTTTGATTGCCGCCAGTGTGAGATGCGAATAAAGAATTAGACAAAGTTTTTCCGTCAATTATTGCACACAAAAAACGAACGGGGGTATTACTTTTGCTTCCGTAACCATTATATGTATCCTATTATGAAACGTATTATTCTTTGTCTGGCTGCAATCGGCATGTTGCAAGCAGAAGCACAGGTGAAACAGGTGTGGGACTTCGGTGCGGAAACCTTTGCCTCAAGTGACTATGAGAATATGCTCTCGGAAGCGGAAATCAACTCATGGTACGGGGAGCAGACAGCCGCAGGTACGAGTGGCGTCAACTTGCCATCGTTCACGGCTCACGACAGCGTAAACCTTCGGTATAACACCAATGGTGCAAGCAATCACAGACTGCGGACCCTGAACACCAACGTGACGCGCTATGACGAGAAATCGCTCAAAGACGGCGAAGGCAACGTTTACAGAGGATATATTTATTCCAACTCGGGGAAACAGCCGATGGTGTATGTGGAACAACGCTACGAGGCAGGGGACAAGGTGGAATTTTATGCAGGCTCGAACGGAAGCAGGGAGACATACAGACTGGAAGCACCAAGCGGTGCGATACAAACGGAAGAATATACGGCATCCGCCAAAATAGAAAAACTGACGTTCTACATAGGCGAGGACGGATTGCACCGATTCTGCGGAGTGGACGAGAAACTGGTATTGGCACGTATTGTGAGAACGCCCGCAAAAAAAGGCATATTGACGGGCATCATCATCACAAAGGAGACTTTGCCGACAGGGTATGGCATTGCTTTCAGAAACATACAGACAAACAGTACGTATCGTGCGGAAATCACGGGGAATACGTATCGTGCAGAACTCCCGACAGGATATGAGTATGAGACAGGGCTGACGGGTGCCAACGGATTTGTGATAAGCAATGGAACAAGAATTCTCTTCGAGAAGGACGGTCAAAAGAAAGACATTCAAATAGAGACAGTGGAGACTTGCATCGTGAGCGGCGAGATTGCGGGACTACCTGCGAATGAACTAAGCAAACTGACCTTGGAAACAGAAAAGCCGGAAGACAAGGTGTTTGAACCTGTTATTACCATCAATGACAGGGAAGGAACATACAGTGCAGAAATAGAGAAAGGGGTGCAATATCGTCTGACGGCGCATGGTGTAAACGACTATCGTTTGACAACAGAAATGCTCATGAGCGAAAAAGATGCAGTATTTGCCCTTGTTTTCGAGAAGAAACCGACATGGAAAATACGTATCAATGCAATCCTTCAGGCAGGGGACGGGCAACAGATTTCGTTACAGGAAGAGACATTGCGTGAAATACAATTCGTATTCCGGAATCTGAAAGAGGAAGGATATGAGTATATTTTTACAGGTACGGAAGATATTGCACTGAGAGACGGAACGTATGCCATAGAATGCCGAAATGTGCCAAACACGATGCGCCAGATGCTGACATCGAACTTGCACGTGGAAGGACAAGAAACGGTTAAACAGATTGACTTTGAGCAAAATACAGCAATAGAGAGGATCCCTTACAGAAGTATGCTTCACGTAGGGAAAGAGCAAGAATTCAAGACTATAGGAGGTGCCTTGGAAGAAGCAAGAAGAATGGAACGAGAGAAGAATGAACGAGTGGAGATTCTGATAGAACCAGGCAACTACGAAGAGATGCTGCTCATAGACATACCCTACATAACTCTGCGGAACGCTTCAGCCACTCCCTCCATAGAACTGAGAAATGCAGGAGTTGACATAGATGAAAACACTGTTCGTATCACCGGTTATTACGGATGGGGATATAATTATTACAGTATGGACAAGGACGGATTCTATAACGAGAGAGTACTGCAAGTGAACAAAGAAAACGGGTATGCTTCCACCGTAAACCCCGCACAAGGAAATACATTGTGGAATGCTACGGTGGTGGTATCTGCAACCGACTTCACGGCAGAGGGGATTCTATTTGAGAACTCATTTAACCAATATATATCGGCTCGCGAAGCGAATGATGTACTGACAGAGACTTCGGCAAGCAGGGGCGTGCGTCCTACAGAACAGGGCAATACGGAAGTACAAGCACGCCGGTACAGAGAACGTGCCTGTGCCATAGGTTTCAGGAAAACGGCTGATCGGGCTCAATTGACAGGATGCAGAGTCGTTTCGAGACAAGATGCCATCTATGGCGACGAGGGGTGCAGAGTGGCCATAGACGGAGGAATATTGAACGGGTCGTGTGACTATATATTCGGGGGAATGACACTTATTGCCAAAGGAACAAGACTGGATATGCTTGTCAGCAGTGACCCAAACGATATAGCCTACTTGACTGCCTCGAAAACAAGTAAAGAGGGAAGAGGATATCTGTTCTACGAATGCACGATAGGCAGTGCTGCACCTGAACAGGATATGGCAGAGGCAATGAGTGCACATCCCGGTTATTTCGGGCGCCCATGGGATGTGAACGGAGAGACAGTATTCTACAACACCCATGTCGGGAAGAGCGGAACAGGAGAATCGTTGATTGTTCCAACAGGTTGGAATAATGGCTTGGTATCCGGTGGGGCGGAAAGAAGTTATGAATATGGTACTATGGAGGAGGCAGGCGTTGATAACACGGACAAAAGAGCATCCTGGGCAACTGTATTGGAAGAGCCTGTGCTGCCTGACGGAACGGAAATAAACCTCTATAACTTCACCAAAGGAAATGATGACTGGGACCCCTTTAAGGATAAGAAAACATCTGTTCAGCAGCCTGCAGATGTGCCTTTCATGTTATACAGTACGGCAAGGGGACTGTTGCAGATTAACAGAGTGGAAGAAGATACAATGGTGCAGATATACAGCATTGACGGCAGGGAACTCTATGCCCAAACGTTATATAACGGAAACGAAAAGCAATGGATTATGCCGGAGGGAGTCTATGTGGTAAAAGTCGGCAGCAAACAGGGCGAATATGTACAAAAAGTAAGTCTGTAGATTCTTCTTTTCCACAATCTTATAGTTGTCCCTTAACTTCATTCGTAGGTCCAAATCGCCTTGTATGTCCTTTGATAGATGGCTGTGATTGGACCTGGTGTTGATTACCATGGTCGGAAACCTTCTCCGAAACAACAGACTTGCTCAAGGCATTCTTGATATTCTCAACCATGGAGACCGAATCAATATACACCGAGATGGAGTCCTGCATATCGGGAAACGCTATGTATCGGAACGCCGTGTCTAAAGGTTGCTCCTTGATTGAATAATCGGCGTAAGGTTCCGGCAAGACTATATAAGACAGTACAGGGTGGTAATGGCAAAGTGTCAACTCGACTGTGTCAATGGCATGCTTTGCGTCACGTTCTGCAAGGAAACTACGGGATATCCGGGCAGATTCTTCCAAGGCGGCATCGTGGTCTTCCTTAAGACGCTGTACCACTTTGTTATAGACGATGCGAAACTGTTTCGGGTTGTCGGTATACCACACCAAAGATGAATCGAATTGCGCTTGTGTTATGTTGTGATTCATCAGTATGGTCTCATAATAAGCGTTCAGTTCTTCGTCTTTCCCCATGTTATATCCTGCCGCCTGCAATACTCCCTCGGCGCTATGCAAATCGTATAGAACATTTGTCATCTCCTTTGGCGACAAGACAGAGCGGGGCCGTACCGTGCAAGAGGATAAGGTAAGAAGCAGCAAAACAATGCCAAA
The DNA here is from genome assembly GCA_050873385.1 of Bacteroidales bacterium. Taxonomy (GTDB): domain Bacteria; phylum Bacteroidota; class Bacteroidia; order Bacteroidales; family Paludibacteraceae; genus Colicola. The sequence goes on along the minus strand of JBNMIS010000068.1, from coordinate 5,026 downwards.
GAATATGCTACTCAGTTTTTTTTGATGTGAAAGAAGCATTGAAGTCTTTGCCATAGAAGATAATGGTAAGAAAGACGGCAATCGTAATGAAGGAGTCTGCTAAATTGAAAACGGGACGGAAGAAAATCGTTTCTCCTGCGGCATTGTGAATCAGCGGAAAGTAGAGCATATCCACCACTTTCCCGTAGAACAATGGAGCATATCCACCGCCTGCGGCTGGGAACATCGTTGCCACGGAGTGGAATGTGGATTCCGAAAAAACAACTCCATAGAACAAGCAGTCTATGATGTTGCCCAATGCTCCCACAATTACCAATGCCACAGTCAGAATGAATCCTGTGCGTGCTTTTTGCCGGATGAGTCGGTGTATATACCAGCACAGTACTCCGACCAATATCATACGGAAGAGTGTTAAGAACAACTTGTCAAACCATTCTATACCAAAAGCCATGCCGTCGTTTTCTACAAAACACAAAGCAAACCACGGGAAGATTTCATGCATCTCACCCAGGTGATAGTTCAGTTTGATATATATCTTCAGTGCTTGATCGGCCAGCAGTAGCAGCACAATCAACGAAACCGCCATCAGGCGGATCGACTTGTCTGACAGTCGTTCTCGCTTCTCTCTCATTTCTTTTTCTCTTTGGCCTCGATGCTGAGTGTTGCGTGAGGTACTATACGAAGCCGCTCTTTGGGTATCAGTTTGCCTGTCTCGCGGCAAATGCCGTATGTCTTGTTTTCTATACGGACCAACGCTGCCTTCAGGTTTTGTATGTACTTCATCTGGCGTTGTGCAAGGCGCCCCATTTCCTCCTTGTTGAGTACCGAAGCACCTTCTTCCAGCACCTTGAACAGGGGCGAGGTGTCGTTATCGTCGTTGCCCTCTCCTGCCACCATCTGACGGAGATGCTCATACTCCTCTTGTGCTTTCGTTAGTTTCTCTACAATAATCGCACGGAATTCTTCTAATTCCGCATCGGAATAGCGTTTCTTTTCTTCCATAGTACGTGTAGTTTCTTTGTTTGGTTCGCAAAGATACGATATTTTTTTGCCGGATACAAGTTATTCCCGTTTTTTTGGCATAATTATTGCCACCATACCGGCAAATCGCATCTCATAATGAAACAAATACTCACTTTTTTATTACTCTTTATCAGCATATATGCCTATAGCCAACACAATCTGACAGGAAAAGTGATTGACAGGACAAGCGGAGAACCGGTGGAGATGGCAACCATTCGTTTGTTCGCTTATTCCCGTGGAGATTCCACCCTCGTACATGGATTGCAAACCGATATGGACGGCAGATTCGCTATCGCCAATGTGCGCGACGGCAACTATAAACTAATCGTCAGTTCCGTAGGATATTATGAGTATATACAGCCCGTCGCCGTGGCGGGTAAAGACATCTCGTTGCGTACCATTACGCTGAAAGAGGAGGTCATGCATCTGGCGGAGGTCAGTGTACAAGGGCGTGCCGCAGAAATGACCGTCAAGGGAGATACCATCGAGTATAATACGGCTGCCTACAAAGTCAATGAGAACGCTATGGTTGAGGACCTGCTCAAGAAGATGAACGGTGTCCAGGTGGATCAGCAAGGCAACGTCACCGTCAATGGAGAGACCATCACTGCCGTGCGTATCGATGGCAAGAAGTTCTTCGGAAACGACGTCCAGTCGGCTACCAAGAACATTCCGGCGGAGATGATTGAAAAGATACAGGTCATTGATGAAAAGTCCGAGACTGCCAAACTCACGGGATTTGAAGACGACGACACGGAACATATCATCAACCTGACGCTCAAGGCGGATAGGAAAAAAGGTGTCTTCGGAAAGTACACGGGAGGGTTGGGTGCCGATATGGTCACCGGAAACGAAGGCTGGTTCAATTATGGAGACAGGGAATACGGTGCCGCCGCCTCCGATCGCACAAAGCATTTCTTTGACGATGATTTCCGCTACAATGCCAACATCTTCACCAATCTTCTGTTGGGAGAGAGCCAGACCACAATCCTCGGCAGTGCCAACAATACCAACGAGATTCGTATGCAGCGGGGGCGGGGAAACTTCGGGCAGGACGCCAATGCCGGCATAACACGCAGCGAGAATTTGGGTGTCAATACGAACATTGACCTCAACGGTAAAATCACCCCGAAAGACGCCAAGACTGAACTTCTTCTCGGCGGAGATGCGGCGTTCAGCCATTCACACAACGATACCCGTTCCGAGACGAAAAAGGAATCCTATACCGAGGATTACACCTACCTCAACGCCGACACGGCACAGCAGTTGTCCGACATCTACGATGCCAATGTGCGCTTGGAGATGCAGTATCAAATCGACAGCGTCAACAAGATTATATTGCAACCGAGGCTCTCATATACGGGGCAGAAAAAAGTCGGCTCGGAGGAATATAGCAACTATCAGGGCGACAACCTGCTGAGTGACGGCCGTCAGACCTCTCTGGACTCTACACGTGAAATCAGTGCGCGGCTGAAGATGACCTACAATCACAAGTTCTCCCGCCCCGGCAGGTCTGTCACACTTACCGGAAACATCGAATATACCGACAACCGTGGCTATCAGGAGACCTATGCTTTCGACCGTCTCTCTAATAGTGCTTTGGTTGATCAATTCACTGAATCCAACAGCGGCAATGCTTCTTACTATATCCATGCATCCTATGTCGAACCCATCTACAAGACCAATCATCTTCTGGAGATTGCGGCACGGTTCACGGGAAGCAACCGTAACTCTCTGAAAAACCAATATTCTGCCGACTATTCCCTGTCAGGGGACAAGGTCTATGAATACGATAGCCTCTATAGTAACCAACTGAACAACAATCTCTATACGGAACGTTTGGAACTTAACTATCGCTGGCTCACACAGCGTAGCGACCTCACGGTAGGTGCGCGCGTGATTGCCTCCCAGACGCATTCAACCACTTTCTATGGCGGTGTCCTTGCGCGGGATACGCTCATCAATACGTGGAACGCCTCGCCAAGTGTCAATTTCCGTTACAAATTCGGGAAGAAAGAGTTCGCCCGTATTCGCTATCGCGGACGTATCTCACAACCCACTATCACGCAGATGGAACCCGTCCGTAACAACTCCGATGCCATGAACGAGACGGTCGGAAACCTCTCCCTCCGCCCTGCTTTCCAGCACCGGTTTATGGCGATGTATTCACGCTTCAATCAAGATAGGTTCTCCTCTGTCATGACCGGTATCCGTGGCTCGCTCACGCAAAACGCCTTGGTGGGGAATACCGTTTACGATGAAACCGGTAAGCGTTACCAACAGACGGTCAATGCCGATGTCATTCCTTGGAATATCAGTGCCGACCTGATGTATAACACACCTTTTGCACAGAAGATGCTTCAGTTCAACACGCGGACTATGGTCTCCTATAATCAGCGTGTGGCATACACGCTTCGGCAGCAGGATGCCGCCCTCATTGCGCAGTTGATTGAAGAAAACCGTCTGCCGCTTGGCGATGCCTCTTTCACGGGCAACCTGCAGGTCTGCGAAGACCTCTCCCTGCGGTTCACGCATAGTTTTGTGGACATCGGGCTGCGGACCAACGGCACATATAGTCGCACCCGCAACTCGACCGTTGCCAACAGCACGAGCAATGTCTTCAATTGGGGCGTAACGGGAGATGTGGAGTTCCATTTGCCCAAGTCGTGGAACATTGCCGCCGATTGCGGATACACGGCGCGTTATGGTTACAGGCTTGATAATGTCAACGAGATTATTCTCAACGCTTCGTTGGAGAAGAGTTGGCGCAATTCCACCTTGTCGCTGCAAGTCTACGACATCTTGCATCAGAAGAAGAATATAGTGCAGGTCATTAGCGACAATGCGGTACAGTATGCCAAGTACAATACCTTGCCCACCTATTTTATGCTGACCTTCACCTACAAACTCAACAAGATGGGTAATCTCAAGGCATCGGGTATGGGCGGCAGAATGCAGGAGATGATTGAAAGTGGCAATCAACCGGGCAAACCCGGCGGTATGCCTCCCATGGGTCCCCCTCCAGGAATGTAAATACATGGAGACTTCATTCATTGACATTGTATAACTGGCGATAGAGATTTAATGACTTGTGGTATAGAGGTAGTATGTATATTGTATAAGGATAGTTTGTTGCTGCATAATTTCCACGACCCCTCAAGCCGACCTGAAGCACCTCTCGTTAACCCTTGGCAGACTCTTGACCGACCCTCATCGACTCCTGATCAACCTCTCGCAGAGATCCCATAAACAAAAAGACCGCGCTCCTAGGGCATCTCGAACAACTAGGATGTCTATAAATACCCCTCCTGCGTTTAACGGATTAGTAGGTCTTATGGACAGCGTCTATAATGCTCTCTCAATCTTTAATCTCTGCTCCATACGCTCTACTCTCTACTCCCTATTGTGACTGTACTGCGGTTTTGGTGCGGTTGCCCTGTGACACGTCTGCGTATATTTTGTACTTCTCAAAAATTTTTATACCTTTGCTACGGAAATGAGTGGGATGTGAAATATATTCTCACGACCGCTCTTTTCACGGAATTCTATCTGCGCCGAAGCAATCAATTTGCGGGGGAACAGACTCCGATACAAGTGGAAGACTGTTCCGATGCATGGTTTGGTTGAGGGTTAGAGGGATTCATTACATAGTTTGAAAAGGCGTTTATTGACGCTTTGTTGTAGATACTGGAAAGATTCGCAACCTTATTTGTATCAAAAACCTACACAAAGTAAGCAATAGATGCCTACGGGTATGACGTTCATACTCCACCCTGCCGGTTCTTGGCAGGCGGGTTGTCATATCGGCGTAGGTTTCATTGTTGTTTATAGTTTTTGATAGGTTAGCGAAGACCTCCGGTAATTGCTCTGGCAGCATTCCTGATGCCCGTGTCATCATGGGCATTGGGAATGCCTGAATGGGTGACACATCTGCCAAAAGCAGGTAATGAAACCTACTACTACCGTGTAACAAAAGCGGAGGGTGCCACCTACCAGGATGCCT
>JBNMIS010000067.1:0-10199 GCA_050873385.1 Bacteroidales bacterium | reverse complement strand
GTGAAGTCTGACATAGCCCCCTCTGTAGGGGGTCGGGGGAGTCCCATTGGTTTCCTTTCTTTTGGTCATGCAAAAGAAAGGAAAGGGCTATTTGTCATAAAACCTTGTTAGTTCTTCTGTTTGATGGGGTATTATGTTTATAGATGGCATCTGTATGTTCTTCCGATCTTTATTATCTAATCTTTACGGTGACTATACTGTAGTTTTGGTGCGGTTGCCCTGCGTCGGGCACAAGGCAACCGCATCGGAATGAATTAGTGCTCAGGATATTTCCCGAATGGAAGCCCCGAAGGAGAAACCAAGTTCTACCATGCGGGTTGTTGGGTCAGTAACATCCGGCATCGTGTCGGGTTTCAAATCATATAAGTCAGCGTTCATCTTTTGCGCACTCCATACAAATAATTGAATCAAATTCCGACACATGGTTTGTATATTGTTTTCCTGTATGTTGCATGTTGAATCATGTTAGCCCCTCCTTTGGAGGGGTTGGGGAAGTCTGTACCCGCTTCCTCCGACCCCTCATCGACCCCTGAAGCCGGTCTCAACGGAAGGAAAGACTTCCTCTTTGCACCTTCAAAAACATTTTGTACCTTTGCGGTGTGGCGTTTTAGTCGCCGCTGTAAGCAATGGATTTCAAAACACTTCTGACAAAAAGCAAACATTATCTGCTCAACAAGTATGCCATAACGTGCCTTGTTGCGGCGGTCATTCTGGTATGTTGCGGCGAGCAAAGCCTGATTAACAGGATACAGCGCGATCGGCAGATCAGCAAACTGCAGAAGGAATTGTCCGGCTATCAGAAGAAAATCGACTATTACAAGGATGCCATTCAAACGCTCGAAGAGAGTCCCGAGAACAGGGAACGGTTCGCTCGGGAGCAATACTATATGCATGCTGACAACGAAGACGTATATCTCATTGAAGAAGATGACTAAAGAAAACATACATAATCTGTGGATTGTCTCCTATGCGGTTCTCCTCTTCGCAGGAACGCTGCTTGTCGCGACCGATCATCCGTCAGGATTCTATCCTTTTGCCGTTGGAACTCTGTTGGCAGTGGCGCAAGCATTTGCGTATGCTCTGCAAAACAAATCGGAAGACATACGTATTAGCCGTCTGCACCGTCTCTACTTTCTCTGCTCCCTCGTCCTCGTCATCGCGGCAGGGTTGATGTGGATGAAAAACAATGGTTGGGTGGTGATGATTGTGCTTTATTGCGTTCTCACCGTGTTTCTCTCGTTCCGCGGAAAACAATAACACGCCGCCATGCAAGATCATCTCGTTCCGCAACACAGGATCTTGGGCATCGACCCTGGAACCAATTTCATGGGCTACGCCGTTTTGCAGACAAATGGAATGCGCACGGCTTTGGTGGAGATGGGCGTTCTCGACCTGCACAAGATGGACGACCACTACGCACGCCTGCAACGCATTTTCTTTTTCCTGCAAGAGATTATTGACCGCTTTTCCCCGTCCGAAATGGCAATCGAGACGCAATTCGTGGATAAAAATATACAGACCATGCTCAAGTTGGCACATGGTCAGGGAGTGGCTATTGCCGCATGCCTTTCCAGAGATTTGCCGGTCAACGAGTATTCTCCCATGAAAATCAAAATGGCTATTACGGGGAACGGACATGCCTCGAAGGAACAGGTCGCAGGTATGTTGCAACGCTTTCTTCATATCCCCGAAAGCGATATGCCTAAAAAGTTGGATGCCACCGACGCACTTGCCATTGCCTATTGCCACTATCTGCAACTCGGAAGCCCTCTGGGTGATGTCAAATACAAGGGATGGGCTGATTTTGCAAAACGGAATCCCGAGAAGATTCGCAAATAATTTGCAAAATCAAGAAACTTGCCGTAACTTTGCCCCGACTCTTTTTCTATGAAAAGAATTGAACCGACAAACTTCAAAACAAATACAATAACTAACTAATAAACAATTATTATGGCTTACGTAATTTCCGAAGACTGCATTGCCTGCGGTACTTGTATCGATGAATGCCCGATGGGCGCCATCTCTGAAGGTGACATCTATTCCATCAACCCCGATTTATGCTCTGAGTGCGGCACTTGCGCAGATGTATGCCCGAGTGGTGCCATTCACAAATAAGATAAGGACGAACGAATTCCTGCATCCGCTTCGGATGCATATACGGACTACAAAAGACTGTCTTTTAGCGGAGACAGTCTTTTCTGTTTGCAGAATGTTGCCATTCTCCGCAAAAAGATATACCTTTGCGCAATGACCTCACATTTCGAACAAATATGAAGAAACTGATTATACCGCTGTGCCTTTTTGTCTTTTTCGGTTGGAGCCTCCAGGGACAGACCGTGGTACATATAGCCGATCCGTCGGATTGGTCAACTGGCGACGTCACCCGATATATCGGTCAAACCGTACGCTTCGATGTGCCTTTCTATATCTGCAACAACTATTCCTACCGCAACGGTTCATATACGGTTGCCCCCCGCCGTATTTTCTCCCCTACCAATCAAGCCGTTCCCGGTTCTCTGGAATATACCACCATCGTCAGCGCAAACCCCTCTGCAGAAGTCACACTGTCGGGTATCAGCGACTACCATCGTATGGGGGAAAAAATGGAAGGACTCACCGTCCGTATCAATAGTGCCAATCGTTGGACTTTGGTCGATGAACCCCGCTTTGTAGGAAACTCTCGCGATGATATGCAGGCAGGCTGTCCGTCCGTGGATATGCTCGGAAAACATACGTTGTTGGTGTGTGCTTTCAATTTGGAGTACTATCTGGTGGATAATATCGGCACGGGATTTGGACCCGGCAACAGTTCCGAGTCACAGCGCCAGCACACCAAAATAATGGATGCCCTTGAGCATATCAAGGCCGACATCTACGGTTTTGTGGAAATTGAGCAAGGGCAATCTGCTTTGAAAAAACTGGCGGCGTCCCTCACTGCCGCCACAGGGCGCAATTATCGTTATATCGATGACGGAGGTAGTGCCTATGGAAGTTATACAAAATCAGGGTACATCTATTGTTCCGATAAAGTGGCACCCTATGGAGACATCTATAACAACGAGACAGGAGTGTCGCATCGCAAAAAACTCATAGCGTTTACCGATTTAGCCTCTGGAGAACGTTTCATATTCTCCCTCAACCACTTTAAGGCAAAATCGGGAACAGGTACCGGAGACGATGCCGACCAGGGAGACGGACAAGGAACATTCAATGCCTCGCGCGTGCGGGAAGCGCAATCTGTCTTGGCATCCTACAACAACCGGAAAAACTACTACGGCGACGAAGACATCCTCATCATGGGCGACCTCAATGCCTATGCAAAGGAAGACCCCATTCGGGTCTTCACGGATAATGGAATGACCGATCTTCACCGCTATTTCCATGCAGACACTTCCTATAGTTATGTCTTCCATGATCAAGCGGGGTACCTCGACCATGCCATTGCCAACTCCACGCTGCTCAAACAGATTACAGGAATGCAAGCCTACCATATCAATTCCGATGAGCACGACTCCTTTACCTACGACAAATCTTCCGACCAGACCATGTTCCGCAGCAGTGACCACGACCCTGTTCTGGTAGGACTGGCACTCGGAAAAGACCTCGGCACGAACGCTGATAGCAATGCGGAACGTTGCCAAGTGGAACTGATTGACGAGCAATTGCATATCGACAACGCAATGGGAGGATACTATCGTATCTACAACATCATGGGTACACTGCTTACGCAGGGCAACATCACACAAGCGGACTACACGCTCGACATGAGTACCACAAAAGGCTTCTATATCTTGGACATCTATGTGGAAAACACTGTCAAACAAGTGAAATTGTTTATTCCGTAACAAGCCTATGCAACTGGACTTATTCAATACCGGCACCAATGCAGAAACCTCCGGAACGGCCACTGCCGAGAAGCAGGAGTTGGAACGACTGCGTCAGGAACTGACGGAGCAGAACTATCGTTACTACGTACTCAACGCACCCGCCATTTCCGACAAAGAGTTCGACATCAAGATGCACCGGCTGCAAGACTTGGAAGCCAGGTATCCTGAATTGTTCGACCCTAAGTCCCCCACGCAGCAAGTAGGTTCCGATCTCAAGAAAGGAAACGGGTTCCGCCAGATGGAACACCGTTACCCCATGCTCTCTTTGCAAAACACCTATTCGCCCGAGGATGTGCAGACTTGGTACGCACGTGTCTGCAAAGAACTGGGCTCGTCGCCGCAAATTGTTGCCGAACTCAAATACGACGGACTGAGCATCTCCCTCTGGTACAAAAATGGCACGCTCATCCATGCTCTGACGCGCGGCGACGGCGTACGCGGTGACGATGTGTTGCAAAACATACTTACCATTCCCTCCATACCTCGGGTTATCACGCACAGCGGAATACCGCAGGAGTTCGAACTGCGGGGAGAGGTTCTCATGCCATGGACCTCCTTCGAACGGCTCAACAAAGAGCGCGAAGAACAGGAAGAACCTCTCTTCGCCAACCCCCGGAACGCTGCTTCGGGAACACTGAAGTTGCAGGACAGCGGCGAAGTGGCACGGCGTGGTCTGGACGCATACCTGTACTATCTTTTAGGCGGACAACTGCCGGCTTCTACCCACTATGACAATCTCATGAAAGTCAAAGAATGGGGATTTCAGGTTTCCGATGCCATCACTTGCTGCAGCACGTTGGACGAGGTCCTTGCGTTTATCAGCCATTGGGACACTGCTCGCAAGTCTCTGCCGGTTGCCACCGATGGCGTTGTGTTGAAAGTGAACGACCTGCACCAACAGCAGCAACTCGGCTTTACGGCTAAATGTCCTCGTTGGGCGATAGCCTATAAGTTCCAGCCCGAAAAACAGCAGAGCAAATTGTTGGCGGTCACCTATCAGGTCGGGCGGACGGGTATCGTCACCCCCGTTGCCAATATGACGCCCGTACAATTGTCTGGAACGGTTGTCCGCCGCGCCACGCTCCATAATGCCGATTTCATGCAAGCCCTCGGATTGCATACGGGCGATACGGTCTGGGTGGAAAAAGGAGGCGAAATTATCCCGAAGATTACCGCTGTCGTACACGACAAACGTCTGTCGGATGCCGCACCCGTAGAGTTCATACACGTCTGTCCGGAGTGCGGAACACCTCTTGTCCGCAACGAAGAGGAGGCGGCTTGGTATTGTCCCAACGAAGACGGGTGCCCGCCGCAGATTAAGGGCAAGATAGAGCATTTCGTATCGCGTAAGGCTATGAATATCGACGGCATCGGAAGAGAAACCATTGACCAACTCTACAACGCAGGATTGCTACGCACGGTAGCGGATCTCTATAGTCTCACGTTGGAAGACCTTCTTGCGCAGGACGGCTTCCAGAGTAAAGGTGCCAGGAACATCTTGGATGGTATAGCCGCTTCCAAAAGCATTCCGTGGAACAGGGTCCTTTTTGCACTCGGGATTCGCTTTGTTGGAGAAACTACCGCTAAAAAATTGGCGCGCGCTTTTCCATGTTTCGAGGCTCTTAGGATGGCATCCAAAGAACAACTCATGCAGGTGGAGGATGTAGGTCCCCAGATTGCCGACAGCATTTGCGAGTGGATGTCACGTGCCGACCATCTGACCTTGATTGAACAACTACGCACCGCAGGTGTTCAGTTGGAGAGTGCTGCCGGAGAACATACCCCGAAAACGACAGTCTTGGAAGGTAAAAACATCGTCATATCGGGTACTTTCAGCCGTTTTTCAAGGGAACAACTCAAACAGATGGTCGAAGACAACGGCGGAAAGAATGTCGGTTCGGTCTCTAAGAAGACGAGTTTCATACTTGCAGGAGACAACATGGGACCGCAGAAATTGCAGAAAGCCAGGGAACTCGACATCCCGCTCTGCTCCGAGGACGAGTTCCTGCGAATGGTTCAATCCTAACGTTTCATCACCATGTTCATCAATAAGTGGCTCTATCAATACGCACTGTGCAAACGACCGCATAAAGCAACCGCTTTCCCCGATTTTAACAATTGTACTCGTATCCTGCTGGTCTGTAACGAAAAAGATTGGTTTTCACTGACCAAGCCTGTGTCAGAATTACGCGCAGCAGAAAAAAAACTGACCGTACTCCGTTACGCTAACTGCAAACCGGCAAACCCATCGTCCGATCCTGCCTGCATTGTAATCACGAAAAAAGAATTCACTTTCTTCGGCAAGCCCCGCAAATCACTGCAACAAATACTCGGTTTGCACTACGATTTGCTCCTCGACCTCACCGATTTTCCTATGCTCCACACACAGTGGATAACACTTCTTGCCACCGCTGATTTCAAAGCAGGAAAAACCGGCCAGCCTGTTTTCAATGGGAAAAACAAAGCATTGGATTTCATGATTCAACTGCCAAATGATTCCAATGCAGACTTTCTGCTCCGGCAAATACTTTATTATCTGAAACATATCACACCGCAATCATGAATAAACGGCCTTATAGTGGATTGGGCACGGCCCTCGTCACACCTTTTCTTCCCGATGGTAATATCGACTATCCTTCCCTTTCTCGGCTCATCGAATCGCAGATAGAGGGCGGAGTCGATTATTTGGTTGTCTTGGGAACGACGGCCGAGAGTGCCACCCTCACTCCCGACGAACGGAACGCAGTCTCTCTTTTTATTCGCAACCATGTGGCTGGTCGACTGCCTTTGGTACTCGGATTGGGCAGTAACAATACAACTCAACTCGTTCATGATGTCCAGACGGCCGACCTGCGTGGCTATTGCGCGCTGCTCAGTGTCTGTCCGTTCTACAACAAGCCGTCTCAGGAAGGACTGTTCCGCCACTTCTCCGCATTGGCTCTTGCCTCTCCGCTGCCGGTTCTTTTGTACAATGTCCCCGGACGTACGGGGGTCAATCTTCTGCCGGAAACCGTGATGCGGATCTACAACCAGCAACCCGATAAAATTGCGGGGATCAAAGAGGCATCTGGGAATATGGAACAAATAGGCCGTCTCATCCGGTTGTCAGAAGGGCGTTTTTCCGTCATCTCTGGCGATGATGCCTTGGCTTTCCCATTGATGAAGGCGGGGGCCGATGGACTCATTTCCGTAGCCTCCAATGCATTTCCGGACGACTTTGGCGAGATTGTACACAATCGCCTCGGAAAAGCGGAATCGCTGCAAGCAAAGTATTCCGAAACCATTGGTCTGCTCTTTGCCGAAGGAAACCCGTCCGGGATCAAGACGGTATTGAATCTGCAAGGCAAAATCAGCAATACATTGCGTCTTCCTCTTGTCCCCAACTCTTCCGCCATACAAAAGGCTATCGCTGAGAACCTTCATTCACTGGTGTGATACACTATCTAACTGGCAAAGATATATTTCTTTCAAAATTCTCTGCTATTAAGAAAGATAATCTCATTCTTAATAAAACAGCCTTTCCGCACCGTAAATACTTGCATATACCATTATAGTGCCTTAATTTTGCGCAGTTTTTAAGGTATAATAGTCTGCAATCGTTTTGGTACTTGGAAAGAAACAAATAGGTTTTCTATGTACGATACTTCTCCTTTTTGAGAGCAATCGCCTGCTTGCTAATGAGCAATATTCGCTGCAATTGCTTGTCCCCATGCAAAATGAAAGACCTTGTTCGCAATGCAGCAACCTGCCGCATGCATCCTCTCGTTACGTGGTTCCCTCCAAGTGTCTCACTGACTCTTATGACCGTTCTTTTTCTGTGAGAAGACGCCATGTTGTACCGACCCGCCCGCAGGCAAACCGCATCAAGAGCGGTTATACACAATCGCCGTCCCTCTCGTTGGGCTACAAAGCGGCTTCGGCTTATATTGTCCCTTCTCCGCAAAGCAAGCGTTATGCTCCGCCCTCTGGTACATCGGGAGGAGCAGCAGGCAAAGCGTTGGCGGATTGGCTCGAAACAAATGGAGGCAGTGCATGGCTCTATACCAACGATGGCGTAAAATATTACGACATGAATGCTTTGGAACAACTCTTCAACGACATGGGAGGTGTAGATGATATGCCCGGTCTCACATGGGAAGAGTTTTTGCAGTGGTTCAACAACGGCAATCAAACACAGTACAAAGCCCCTGTCAGCGATGGCATGGCGGTCATGTTCCTGTTTTTGCTGGGGTATATCCTGTGTTGTCTTCATGGAAAACGTCTGTCTCATCACAATCAAAACGTATGAAAAAACATCTCTCTTTATATATTCTCTCTCTGTTTCTCTGTCTCGCGGTTTCTCTCCGTGCCCAAGTCATCAACACCTTGGGCGAAGGCGAAAAACACGATAACGTCTGGTATGCAATCTATGATAATACCGAATACAACGGTACATGCCATGCTATGCACATCACAATCCACAAATACGGCTACACTGTTCCGGGAGATCAACTGAGTTTGGAAGCCAAATACACTTGGCTTTCTGTCAACGGAGAGATTTACATCAATGCAGATGGAAGCAAAACACAAGACCATACAATAAGAAACAGCGACTTATCTAAAGAGTATCAATCGTTTGGTTCCTATTCGGTTCCTCGCGACCAAAGAACATTGTATGTCCGTGCGGGAGATGGATCATTAAGTCGTTACATCCGCAACCTGCATCTCACCATGGCATCCTATCTCGATGCCCCGTCTGTCTCATCACTCATATTCTCCGAACAGGCTGCCGGTTCCGCTTCCGAAACGAAAACCTTCACTTTCGATTGGTGCAATTCAGGCACCGTTCAGGTAACTTGCAGCGGTGACGATGCCTTTTCCGTTAGCACCGTCTCCATCCCGACTGATGGCAAATATGGCAATGCCGCCATATCCGTCACATGTAGTCATACTCGCAAAGGCACTCACACGGGAACCGTCACCATCACCAATGGCATAATCACTCATACCGTCTCACTCAACGGTTCCACAAAAGCACTTCCCCAATCCATCACTTGGGACGTTACTGATACCGACCTCACCACAGCGGATCCTTTTCTATGCACTGCCGTGGCAAGTTCAGGTTTGCCTGTCTCGTACACATCTTCCGATGCCGGCATTGCAGAAGTCGCTTCCGATGGCACATTGCTTATCCATGCCGCTGGAGAGGTTACCGTCACGGCCACCCAACCTGGCAACGATACCTACGCTGCCGCTTCCCCCGTATCTTATACGTTCCGCATTGATCGTCCCGTACGGGAATGGATAACGCTCCTTCCCGACAAGGAAAACATCTTTCTTGCTGAGTCCGACACACTCTATCATAATCTGCTCTACTGGGTTGACCTGAACACTGCCAATCTCTTGGGCAATACGCCAACCGGTATCACGCAAGCCCAGTATATCATTCTCCCCGTCTGTGCCGACCAATGGACGACGTTTGTCCCGCCATTCGACATCACCGGTGTGCAGGTGCTTGAAATCATACCCGAAGCCGAACTGCAAAGTCTTACGCGCTCCGAAGCAATACGCCTGCAGCAGGAAAGAGCGGCACTTTTGGCAGAACATCTGTCCTCTGCTTGCAACGGTCTTGCCCACAACCTGTCCACACTGCAACAAATCATCTCCGATCTGTTCCTGACGTGGACAACTCAATACAACTACGCTCCCGATGCATTGGGAATCTACCCCCTCGTGCATTACGATGGCACCAATCTTTGGGATGCCGACTATTATGCCTACACCACCGGTTCCGAATGGTCTCTGTCCGATGAGACGCAGAGTGGTGTTCAGAAACAATGGCAACCGGTCAGGGACACGGAAGGGACACTCTTCCGTCAAGGGCAGGTCTATGCATTGCAGTTCCCATTCTGCACAGGCTGCACTCCGTCCGACCGCTACGATTATTGGTCCGGAAAACTGATTCTGATGAGCCATTCGGGTTCACAAACCGTGTATAGCGAAGACCGGCATGCCGACCTCATGGCAACTGCTCCCGAAGAGGGTAATGCTGCACTCATTGGCAACTATACGCTTTGTTCGCTCCATGCTGCTGATGTCTATCTCCACGAGAAAGATGCCAACTCTGCTTACTACGACTGTTTTCTGAGGCAGGAATCAGCCAGGGTTATGCCTACCCAGCCATTCATGTTCGTTAATCCCGCCTCTGCGCAGACACGCCGTCCCGTGGCTGTACGCCGAAGCGGTGAGTTGCTCTACGCTCCTGACTTGGAAGATCATACATCCACATCTCAGGAACACTTGTACAGCACCGCTTCCCTGCAAATAAAGACC
>JBNMIS010000066.1:0-10236 GCA_050873385.1 Bacteroidales bacterium | reverse complement strand
GGGTATTGCTGCTTGTATTGCCTGTCCAAGCCGCAAACATACCACTCGTACAGGGCGCGCCCCTGCAAAACAGGGCATACAATACCGCCGATAACGCGCCCTTGGTATTTTACCAATAAGAACGCGGCATATTGCTTGTGGTATAGCCGCAAGAAAAACTCAATGGAAGGCAAAGGCGTTTTCACCTTGTGCCGATACAGGTCGCGGAGAATGGTATAGAACGCCGTAATATCTTTTCCCGATTGTGCTTCAGCAATACATGCGCCGTGGACAAGTCCTTTGCGGATTTGCCTGCGGCGGTTGCTTTTCATTCGCGCCAAAACGGCAGCACTATCTGTGCAGTCAACTTGAAAATTCAGGTGCGGTTGATAGTCAAATCCTTGTGCTGCAAACACATTCTTCCAACGGGAATAGTCGTGCAGATTGCGCAGTTCGATGTATATTGCCTTGCTGCCCAATTGTTTGCAAAGGGTAGCGAGCAACAGAGACAATGCTTCATCACTGATATGTTCATCCAACAATGCTCCACCAATGATGACAGCGCGACGGGTGAAGAACTGCTTTAGCGCACTGCGTTCACAGGTGACATACCCTGCCACCACCCCCACCAATATATCATCCTCCTGCACTCCAAAGACAAAGGGCTTCATCTCACCTTGCAAAGAAGCAAAGAAGCGATACGCATCGGGAGACTGAAACCATGTTGCATAAAGAGAGACCGAGAGCAAATGTTCCCAACCTGCTGAAAGCACTTCGGAATATGCGGAAAGCAAGCGCATAAGCGGAGTTTACTTATACATCTTTGTCACCGCCCAGCGAATGAAACGCAAGGGCAAGAAACGCTGCACGAAGACAAAGAAACGGTAGATTCTCCCGATAGTATAAACAGGAGGGAGAGAACGCTTCCGGAGCAATCGCCCTACCCTTTCCGCCACATATTCCGGCGTCATGCCCGTTTGTTCATCATGCTCCATGGAACGGATAGAAGAGCGCATATCGGGATATATATCCTCGCCAGTCCAATCCGTTTTACGAGAAGACGTGAAGTCGGACGCCACATCACCCAATTGCACAACCGATACCTGAATACCAAAGCCCTCCACTTCACTCCGAAGTGCGAGAGCCAAAGAATTGAGTGCAGCCTTGCTTGCCGAATAGAAAGACTGGAAAGGAATGGCGAATACTGCCGCCACCGAAGATACCAAGAGAATGCTGCCATGCCGTCGCTCACGCATAGAAGGCAAGACCGCCTGTACAACAGACAAGGCACCAAAGAAGTTGACACGGAACTGTCGAACGGCATCAGCGATCTTCGTACACTCCACCGCCCCTGCAATGCCAAAGCCCGCATTGCATACAAGCACATCTACAGCAGAGACCTGCAAGAAAACCGATTGCACGGCAGCCTGCACAGAACTCTCATCGGTAACATCGCAAGAAATATGCGTTATGTTCTCCTCTGATACGCCATGACGAGACAAATCGAAGACTCTATGTCCACGAGAGGCAAAATAGGATGCCATAGCCTTTCCTATCCCCTTTGAGGCACCTGTTACAACAACTACCATAAGACTATTCGTCGGTTGGTACAACAGGCCACGTATTATGCTCAATACCTGCCATTTGTTCCATACGGAGACGGGCCTCGTTCCGCATACGATCCACTTCTGTTTTGCGAGAAACAGAACGATCAGGGAATATGGGTTCGCCGATTGTGACCGTAAGCAGCGGTTCGTCCTGCTTTCCAAAGAGACGGAATATGCCCGTGCGCTTGCGATAGGTAATTACACACGGAAGAATGGGCATATCATACTTATATGACATAGAAAACGCTCCCTTGCGGAAAGGGCGCAACGGTTTATAGAAACGCCAATTGGCAGCCTCGGGAAAGACATGGAACCACCAGCCACGATGGTGAAACTCATCGAACGCTTCGTTGAACTTCTTGAGTGCTGACATGTTATCCGGCACAGGGATTCCACCTACGTGCTTCAAGAACCAATGGTCTTTGGTGCAGAAATTGTCAGCAAACATGGGGATCCGAGTATGATAACCGGCATGAACCGCCTGCAAGACAGCGGGAGCGTCCCAGCGATAGCAATGGTTGGCAATCGTTATAGCCCCACCTTTGAGTTCCCTGCGATATTTTCGCAAAATATCCCGCCCCCGGAAACGAATGCCATACTTAATGGTATTAACCGGCATAAGGGCCCCATACAGTACAAAGACATACCCGAACCAGTTTTGAAGACGGAAAGAAAGGCTATCGTCCAGATAGGGATAGTTTTCATCGAACACAATCTCTCTGTCCTTAGGAGCATTGAGGAGACGTTCCACAGGATTGTCTTCGGGATAGTTGATTCCCACATCGGGAATATAGACACCTGCTGACACCTTCAAGTCTTTGTATCGTTTGTTATCGCTCAACATAATGAAAAAGTTTTACTTTGCTTTGTATTGAATATATTTGACTCCGATATTTTCTGCCACAGCCCCGTCGGTATCGGGTCGGTCACCTATCATCAGGGCATTGCAAGGGTTGACGCCAAAGTGCCGCAGCACTGCCAAAAGTCCCTCAGAAGCCGGCTTGAGACCTCCCAACGAAGGAGCAGAGAAAAGCCCATCGAACAACGAGGGGACAATACCCACTGCATGAAGTTTGGCTTCCACTTCCCCATAATCGGAATAGACAGCCAGACACATTCCCTCCGCATGCCACAAAGGAAGCCGAGAAAGAAGAAAGGCATCCGCTTTGCAACAACGGCGAAGAGTTTCCACCATAGCAGGCATATAGACTGAATTGTACCAATCTTCCGCTTGTTGCTCCGTGGAAGAGCAGGACTTTGCCATGGCAGCGAACAATTCCGAATAGAACGCATCCTCACTGCCAAACCAAACGCCTTTGAGTTGCTTACGGGCTTTTCGTTCCGCAAGCAGCAAGGAAAGGGAATGACGGCACGCCCACACCAAACGGAGAGGCAATCCCCGCTTATTGTAAAGCGTCCCATCCAGATCAAAAACCAGCAAACGGACACCGGCAGGAACAGAAAAATGCGTATCAACCGAAACAGGATCCATTGCTTAATCGGTAATGACCAAGTTTTTGAATTTGGCGTGCCGTTTCTCGTCCTGCATAAGCAAGTTCATTTTGAACTGTCCATCGCGTGCCCCTTCGGCAATACACTGTGCCTTAAAGGTTTCGAAGGACTCGCGTTGCAGGCGATGCGTGATCGGGTCCTTCACGCGGAAGGAGGCACGCTTGGCATTGTATTCGATATTGATGCGTTGCAGTGCTTCATCGACTTTCCTACTGAAAGATTCCGCAGCCTCCTGCGTAGTAGAAAGGTCGGCGAACTCATAGTAGAAATGATAGGCACTCTTGTCCATATCGGCAAAGCCCACAAAGAAGCGCGTCGGCATATCGAGCACTTTTTCCGCTTCATGCACAGCCTCAATAAACTGCCGTTCGTGAAGTTTCTCACCCGTCATAGTGACTATACCATTCACTTTCTGAATCATGTGGACAGTAGGCGTTTTCCCGAAAGCAGGTCCGACTTCCACCAAATCGTTCATATTATAGCGATAAAGCCCTGCCAATGTGGTCACATAGGGACAATAGCGTTTTCCCTGCTGCAACTCATGCAACTGCAAGAAACGCGGGTTCTCTTTCTCCAAATCTTCTTCAGCAATGAACTCATAGAAATGGAAATGCGGGAAAAGAACCGTATTGTTGGTATCATCGAGAACAAGACCGAAGCGGCACTCGGAAGAAAAATAGCCAAACTCCTGATGAAGCATGGTATCGGGGAAAGACCCCCTAAACTTATCGACATAGACCTTTGTGTTTCCGCATTTCCACGTATTGAGGATTTGCAGATTGGGCCAATAATGCTTTGGCAGCACCTTACCATACTTTTCCTTCAATGCACGCAATTCCGCAGCACGCTCGGGATCAGGTTTGAGGTAAGGCTGAACATCATCGCGTATCCACTGCGGTATATTGAGTTCCGCCTTCAGTGTACCATGTTCAATATCGTTGCAATAATCGTCGTAGTACTCATTCACATTGTTTTGCATTTCCACAATGGTAGAAGGATTGGCCGTGACAATGAGAGTAACATTGCGTTCGATTCCCATACGCATAATAGTATAGTAGCGTGCCGTATAGTCAGCAATAGAGAATACGGAAGCAGGAGATGCATAGAGTTTCTTGACAAAACCCGGGCAGTCACGCTGCGTCACTCCCGATACGGAACCATAAAAAGTGCCATCGGGCGCCTCTCCTTCCTTGACCTTCCCCACAATGGAGACAATTTTACCCGTGAAAACACGAGGACGGTTCTTAATGAAGTTGAAGAGCCAAACTTTTGTCATCTTGCCATACACGTTGTTCAAATACCGTTCCGTGATGGGAATCCATTTGGGTTCGGACGCAGTCCCTGATGTAGTGGCATACATAACAGGTTTTCCCGGGAAAAGAATGTTTTCTTCTCCATGTTTATGCCGCTCCACATAGGCACGAAGATCTTCATAATCGTTCGGCTTTACGTACTTCTGATAACGCCGGTACAATTCCGTTGCAGACTTTGCTCCGAGTATTTCGGAGAAATGGTGTTCCTTTCCATACTCTGTATCTTTGGCATACTCTAGAATAGCACGCAGCGTGTGTTCGCTTTGCTTTTGAGGATTTTGCGATGCACGTTTCAGTTTGAGATACTGTATTCCTCCTGCCATTCCGAGCAGGAAATCAGGAACAAAAGGACAAGATGGTTTTTCCATTGTATTAAGAGTTTAGAGGGAATTTCCTATTCCCATTTATCAAACAATTATCCGGCACGTTGCAACACGTCCTTCCACGTGTCCAAGTTGCCATAACAACCTCGCAAAGGTAGTATTTTTATTCGGGAACTCCAAGACAGAGCGTGTGAAGCCCTGGGCAACCACACCAAAACCACAATATAGTCATTAGGGATTAGAGAACAGAGAACAGAGATTGAGAGGGCATTATAGATGCCGTCCATAAAACCTACTAATTCATTAGACACAGGATGAGTGGTTATAGAAATCCTAGTTGTCCGAGAAGTTCCAGGGCATTAAATAGCCCTTTCTTCTCTTTTGCATGACCAAAAGAAACATTGGATGATAGTTGTTCTAGATATTCTAGATATTCAAGAAGTCCGAGGGATTGAGCCGGTTTGTTTTTGACATCTCGATGAGGGGTGCTTGAGGTCTCGACAAGGAGTCGCAAGTTTCTCCAATCGATCTTCTTGAGCACAAACAAAGACATATAAACCGGCAAACAGCACTAACCAACTCATCAGTCTTCGAAAAGCCAGAAAGCAGAAAAACGGAAACAAAAAAGTACGCAAATTACAACAAAGAAAAACTATGCCCAGAGGCATGAAAAAACGAGAAGACATATAAAAAAAGAAAGGTTGTCATCCCGACAACCCAATCTTTACTTAACCTTAAATCTAATACCATGAAAAACACGGTGCAAAAGTACGGCAGTTTTACTATACCTCCAAGCATACGCACAAGAAAATATGTTCTAGAACAAAGTTTTCGGCAAGAAATCTTCATTTTGCAATCTACAAATTACAAAAACAAGGATATATAGAGCACTTTCAGAAACAAAAACAGCCCCCTGCTATCATGGCAGGAGGCTATACGGCAACATATATTCATTCCAGAACACGGCTATGCGTGCTCACACAATACTAATCGTCGACACGAAGGAAATTGCCATTCCTATCGAACTCCAATTCCAAGGAATTGTTGAGTTTCACTTTTTGTTCTCTCCTGTCGATTTCATACTTCACAATGAAAGCATCGGCGAAACGAGCAGAGACATAGTTCACTATTACTTGCGGAACAATACCTTCCGGTACGGGCTGCAGATTGCAGTCGATTTCCTTCAGTTCGCCTTTGTAATTGAAATCAATCTCCACTCCACTACTTAACTTCACCTCATAATCATTGTGCACCCCCTCTTTCTCCACTTTTATGAATGCAATGTCGGCTTCATTGAAATAGGTCGTAACAAATGTCTGTGCACTTTCGGGAAGTTCTGCAAATGTCCCCAACTGGGTTTTACTTGCACAAGAGGTCAAGCAAGTCAATACGGCTGCCAAAATAGCCAATGTTTTTTTCATCATACGTTTGTCTGTTTATTGGTTATACTTTATCTTTAGATAAGGCAAAAATTATGCCATAGAGAATCTGCCTACGGAATTAGGCTAAAGTTATCCAATCAATAGATTTAGACGTTCTAAACATTGATAAATTATAGTTATATAGGTGATACTTTTTTCTTTTCTTTTGCCTGACCAAAAGAAAAGAAACCAATGGGACTCCCCCGCCCCCCTCAAAGAGGGGGACAATGACAAACACAAACCATGAGTCACCGTGTGTCGGGCGTTGCAAAAAATACAAGTCACTCGAATTTCGGCGGAGACACAACCCGTTTCGCTCAGACAGTATCTCCGCTTTTCAAAATCCCCGCTCCATTTTTGACACCCGACACAATGCCTGAAGTTGCAAATCTGCCAACACTTTTATCTCAACTGAATTCAGTTAACAAAATATAAAGGTTTCATTTCCCTATCCGCGTTTAACAGCACGTTTGCCCTTGACTTCCTGAATGAAGAGATCTTCGTAGACAGCAAAACCCTTCTCCAACTTACGGCGCTGGTCGGGGAAGATATCGAAGAACGTAAAGTTTTGGGCAATATCGATATTTCCGACATGTATGGAGCGGTCGCGGGTCACTTCATTGATCAATCCCAAGAATCGTTTGGGAGACATACCATCCCGTTTTCCGACATTGATTTTAAGACGTATCATACGACTTTTACCCTGTGTTTCCGCTGTCTTTTGTCCTTTTTTCCGGTCGTTTTTCTTTTCCTGCGAAGGTTTCTCCACGTTCAGGTCTTTGGCATCCTTGTAATAGGAAAGGAAACGGTTGAACTCAAGGGCAAGGAACCGTTTCAAGAGTTCTTCTTTAGGCAGATAATCCAACACCTTCATGGCTTCCCCTATGACAGAGGCAGTAAAATCAGAGTTATCAAGCAAGCCGGTATCCACTGCCTGCAGTTTGCCGACCTGGTAGAAAAGTTGTTTTTTGCACACATCCATAGCCGAAGGGATGGGTTGGTAGTGGAATTCGCGATGCAACATCCGCTCCAAGTTACGGATACGGCGCGTTTCGCGCTGGTGCAAGATACTGATGGATATACCCCGTTGCTGCGCACGTCCGGTCCGTCCCGAGCGATGGGTATATACCTCGGGGTCGTCGGGCAACTGATAATTGATGACATGCGTGAGACAATTTACATCCAATCCCCGTGCAGCCACATCGGTAGCCACCAAAAGACGAACCGCACGGAGACGGAAACGCTGCATGACATTATCGCGTGCGACCTGCGTAAGGTCTCCATGAAGAGCATCGGCGTTGTAGCCGTCTTTGATGAGTTTTTCTGCCACCTCTTGCGTATCGGCTTTTGTGCGGCAGAAGATGATACCATATATATCGGGGTTATAGTCGACTATACGCTTCAAGACAAGATAGCGGTCGGAAGCACGGCAGACATAATAGACATGCTCCACATTCTCCGTGCCTGCATTCCGTTCGCCAATCTGAATCTCACGGGCATTGTGCATATATTGTTTGCCTATCTGCGCTATCTCACGAGGCATCGTGGCAGAGAAGAGCATTGTACGGTGTTCTTCCGGCAATTGCCGGAGAATGGTCTCTATATCTTCCTGAAAACCCATATTGAGCATTTCGTCCGCTTCATCAAGAACCAGATACTCGATGGAAGCAAGCGATACTTTACCACGCCTAAGCAAATCGAGCAAGCGTCCCGGCGTAGCCACAATAATTTGCGGCGTCCGGTCAAGTTGCATAAGTTGCTTACGGATATCTTCCCCTCCATAGACCGCCACGATATGTATCTCAGGAAGAAAACGAGCGTATTGCTTCAAATCGTTTGCTATCTGAAGACAAAGTTCCCTCGTAGGTGCAAGAAGAAGGGCACGAGTGGCATTATCGGATTTCTTATCAACAGAATCGCTCAAGAACTGCAAAAGAGGGAAACCAAATGCAGCGGTCTTACCCGTGCCCGTCTGAGCGAGAGCCATAAGGTCGGCTTGCTCACCGAGCAAGAACAGAATAGCGGCTTCCTGGACAGGCGTAGGTTGCTGAAAACCCAAAGCATCGGCAGCCTTGACTAGCGCAGGAGAAAGTCCGAGTTCGGAGAAAGTCATACAAAAAGAATTTAACGTGAAGAAAGAACAGAGGAGGAATCATCATAGCATGAGCAAGACTCCCCCGTGACAAGCAATGAGCCGACAAGCACACGAAGCGTTATCTTCTCATGCAGGAAAATGAAAGCCAAAAGAATAGTTATAACAATACTCAACTTGTCAATAGGTGCTACACGCGAGGCGTCTCCCAACTGGAGCGCCTTGAAATAGAACAGCCAACTGAGCCCCGTAGCGACCCCTGAAAGAATAAGGAACAGCCACGTATACCCACTAATCTGCGAGAATCCTTCCAACTTGTGTCCAAAGAGGACAATTCCCCACGTAATGAAAAGAATAATGGTAGTTCGGATTGCTGTTGCCAAATCGGAATTGATATTGTGCAACCCAATTTTGGCAAAGATAGTAGTCAGCGCAGCAAAAAGGGCCGACAAAATAGCATAAAGACGCCACATACCTAATCGAATTATGGCGCAAAGGTAGTACTATTTTCGGAGGTACACAAGTTTGGGAAAATTGTAGTATCTTTGCGGCAACAGATTTCAAAAGATATGGATTTGAGAGAGTACATAGAGCAACACAGCAGCAGAGAAGACGAGGCTCTACAACAAATATACAGAGAGACAAACCTGTACACCGTACATCCCCAGATGGTTTGCGGTGCCGTAGAAGGGCGTCTGCTCAGCATTATCAGCCAAATGATGAAACCCAAACGAATACTCGAATTAGGGACTTTTACGGGTTATTCGGCATTATGCTTAGCCGAAGGATTGACTGTGGACGGTATGCTCCATACGGTGGAGAAGAATGATGAAATGGAAGAACGCATAAGAAAAAACTTTGCACTCAAGCCTGAGTTGGCAAGAAAAATAGAACTGCACATAGGTGACGCGAAGGCAGTGGCAGAGAGTTTGCAAGGTGAGGTGTTCGACCTAATCTTTCTGGATGCAGACAAAAGGGAGTATTGCCAATACTATGAACTGACATTTCCGTTACTGCGAAAAGGAGGAATACTGCTTGCAGACAACACTCTATGGTCGGGACATATCATCGATACGGAATACGACAAAGACAAGCAAACACTTGGGCTGAGAACATTCAACGACATGGTAGCAGAAGACAACAGGGCAGAGAAAGTGATACTGCCATTGAGGGACGGCTTGACTATCGTGCTGAAAAAATGACAGCGTGCCATTGCAGAAAAGGCGCGAACCATCATTGAGGGATGATGTTCCGCAAACAGGTATATAATAGAAAGAGGGCTGCTTTCATGGAGCAGCCCTCTTTTGTCCCAAGGTTTCCTCACAAGAGGAGAACCTCCTATCAGTTGACGGTTTATTCAACGATTTGACCCATCATGTTGTAGGTCTTGCCATCGCGGAGAATCAAGACTTGACCATTGCGGAGAACTTTCTGAACATTCATAGTTTCCTCTATGCTGTTCATACCAGTCTCAATAGGTTTCAAAGCCTTTGTTCCTTCGAAAGCACCTGCATAAGTGAGTTCAGGACGCTCTGTATTATAGATGTCAGTCAAGACTTCATCCAAGCGTGCTACACCCAAGTTGTTGTCACCATCCGATGCACCAATCAAATCGAGATTACCAGCAGCAAGGTCTTTGAACTCAACAGTCTCTACATCCTTAGCGGTAGGTTCTGCAGCAGCCTTGTAAGCAGCAAACTCTTTGGTCTCCTCTGTAGCACCTACATACGACTTGGTGCAGTAAACGTTGTTCTCCACGATGCCTGCGGGGCTTACCAATGCGTTAGCAAAGCCAGCCTCACCAGATACAACCAAGTTGTTCTTTACAGAAGCCTTTGCAGACACAGCCTTGATGAGGCAAATCTTAGCAGCCGAAGCATTAGTCACCTTGTTGGTTTGCTCTGCCATAGCCACGGTGTTGTGCTCAATCACTACGGTATCTGCGTTGGAAGAACCCTGAATACCCACCAATGCGATATTGTCGGCAGC
>JBNMIS010000065.1:0-10557 GCA_050873385.1 Bacteroidales bacterium | reverse complement strand
GGAGTGGTATGTAATTCAGCCTATGGACGCACCCCTCCGTCACAAAGTCTGTTTGAAATGCAAAGGTAGTGATTTTTTTTATTTGTGCAATATCGTATTTTGTACCAGTCATGGCAACTGCATCAAAACCGCAGTATAGAGATACTATAGATTAGGTGATAGGGGTTAGAAGAACATACAGATGCCGTCCATAAGAGATGCTAGCACGTTAAACAGGAGATCGGGCGGTTGTAGAAATCCTAGATGTTCGAGAGGTTCTAGGGATTTGGATAGTTCTTTCTTTTCTTTTGCCTGACCGAAAGAAAAGAAACCAAGGGGGACTCCCCCAACCCCCCTCAAAGAGGGGGCTATATCAGGCTTCACTTATAGGAAAACTTCCTGTCGGGCGTTGCCAAAAATTATCCCGCTCGTATTTCGGCGAAGACACAACCCGTTTCGCTCAGACAGTATCTCCGCTATTCGAAATCCTCGCTCCATTTTTGACGCGCCGACACAATACCGACGTTACTGACCCGCTGCCACTTGCTTTCCCAAAACCAATTCCGCCAACGGATAGGAAAGACGAGATTGCGGTGGTCAGGGTATGGGAGCATTATCCAACCACAGCCAGGTAGTATTGCCGGTGTGGTCAAGGTAGTCGATATATGCTTTCAGGGTAGCCGTTTTGTTCGGCACACAGAAGGGCTCGGTGTAGCATTGCCACTCACCATTGTCTATTTGGTAGTATATCTCGCCGCCCTGCATGACCTTGTTCATTGTTATCTGCAAGGTGCCGTCCGCAGTCTGCTCGGCATGAATACCCGGTTGCTGTATGTGGAAGTTGTGCCCCGCGTGGTGCAGGCGCGGAAGAAGGGTCTCATACACAAGCGTGTTGTATTCATTGAGTGTGAGGTGGCTGCGGGTATTCCAAGCGCGCTCCGCAAGACCGAATATCTTGGGATATAACTGCCACTCCGCTTGCGCAAAGGAGCGTATCACCTCGCCCCACAGTTGCGCACTCATACCTATCACATTCGGGTGCTGCAAGGGCTCCCAATCGAAAGCGCGGTACTCGTCGGTATATCCGCCCCAGTTGAGCCCTTTCTCCTCGTGGTGATTGCAATAGGCAAAGTCAAAGTACAGGCGGTTTGCCGCAGCCAATACCACGGGGTAGCCCGCTTCCGCTAGTTCCAACGGTTTTGCCTCGCCGTTGTGCCACGAATAGCATATAGCACGTGTCTCAGGCGGACAGAAATGCCCTATCTCCTCCCAGCCTGCAGGCTGCAGGTGGTGCCGCTCCAATATAGCCAGCACTTGGTCAATAAATGCCTGATGCTCCTCGTGCGTCAAGGCACCCGCCGGCACCTCGTCGCCGCCGATATTGAAGACGGTCAGCGGACAGCCTGTCTCCTCGTGCATCTTCACTATCTCGGTAATCACGTGGTCCACAAACTCAATGGCATACGGATTGGAGACGGCAATCACGTTGTCGGTATAGTTCTGCGCCGAGAGGTAGCGGCGTGCCTCCAATGTGCTGTCGGTCAGCAGCCCGTGCATGGCTTTCTTGCACGCACGCATATGCCCGGGCATGTCTATTTCGGGTATGACGCGAATGCAACGTGCCTGCGCATAACGCAACAAGTCTATGTATTGGGCGCGTGTCAGGTACCCATTGGCTGTGGATGATTGGTCTGTATAATCCCATCCGCCGCAGTACATCGGCAGCAGACATTCCGTTTCGGTGGTGGTGTAACCCCGACGCGATGCTACTTCGGTCAGTTCGGGCAGCCCGGGAATCTCCAATCGCCATGCCTCATCGTCAGAGAGGTGCAGGTGCAGGACGTTCAGTTTCTGCTGTGCCATCACGTCTATCACGCGCTTGATGGAGTCGGCGGGATAGTAGTTGCGCACGATGTCGAGCATCACTCCTCGGTGGTGCAAGTCGGGGTAATCTGTGATGACGGCACAAGGGGCTTGCTCACCCAACTGCGCCAGTGTCTGACGGGCATAGAAGACACCCGCATCATCGCCTGCCTCTATATATACGGTGTCGGGCGTCAGACGGAGTGTGTAGCCCTCGGGCACCATATTTGCATCCGTACGCACCTGCACTTCTGCACGGGCGATATGGCATATACCCTGCTGATAAACAATGCTCTTTGGTTGTGGTAACAGGGGAAGCACTTGCTCAGTCTCCCCCCTCTCTGAGGGGGTTAGGGGGAGTCCGTTGTACTTGAATACGTACTCTCCGTCAGCATAAGGCGTTTTCTCCCACGTCTCTATGCCGCGCATCATCTGTTCGCGGCGTATGAAAGGCTCATACGTACACGGGATAGACACAGGCTTGCCGTCATCCTGCACCAAGAAGAAGCCCTCGGGTATGGAGGTCTGGCGTATCACGTTGCCACGGTAGCGCAGACAGTAGGTGCGGCTCTCGTTAGGCTGCAAGGGAGTGAAGGCTTCGGTAGGTACGATAGAATGGTAACTCGCCTGTATCTCCGTCTCGAGGAGTGCGCCTGCGACAGTGCCTTCCCGCAGGGGCTGCTCGTCCGCTGTCATTGTGAGCGGGTGAACGGATATATAATCAAAGTAGAGCGTCCAGCCATCGTTAGTCAATGGTTTCGATGAGGTGTTGGTGATGGTCAGGTACATCTCGCACACGCCCGGGCGTATATCGTTGGCACCCATCTCCCAATGCAGCGCCATCGGTGCTTGCCGGTTACCGCAACTTATGAGAAAGAAAGCAATCAGTATGAGAAGAGAGGCAGATGTTTTTCTGTTTGTTTTCATGAATCCGTTTGTTTAAGGGGGTTATTGTCTGATAAGCAGGGACAAAGATACGCAAAATATCCGAATGAGCCGTAACACCGGTTATCATTCTTTGAGTTTATCACATTGCCGCCTCTTCCTGCATATTGAGGCTGGAAGTACATATTGTTTGGATATTGGGCAAAATGTGGTATCTTTGCAGAGACATTAAGCAGGCATACGGTATGTATCTTTTCTATACACCCGATATTAATTCGGTTCAATATCTCAGCGAAGATGAGTCGGGGCATTGCGTCCGCGTACTTCGTTACTCCAAAGGAGATGAGATTCTTCTCACAGACGGCAAGGGAAACACTTACAATGCACGTATTACAAACCCCAATCCAAAGCGTTGCGAGTTTGAGATAACCAGCCAGGAAGCACAGGAACGCAGCCATAATTTCTATTTGCATATAGCCATTGCTCCCACGAAGAACATAGAACGACTGGAGTGGATGGTGGAGAAATGCACGGAAATAGGGGTGGATGAGATTACTCCTCTGCTGTGCCGCTTTTCGGAACGCAAGCAAGTGAGAGAAGACCGACTGGAAAAGATTATTCTTTCCGCCGCCAAGCAATCTCTCACTCCCTATCTGCCGAAACTGAATCCGCTGACGGACTACAGGACGTTTGTTTCGGCGGTGGTGCAACGGAACCGCTACATAGCCCACTGCTACAAAGAGGACAAGAGGGAACTGAAAGACGAAATGGAGAAGTATGCGCAGTCGGCACACGACGGCAGCGAGGAGCAGGGCGTTGCGGTGTTGATCGGTCCGGAGGGGGACTTTTCGGAACAAGAGATTGCAGAGGCTTTTGAGAAAGGCTTTGTACCTGTAAGCTTGGGCAAGTCGCGTTTGCGCACCGAAACGGCAGGCGTGGTGGCATGCCATACGGCGATATTGATGAATGCATGAGACGCTACAGAGACATAGTGGTCATTCTCTTTGCCTGTTTGCCCTGCGGCGCATTGTTGGCGCAAACACCACTGACGCAAGCCGATTTGTCGAAACCGACTCATATTTCCCCTTACTATTTCTCGCCCAACGCCTTTCCTATTCCCGATATGCTCACGGGAGAGGTGTCGCATACGCTGCGCATAGAACTATACGGCGACTATTTCCTCGGGTTTGCGAAAGACCGAACCGAAGATTTCGGCTTCCATGTACGTATCCCTCTTTTTACAGACAGGGTTAACCTGACACTGTGGATGCCCGTGACGGAATACTATCAGAACACCATAGAGAGACAGCGTGTACAATATCTGCAGGACACAATGTGCATACGAGGCAAAGAGGCTGGCGATGTGTATGTATCGACCGATATACAGGTCCTCCGGCATCGCGGATGGATCCCCGATGCAACAATACGCGCAGCCGTGAAGACCGCCAGCGGAGGCGGATACAGCAAAGCACGCTATTACGACAGCCCCGGTTATTTCTTTGATGCGACCGTGGGCGAGGTGTTTCCGTTCCGACAAACGGACTTCCTGAAAGAGTTGCGCTTGGCGGCATCTGCCGGTTTTTTGTGCTGGCAAACGGACAACGGCAGGCAGAATGACGCCGTGATGTACGGGGCAATGGTGCAGTGGAAGACCAAGTATTTCGGTATACAGGAGGTGTTCTCAGGCTACACGGGTTGGGAAAACGAGCATAAGAACCACCCTGACGCCCACGATGCCCCCATGTCGCTGAAGACCAGCATAAGCGGATATTACAAGAGCCTGGAGTGCAGTTTTGTTTACCAGTACGGCTTGCGAGACTATCCGTTTCACCAATTCCGGATAGGGGTTGCCTACAACATAGACATATCGGGTCTTGCCAAGAGCAGGAAACAGAGAAAAGAGTAGGGGATTTTCCCTTCCCTGACAGAAATGTATCCTCTGAAAACAAGAATCCCCTATGACCAATGGTCACAGGGGATTCCCTCATAAACATATAAACCCACGCGGGCGGAAAGTGAGGGATTCGAACCCCCGGTACGACGTAATGCGTACACCGCATTTCGAGTGCGGCTCTTTCGACCACTCAGACAACTTTCCAGAAAAGGCTCTCCACGCAACACCTGATGACAGGCTTTCGAGAAAACCGGCTACAAAGGTATTATTTTTTTTCTTATCCCGCAAGCAAAAGTTGATAATTACATTCCAAAGGTGTTTTTTATGTTCCGTCAGAACTCCTTTCTTCTGAAAATCCAGAGTTGACTGTTGAAAGAAACGGAGAGCGTTGGAAGTTCATGAGTTGATAAACAGACGGGATGGGCAATGGTATCACCCTGCAAGAAGCAATAAACACATTTATAACCGGACAATGGGCAACGCATATTTTTGTCCTGTCATCCTCCCGTTGCATGGTGCTTCAGGGGTCGATGAGGGGTCGCCGAGGGGTCGTAAAGTTTCATGGCAACCATACCTGAACCACAGTATAGCCACGGCAGGGATAAGAGAGGTCAGAGGATAGATATATAGAGATTAGAGGAGAGGGATATTGAGGGCATACAGATGCCGTCCAGAAGACATACTAATCCATCAAACAGAAGATGAGTGTTCATAGAGATCCCAGTTGTTCGAGATGTTCCAGAGAGTTAGATGTATCTTTCTTTTCCATGAACGGAAGAAAAGGAACCAAAGAGACTTCCCCAACTCCCTCAGAGAGGGGCTATATCATACTTCCCTCAGAGGCAGACTTCATGTCGAGCATTGCCCAAAACAGAGTGTACCCCGGTTCAGGCGGAGGCACAACCCGCTTCGCTCAGGCAGTATCTCCGCTATTCGAATTTCCAACTTCATTTTTGGCACATCGACACAATGCCGGAAACAGCAGACCCGCTGACCCGCATAATCTTATCCGGTTTTTCCTCAGGATCTTCATCTGTAATATATCCAAACAACCAGCCGGATGCAATCTTTTTTGATGCGGTTGCCATAGATAAGTTGAGACAATGTTGCCGGTTTTCGCAAAAAAGTGTATCTTTGCAGAATGTAAGATTATAATCACACAACAAAATAACATAATTAAGATTATGAAACCAACATTATTTGTTTTAGCAGCAGGAATGGGTAGCCGCTATGGCGGTTTGAAACAATTGGACGGGCTTGGTCCAAACGGTGAAACCATCATGGATTACTCCGTGTTTGACGCTATCCGTGCAGGCTTCGGTAAGATTGTATTTGTTATCCGCAAAGACTTTGAAGAAGATTTCCGCCGTGTAGTCTTGAAGAAATATGAAGGGAAGGTT
Organism: Bacteroidales bacterium; assembly: GCA_050873385.1. Classification (GTDB taxonomy): domain Bacteria; phylum Bacteroidota; class Bacteroidia; order Bacteroidales; family Paludibacteraceae; genus Colicola. The sequence continues at coordinate 4,536 of JBNMIS010000065.1, read as the reverse complement.
CCTTGCGAGGTATGCTTCCAATCCATAGACAAAGTTCCAACGGGCTGCTCTTATACGAAGGAACGCAGCAAACCTTGGGGGACGAATCATGCCTTGCTCATGGCAAAGGATATTATACACGAGCCTTTTGCAGTTATCAACGCAGACGACTTTTACGGAAAGGAATCGTTTGAAGTGCTGGCAGAGTTTCTCCTCGGCGTTGAAGGCAAGCAGAATGCTTACTGCATGGCAGGATACAGAGTGGGGAACACTTTGTCGGAGAACGGCAGCGTGAGCCGCGGAGTTTGCAAGACAGACGGGAACGGCTATCTGACGGACGTTGTGGAGCGTACCTCCATCGAGCGCATAGACGGAAAAATCGTATTCAAAGACGAGAACGGTGCTATGGTAGAGTTGGAAGAAAACACTCCCGTAAGCATGAACATGTGGGGCTTTACTCCCGAGTATTTCGGTTATTCGGAGGAAGCATTCAAGCGTTTCCTGCAGGAGCACGGAGAGGAACTGAAATCGGAGTTTTATATCCCGACAGTGGTGAACGACTTGATCGTGGCAGGAAAGGCAACCTGCAAAGTGCTTGATACTCCCGCCAAATGGTTCGGAGTAACATACGCGCAAGACAGACAGGGCGTTGTAGATAAAATAGAGAAACTGATTGGAGCAGGGGTTTATCCCAATAAACTATTCTAAAAGAAGAATACAATGGCAAGAATTTTAGTTACAGGCGGAACAGGCTATATCGGAAGCCATACCGTAGTGGAATTGATCAATAGCGGCTATGATGTAGTAGTGGTGGACAATCTGTCCAATTCCAATGTTGACGTGTTGTCGGGCATAGAGGAGATAACAGGTGTCCGCCCCGACTTTGAGAACATTGATTGCATGGACTACACGAGCATGGACCATTTGTTCGAAAAATATACCGACATAGAAGCCGTTATCCATTTTGCAGCGAGCAAGGCTGTGGGCGAGTCGGTGGAAAACCCTTTGTTGTATTACAGGAACAACATCAGCAGTCTGATCTCCGTATTGGAGTTGATGAAAGCACACAATGTGCGCAACATAGTATTCTCTTCCAGTTGCACCGTGTACGGACAGCCTGACGTGTTGCCAGTGGATGAGACCGCTCCAATTAAGCCTGCGTTGTCTCCATACGGAAACACCAAACAAATCAATGAAGAGATAATCCGCGATGTATCGCATGCGGACAAAGATCTGAGGGCAATCCTGTTGCGCTATTTCAATCCAATCGGCGCACACCCGTCTGCATTGATAGGTGAACTGCCCAACGGTGTGCCTCAGAATCTGCTGCCTTATGTTACTCAGACGGCTGCAGGGCTTCGTCCGGAACTGAAGGTGTTCGGTGATGATTACAATACTCCTGACGGCAGTTGCATACGCGATTACATCTATGTAGTGGACTTGGCAAAGGCACACGTGGTAGCCGTAAAGCGGATGCTGGAAGGAAAGTCGGAAGACCGTGTTGAGGTATTTAACCTGGGTACGGGACGCGGCTTGAGCGTATTAGAGATTGTTGAGACATTCAAACGCGTGACCGGCGTAGATGTTCCCTATGAGATAGTTCCCCGTCGTGCAGGCGATATAGAGAAAGTATGGGCCAATCCGAAGAAAGCCAACGAAGTGTTAGGCTGGCGCGCAGAGACCTCCGTGGAGGACACATTGTTGAGTGCATGGCGCTGGCAAGAACATTTGGCTGAATTGAAGAAACAGGTGAAGTAGAGATATCGTTTGCAATAGTAGAGAAGTATATGCTGTATCCGCTAAAGTTTACACCCATCCTGAAAGACAAAATCTGGGGAGGAACTACGCTGTCGAAGTTCGGTAAGCAGTTGTCCGGTGCTGATCACGTAGGTGAGAGTTGGGAGTTGTCCGCTTTTGACGATCAACCTTCTGTTGTGGCAACGGGTGCGCTGAAAGATAATGACTTATCGGAACTGATAGAGGTGTATATGGGTGACTTGGTGGGAGATCATGTTTATGAAAAATACGGCAATTACTTCCCTTTGTTGATTAAACTGATTGACGCAGAAGACAAACTGAGTCTGCAAGTGCACCCCAATGATGAGGTTGCCTGGAAAGAACATCAATCTTCCGGCAAGACGGAGATGTGGTATGTTTTGGACGCAGAGCCAGGTTCCACCTTAACATTGGGACTCAAGCATGAAGTGGAGCGTTCAGAACTGGAAGGAAGCATCTTTAACGGGCATTTCACTGATCTTCTCCGCACTGTTCCTGTGCGCAGGGGAGATGTGGCTTTTATTCCTGCGGGGATGTTGCATGCCATAGGGGCAGGTGTCCGTTTGGTGGAGATACAGCAAGCCAGCGATGTGACTTACCGCTTGTATGATTATGACCGCAGGGATGCTTCCGGCAACAAGAGAGAATTGCATTTGGAACAGGCTCTCGATGTACTGGACTACTCCGAGAACAAACGACCTTTGGTGGATTATATGCCCAAAGCAAACGGCGCAATCAATCTGGTAACGTGCGACTATTTTGTGACGAACCTACTATGTTTTGACAGGTGCATTATACGAGACTATGCTCCGTTGGATTCTTTCGTAGTATATTGCTTGCTGAGCGGAAGTTGTTCCGTTGAAACCGACTTGGGGAATACTGCATTGCAGACGGGGGAAACTGTTTTGCTTCCTGCTGCATGCAATGATGTCAAACTGACGCCTCATTCGTCAGAGACACGTCTCTTGGAAGTCTATGTTCCATAGTTCTGTCCAAGTACTAAACTGAAAACCAATTAACTCTTAGAAATAGAATGAAACATTACAAATTGTGGAATATAGTCTTCGGATGGGTCGCATTTGCCGTGGCTGCAGCGACGTATCTGTTGACGATAGAGCCCACTGCCAGTTTTTGGGATTGTGGCGAATTCATTTCGAGTGCCTTCAAACTAGATGTGGGACACCCACCCGGAGCACCGTTCTTTATGTTGATGGGGCACTTTGCCAGTCTGTTTACTTCCGACGTGAGCAAAGTGGCGATGTGTGTGAATGCCATGTCGGCCTTGGCATCGGCTTTCACTATTCTTTTCTTGTTCTGGACGATCACGGCGTTAACCAAGAAATTGTTCGTAGGTACCAATAAAGAAGTATCACTCTGGCAGGGAATAGCCGTTTTGGGTGCCGGAATGGTAGGTGCATTGGTCTACACCTTTAGCGATACCTTTTGGTTTTCGGCAGTAGAGGGTGAAGTGTATGCCTCCTCGTCATTGTTTACCGCTATTGTTTTCTGGTTGATCCTAAAGTGGGAAGAAAAGGCTGATGAAGAGGGAAGCGACCGTTGGCTGATACTGATAGCATATCTTATGGGGTTGTCAATAGGTGTCCACTTGCTGAATCTATTGACTATTCCTGCATTGGTATTGGTTTACTATTTCCGCAAGTATGAATTCTCGTGGAAGGGTGTTTTGTTGGCTCTTTTGAGTTCGGTGGGCATATTGGCGGTTGTGCTGTACGGTATCATCCCCGGTTCCGTGCAGATGGCATGTTGGCTTGAACTGTTGTTTGTCAATAAGTTGGGTTGTCCGTTCAATACAGGTGTCATTATCTACATCATCTTGGTGATGGCGGCTCTTGTATGGGCAATCGTAGAGACTTATCAGGCAAAGAGCAAACTGAGAATGAATATCTCGTTTATTGCGGCTGTGGTGTTGATGGGCATTCCTTTCTTTGGTGAGAATGTCTTGCTTGGCGTTGTGTTGATAGCCTTGTTGGCAGGGGTATTGTTCTGGAATCGGATCAATGTCTCGCCGCGTGTCTTGAACACAGCGTCTTTGATGTTGGCGGTTATTTTGATAGGCTATTCTTCCTACGCAACCATTGTTATCCGCAGTAGTGCCGATACGCCTATGGATCAGAACTCGCCGGATAACGTCTTCTCTCTGAAATACTATTTGAATCGCGAGCAGTATGGAGACCGTCCTTTGTTCTATGGTTCCACCTACAATGCGCCTGTTGCATTGCAAGTGAAGGGCAATATATGCACTCCTATCGAGGAAGTCGGGCATGCGCAATATGCACCTGCACCAAAAACTTCAGAGGGTGAGAAGGATAAGTATATCGTGACGGGGTATAAGTCTTCGTATAAGATGCAGCCTGAATTTTCCATGCTTTTCCCGCGTGTCTATTCCCCCGATAGCAGGCATATACAGGCTTATAAGGACTGGGCGAACATCAAGGGCAAAAAGGTACGCTATGAGTATTGTGGGCAAACCAAGACCGATTACAAGCCTACCTTCATGGAGAATATGCGCTTCTTTGTACGTTATCAGTGCAATTATATGTATTGGCGCTATTTTATGTGGAACTTTGCAGGCAGGCAAAACGATCTGCAAGGGTACGGCGAACTGCACAAAGGCAATTGGATATCAGGCATACCTGCTCTTGACAATGCACGTTTGGGCGACCAGGATGCTCTCCCTACGGAACTTCGCGAGAACAAAGGGCATAACGTCTATTATATGCTCCCCTTGCTGTTGGGTATTATAGGAATAGTTTACCAGTT
>JBNMIS010000064.1:0-10745 GCA_050873385.1 Bacteroidales bacterium | reverse complement strand
CATAGTTTTGCCTCCTATTGGACTTCTACACCAAATGATGCTAATGAGGCCAAACAATTGGGATGCGAATCAGACAGAGTCGATATGTTTGTGAGTATGCGTAATATCGGAATGAGTGTCCGCTTGGTACAAGATGTGAAGGCTGTCGGCACAGGCATAGCGGAGGCGGATGTTACGGGCAATGTGGAAACCCGCAAAGTGCTGCGCGACGGACAAATACTCATTCAACGCGGCGACCACACTTACACCGTGATGGGAACAACCTCCAAATAAAGAGAAATCTCCATAATTCTCCCAAAACAAGGGGCTGCCTACACTTGTCAGGCAGCCCCTTGCTTTAATGCAGCACTATTATTTTGTTCCGTTAATCAGGTGCTATTTTATAACAGACACCCTATCGCCGAGAAGTGTATAAAGCGTGTTTGCACGAAGAATATACACTTGTCCTTGGTAGATAATTTTGCGCGGGGCAAGACTGTCTTCCGCGCTACCGGTGGAAACGAGCCAGCCTTCTTTCTTCAGTTTCTTGGCTTCCTTTCTGGTTGCCTTGCTGACACGGGCATTGAGTTCTTTCTTACTCTGTTTCACTACCTCGTTACGCTCTTTGTTCAACTCTTTCTGCGACTGAGCGAAGGTTGTGCACGGCACTGCCATAGTGAGTGCCAACGCAAATAACATGATTTTTTTCATTGTTTTGTTGTTTCTGCATAGGAACTCCCGACTATGCGATTATAAACAGGTTAGGATAGGTACATAACAAAAAACGTGGAGTCCGACCGTCGTCGTTCCACGTATAGAGGCTCTCGCATTGCCTTGGAAAATAGAACCGACAACGCGAAGTCCACGCTAATATAAGGATACACTCTCTCCTCTGCAAAAACAATACACTTATAGAACAATAAGTGTACAATTCTCCCATCTATGGCAACACCAAAATGCGATGCCTTAGGAGAGTGACATATACTCATATTCCGAGAACATCTATCGTTGCTAAGTCCTGATTGTTTCAGAAAGTTGCGAAGTTTCATTTCGTCAGAACAGAGCGTCAATAAACGCCTTTTATTATGTAATGTGAAACCCTGAGCATCAGTGTTAAGGGGTTTCATTGCTCTTCATTTAAGTTTCTTTCCGCATAGCGTGAAACAGAAAACAATAAATGCAGATTCACAATACCCGCCCGCTCACCTCAGCGTGGACTTCACGGCTGCAAAGATATAGATTCTTTTGTATATAAGCAAAAATATACGACACTAATTACTGCTATCACCTAACAATCAACACAATAGTAAAATAGTATCTAAACTGTATTCAATAAGAATAAAACGAGTTCTGCATCTGTTCTATTAGATGTAATTCCTATCAGATAGTGTTTTCTTTACTAAATGTATTAGACAGTCTTTTAATGATTATCATCCATGTCTCTTATATAATCATAAGAAATCGCTCCGCCTTAGCCGACTTCAACGAGACCAGAACGACCCATCAACAAGGAGCCGATGAGATGAAAATGGTACATCGTACATCGTCAAATCGCAAATATCTTGCCCTCTAACGGGAGATGAAAAACAGATGAATACAATCTCTAGAACTTCTCGATCAACTAGGACGTCTATAATGTAATTATCCTTTATCAGATTATAGCAAAAGTCTGCGTGCCATCAAATCTGCTTCAGTGGCACTTTGCACGAATCTTCCCTGAGAACCCGATTAACGGTCAATTGGCGGTCATTAACGGAGAACCCATGTCCAATAACGCTTTTAATGGCTCTTTTATGGCATTTAATGAAGTAAAGATTGACGACCAATTGACGGTCATTAACGGAAGCCACGCACACGACAATGGACTTTAGTGGATTCTCTTCATAAGTCCATACAACAAGCAAGCCCCTCTTGTAGAGGGGCTTTTCAAAACTTATATCGCATGATACCGGATTTCACATGCATGCATACAGGGAAACAAATCCCTTGTGTACTCCTTGTAACGTCTCAGCAACTCATGCCTCCGCAGCAATGGACGACTTGTCCCGTTACATACGACGACAGGTCGGAGGCTAAGAATAATGCCACCTTGGCGACTTCCTCAGTGGTTCCGCCGCGCCGCAATGGAATACTCTTTTCCCATGCAGCCCTCACATCCTCCGGAAGTGCTGCCGTCATATCGCTGATAATGAATCCGGGAGCAATGGCGTTCGCACGAATACCGCGGCTTCCCAACTCTTTGGCAACGGACTTCGTCAGACCTATAATACCGGCCTTGCTGGCGGAATAATTGGCTTGCCCTGCATTGCCCGATAGGCCCACGACGGAAGAAAGTGACACAATGCTGCCGCTTCGCTGCTTCATCATAATGGGTGCGCAAGCGTGCGTGAAGTTGAAAACTGACTTCAAATTCACCGTCAGCACATCGTCCCATTGCTTTTCCGTCATACGCAGAAGAAGTCCGTCTCTTGTTATGCCGGCATTGTTTACCAATATGTCTATTTTGCCGAAGTCTGCTGCCACTTCTTTCACCACCTGATGGGCGGCATCATAGTCGGCAGCATTGCTTGCATAAGCCTTTACTCGAACGCCTAACGCACGGATTTCATCTTCTGTATGTCTTACAGCCTCATTCAATTCCAAATCTGTAAACGCTATATCGCACCCTTCTGCGGCAAAACACAATGCGATGGACTTGCCTATCCCGCGTCCTGCACCAGTAATAAGCGCAACTTTATCTTCCAATAGTTTCATGATTCGCTTCTCTTTATAATTGGTTCATCCCTTCCCTATCTGTACCTTGTGCGTCATTGGTCATCTTTTATGGGAAAGACGCCTTGAGGATGCAGAATAGTGTACTTGGTCATTTCTTGATTTGATTCAAACCCCACACCGACAATTATGGAATTCTCCCTCGTTACGGTGATTGCTGAATCGGAATATACCCTGCCCGTTTGCTGGTTCCAGAACAACTGTTGGGTGTCAAACTGCTCACCTTTCAAGTTCTTCGCCTTGACGTTCCCGTCAAGTTCCCATATCTGCGCCACATCGTCATACCGGGCATAGTCGGCTCTCAGGGAGGCTTCCGTCTCATATTCTTCATTGAATTTCTCGAGGTAGATACCCCCCGGAAACTCCCAATACGAGGGAACGGCTTTATCATATATATCCCATTGGGTGGCGGTTATCCGGTAGCGCGTTATTCCGGAATCGGAAATCAGTGTACTTACGGAATCGGTGTCCAGGATAGGTATCTGGCTTCGGTCTGCAATCGCATCGATACGCACTTTGTCGTTGCTCTTGCAACCAACCAGCAAAGAACAAAGTAACAACAAACAGAAATGCCATCCCCTGTTTCTCATAACATTAAGAACTGAGGATGGCATTTTGCTTGTCATAATGTTTCTTGCTTTATCCTTGTACCTCTGTCGTACACAAAGTGCTTATCGGCAAACGGTTGTCTCACCGATCCAACCACCTACGGTAAACGCTTTGCCCTTTGCCAGTCCGTTTCCTGCATTGAAGAAGATTTCTTCGGTAGTAGGGAAGTACTGGGAGTACGTATTGATCAGGCGTTGTGCCTCTTCCGCACACGAAGGATCCACTTGCTTTGCTTTGGCGAACTTGTCACAGGCAGCCCAGAATACGGTCTTGTTCATTACGGCATCGTCATAAGGTTTGCTCGATGCATAGAGCGAACCGATGAGCAGATAGCAACGGCCTTGGTCGGGCTTGTACTCCAACGACTTACGCGCATACTGTCTTGACAGCGGATAGTTCTTTATGTTGGAACCGTAGATGTAAGCAATCAGATATTGGTAGTTCGCTTTGGCATCATCGGTTTCTGCATAGTTGGTCGCCTCCTCGTAGTATTCAATAGCACCACGGTAGTCTTCTTTCTTGAGACACATCTTGGCGCATCCCGCAGCGGACTCCTCCGTCGGTTTCAACTTGTGCGATGCCTCGGCGGCAGTGAAATACACCGATGATTCTGCGCAATCCACACGATGATACAACTTCATGATTTTGGTAAGCATATCCAAATCCTGCAAACTGCTGTTCACAACGGAAGCGTATAATTCGTCCAACTTGCCGCAATCGGCAGCACCTGATATAGCGAAGATGTTGTCGATATAGTCTTTGCGCTGCTTCGCGTAGGCGGCATACTTGTTTGCAGGATCTGCGCTCATGGTGCTGAGCAACTCCGACACCTTTCCATAGTCGGCGATGTACTGCTCTCCATATTTTTCGGAGTCTGCTTTGTACAGAGCATTCGACAACTCTGCGAACTTGCCGACCACTTCCAGAGAACTCTTCGTTCCCATGCCCTCGACAGATTCTTTCAACCATTGGTAGGCACAGAGTTTCAGACTATCACCGGTGAAGTAGTCACAGTAGTCCAATGCCTTTTGACCGAGTATGTATGGAGTCGGGTATTTGGCATTGTCACCAAAGTATTTGATACGTTTGTCGTACACATCCATCAAAAGGTTGCGCAACTTCGCCTTCTCTTCTTCACTATTTGTCTGCGACAACTGCCAAGCAATGATTTTAGGTCCATAAGCGTATATGGCAACACTGGCATTGGGACAGGTGTTATACACGGAATACCATGGTTCAACGGCATCGGCATACTGCTTGTTCTTTGCAGATTCCGAGAACAGGCTCACGTTGGTAACACATTCCTCTGTGATAACAGGCGTCTCATCCACAGCCTGAGTAGTGGTTGTTTCTGCAACGACCTCCTCCTGCTTCTGACCTTTTTTCTTGTTGTCTTTGGCAAAAACAGAGGCGGGAAGAATAGCGAAAACGGCAAGCAACATAAAGCATTTGCCCACGTTTGACAGTTGAAATACAGTTTTATTCATATCCAAGACTTTAATAACAATATATAGTATCACAAATTTTCTTCTTTATCATCAACTCACGGTTGCATAACCAACCACACCCCGTCCTTTTACAACCGGCGCTTGAAGAACCAATTTTCGGAGACGGAAGCGTTGATTGTAAACTTGAGATAGTTTTCCTCCAACGTTCCCCGCGTTCCTCTGTGTCCGTATTCCACTATTGTATTGATGACGGTAGCCACATTACGCAACGGAAAACCGACACCCAAACTGACAGAGAACTCCTTTGCTCCCACGTTCTTCAAATAAGAATCGGACATTGAGCACCCTATACGGAACGGCATACGTTCCACGTACTTACGCCCGTTAGGGTCGTGACGATACTCAAAACCAAGCGCCAACTTGGAACGATCGCGGAATGTCCCCCTGTTGCCAAAGTAGAGAGTGTTCGCCCAATTAACCACGGAATAGTCTGCAGCGAAGGTCATACGCCCTGCATAGTTGTAAGAAGCCCCCACACTCCACGACATCGGCAACTCAAAGCCCGACGGAGAAATCTGCACCGTATCAGCCGTTGTCGTCTCGATCTTGCTGAACTTTCCGTTCAACTTGCTCCTGTTCTCGAAAGTGGCTCCCAATACGACCGTATGCTTCTCGGCAAACGTGTGAAAGAACTGTGCGCCATACCGCAACCGGACATCACTCACATGCATGGTGGAAACCTGGGAGACCGTATTAAAGCCGGACTCCGTAAAGGAAAGAGACTTATGGTTTTCCAAGTCACCGAACATATAATAGACATTCATTCCCAAGGCGACCCAATCCATGATATTGAAAGAGATACCCGCATAGACCTCGGATATTCCACCCGAGCCCACATAGTTCTTTTTGTAAGGATGGAGAACGTTGGTGACAGAATCCTTGATATCATAACCTACCGCCGAGTAGGGCATTATACCAAGCGAGAAGCCTATATACTTCCACAGAGGGAACTGCATAGTCAAGTATTCCAGATTTCCATTGCCTTTGTTGCGCTGTCCCGATGCATCCCTATAGTTAGACCACATGGCACTTGCAGCCAAGTCGAACATGAAAGTGGTGTTGTCTATGGAACTGTAAGAAGCGGGTTGCGACGGATTGATGACCGTTTTGGAACGCATACCCGTTGTGACACCGCCCATACCCCGATAGGCTCCCGGCACGTTGTCGTTCAACTCGCCATATCCGAACATGGAATAGGGAGAAGACGTAGCATTCTGCGCATTCATACTGAGATGAAACGCTCCGAATACCGCAATAACGGCTAATATGTATCTCAACGAACTACGCATAAAGGAAGATAGAATACACTCTTGCAAAGGTACAAAATGTTTGCCAAACCATAAAATAACAATCACGGTTTTATGCAATTATTTGTTTTTTCCATGCAGTATTCCAAAATCCGGTTGAGTCCGATCAGTACCAAATGTTTTTCCACTCTTACTTCCCCCTGCAAATTAGGCGAGATGAAAGACGCATTGCCTCCCGTCAGAATCGTCTGGCAATGGTCAACACGTTCCTTCATCGTCCTCATATAGCCTTTCACTTCAAACGTTACCCCCCTCAGAACCCCTGCGGCAATAGCATCGCGCGTGTTGCGACCAAATAGCGGAAGGAGTTGCGCTTCTTCGACCTCCACCTTAGGCAACCGTTTCGTCATCTGGTGCAAGACTGTCAGACGCATTTTTATGCCCGGTGCGATATTTCCTCCAAGGTATTCATTCTTCCCGTTGAGGAAATCATAGGTTATGGCCGAACCGATGTCGATAATAAGCAAGTTTTCGCCCGGACAAAGCACACTTGCCCCGACGGCAGCCGCCAGACGATCCTGCCCCAATGTCTGGGGTGTATCGTAACGATTGACAACAGGCACAGGGGTAGTGTGATCGAAAAGGATGAAGTACCCACTCTTACGGTTCAGCACATTCAAGACCGCCGGATCGGTATGGGCGACCGACGAGATGATACAATTACGGACAGGATACAAGGCGAACAAACGCTCGGCATCCGAAGACGAGAAAGACTTATAGACAAACGTCTTTATCAGACGTTTGTCTTCTTCCCGAAACAATGCCACCTTGGTACGGGAATTACCCTGATCGATACAAAGATTCATAACTGCACGCGAAGACGCCGTATTATCTGCCTCTTGCCCGATTCGCACTGTCACTCACCCATAGATGCCGTATAGAGGAAACGCTTGATACTCTTCTTGGGAGTCTTTTCAAACTCATGTCCGAAGAGACGGATGCGGGAAACGCTCTCATAGGCAGGTACCAACTTGTTCAGTTCCTTGCGGTTTTCTTCCATTGCTGCAACCAGAGCATCGTGGTCCAAATGATTGGCATCCGCCATCTCGAAATCGGGACAAACCAAAGCGACCAACTTATCGCCGTCCTGCAAGACAATACTCTCCATGACATAAGGCATATTATTCAACTTCGCCTCCAACTCTTCAGGATAGATATTTTGTCCGCTTGCTCCCAAAAGCATGGTCTTGCTACGTCCTTTGATATAAAGATTCCCCTCTTCATCCAACATACCGCGGTCGCCGGTGCGCAGCCATCCGTCTTCCGTAAAGACTTCTTTCGTGGCCGCCTCATTCTTATAGTATCCACTCATAAGTCCCTCGCCGCGAGTAAGAATCTCCCCTACTCCGTTTTCATCGGGGTTTTCAATCTTTATTTCCATTCCCGTTATGGCTTTGCCGCATGACCCCATCTTAAACTTATCGGGATACTCATAGGCAATCAGCGGCGCACATTCGGTCATACCATAGCCTACCACCAAAGGGAACTTGAGCCGATGGAAGAACTCTTCCACTTCGGCATTAAGGGGAGCACCTCCCAAGATTATATGCCAGAACTCCCCGCCAAAAGCATTTATCAGTTTCTGACGAATCTGTCCGAGAACCACATCATCCAAATAAGGTACCTTGAGCACCCAACTGATAGGTTTCTTGTCAAGCATGGGCTGTATCTGTTTCTTGTAGATTTTCTCGATAATAAGGGGTACCGAGAAGATAGCCGTAGGCTTTACTTCCGCAAACGCCCCCAACAAGATTTTGGGAGAAGGTGTTCTCCCAACGAACCATGTATGTCCGCCAATACATGCCGAGGTCAGGAAATCAAACGCACAACCATAAGAGTGTGCCAACGGGAGGAAACATACCTGCTTACTTCCCCGATAGATAATCTTGGTTGCAATTCCGAATCTCACATTGTTTGCCAATGCATTACCACTCGTCATAACCCCCTTGGAAAAGCCTGTAGTTCCACTGGTATAGTTGAGAGAAACAATCTCGCTGTTGGACTTATCCACATAGCGGACACAATACTGGTGGAAACCGTCAGCATATTTCCGACGGAAGAGTCCGTTGATATGTTCCCAAGACACATCTTCCGCTTTCAAAGGAGGAACGACCGAGGTTTCACCCGCCCCTTCTTCCAACGCAGGTTCTTTCAACGCCAAGGCAGAATAATCCTTCAAAGAGAATACAGCACGTACACCGGGAATCTGATCCAAGTCCAAATTATCCCATATATTCTCATCGGAAAACAACAGAACAGATTCTGAATGATTCACAATATGAACGATATCATTCGGTTTGAAATCCTGCAAAATAGGCACTATCACGGCACCATAGGTAACGGTTGCAATATATGCAACAGCCCAATTCGTACTATTTTTGCCAATCAATGCCACCTTATCCCCATCTTTCACCCCACATACTCCGAACAACAAATGCAACTTCTCCACCTCAGCAGCAGCCTCACCATACGTGAGAGTCTTGTTGGTTCCATAATCGGAAAAAGCCGGCAACTCCCAGTTCTGACGGAATGAGTCTTCAAACAAGCGAATAAAATTTTCTTTTACCATAGATATAATTATTATGTTGTATCACAGACAAACGAGCACACCTTGCAGCACAACCCGGCATCTATTGCGATACCAAGTCAGCAACAAAGCCAACAAGCGCCCCTCAATTCTTACCAAAGCATATTGGGCGACGGCGCAGCAGACACGGAAATGATGCTGTCCACCACAAACTCACTCACCCCGCGCCAAGGCAAAGCACCCAAATACTCTTTATAGTGCAACTCCACCGTTTTTCCCGTGCAGCGCATAAGGCTATCAGCCACCTGTTTATTCTCTACCGAGAAACGGAATTCGTTGGACTGAATCGTCGCCGTTGAGTTTTTGGAGTTATACCCCGATTGGATAAGTCTTCCCTCATAGGTTTTGAACACATAACCTTTGTGAGTAAGGTAATTCAACTCTCCTGCTTTGACACCTTCTCCAAACACGAAATAGAACTTGAAGAAGAACCATGCACCCACCCCGAGGACCAGCAACAGGGTAATGACAGAAATAACTTTTCCTCTTGTCTTCATATAAACAATGTTATACCAATAAACTTCGCAAAGGTACGACAATTCCACTGAATGGCAAAATCCGTACCAATAGCCATTCCCAATACCGTCCAGAGATAAAACAAAAGGCTCTCCGATTTTTTCCAAAGAAAGGGATCCTTAGTTGAGCATATAGCGTTGAGAGTAGCGTGAAGCGTCTATAAAGGGTTTCCATTAAAGCCCCCAAAAGACTCATTAGAAATATTGTCGGGTATGGGGCTTCCGTTAATGACCGCCAATTGAGCGTTAATCGGGTTCTCAAGGAGGATTCATGCAAAATTCCACTAGAACAGATTTGATGGCACATAGACTTTTGTTTAATAATACTAATGAGTGATTTATTGTAGACGCTCTAGTTGTTCGAGACGTTCTATGGTTTTAGCCGTTCTATTTCTGATGTCCCGTCGAGGGTTTAAGTTATTTACAATTTTACAATTTACGATGTACCATTTTCATCTCATCGGCCCCTCATCGAGGGATCGTTCAGGTCTCGATGAGGGGTCGCAGGAAAGTCACAATATGTTGCGAAGACAATACTAACCAGCAGAGGAGTCCAGAACAATCGGGAGCAAAACACCCTAAGTGGGTTATACAGATACAAAGAACGATTTTTCCAATCCCATCTATTGACATAATGAATGAGAAAAATTACCTTTGCAGACAAATACATACGATACACGTTATGAAACAGACAGTCACCCAGTCCACTATCGTAACCGAAGAAAACACAGCATTCACGATGGGTTCCGGTACACTTCCCGTATATGCGACTCCTGCATTAGTCGCTTTCATGGAAAACACGGCATGCCAACTGCTTGATAACATAGAAGAAGGCTATACGACCGTAGGAACGAGAATGGACATAAAACACTTGCGTGCTTCCGCCATAGGAGAACGGATAGAATGTACAGCCAAACTGACAGAACAAGACGGACGAAAATACACCTTCAGTATCGAAGCCTACAACGAACAGAGAGTTTGTGTTGCAACGGCTGTACATGAACGCTTCTGCGTTAATATAGAACACTTTATGCAGAAACTACGATAATAAGCACGAAAAATATCTTTCAGTACAAAGACTACGAGCATTGCTGTCGGGCAGAAAGTATCCATCCGGCAACAATGCATATCTCACAACAAACGGCTGACTTTTTTGAGAGTCAGCCGTTTGTTTATCACCCGAAACTGATGTTTATACATCTTTATTGTCAACATCACGAATGAGGGTGCGGATGGTTTTGCCGACGTTGATGAGGTGGTCGGCGATACGCTCGGAGTCGGAAGCGAGTTCCTGGTACTGGGCTCCGACATTGGCTGAATATACCCCGTCCGACAAACGGCGAAGGTGCTCCTTCTCCATGTTCTCCGTCAGGTTGTCCACCTCGTCCTCATGCGCATTGGCGGCGTCCAACGCCTTGAAGTCCTTCTCCATGTATGCCTTCATCACAAACTGATATACGGAGAAAAT